>CALJJR010000155.1 GCA_937973905.1 uncultured Arenicella sp. | reverse complement strand
TGAGATCGGCTGCGTTAACAGACCCTACGAATTTGAGAACGTAAAGGAACAGTACGGTGCAAATGCCGCGCTTTAGTAACATGTGGTTAGGTTGGACGATCGTATCGCCGCTTTTTAGTTTCGTTTTATAGCCGCATGGTATCGCATAGAGAATCAATAACCAGTAAGGCCTGAGGCGAGTTAATCTTTGTAAACCTCAGCACTTGTGCCAACGCAAGGGTTTGCTTGCCTCTCTAACGACCAGCCCTTTCGCTTCCAAATCAAGTTGTACAGTTTTTGCCCACCAGCCGGAAGTCGCGCCACCTGGAAACAGCTCTTCTGGCAAATATGGTTTTACGAGTTCCACAATCTCTTTTTGTGTCGCACCTGGGCTATGGTGAGGAAGAATCTTCAGAAATGCACGATGCATAGCTTTATATTTCGCTGCATTTACACGGGTAGACGACCCGGGCGCATTGATGTTTTCAACTGTTATCTTGTCGTTTTTATTGCTCATCTAATGATTAACCTGGTACGAAACCGCCAGAACCGAAGAAGTTAGATGCTCCTCAATATACCAAAGTATCATCTGCCTGCAGCAAAACAACTCTCGATTGCACCATAGGGATTGAAATACTGCTTAGAGCTGGATTATCAATGATACGTTGCGCGAAGGTTTTCAGTCGAACAATCAAGTACAAATTGAACACCAGCTGCAGTGGATTCACGGATACCCTTCGCTGTCAGGATGATCAATGGGCATTTACAAGATCAACGCGTGATGAAGTCGGAATTATTTCCCTTTGATAGGTTTGCACAAGTCTGCGCAAGAATACAAATGAGCGAGAAAGAAACAACGTCGATTTAATGTTTAAACAACAGGGAAGTAGCTACCACTCTTGCACAGTCAATTGGTGCTCGGCTACTGCGTAGCGACCGGACTAGAAAAATGCGTCTGGACCGTATTTTTACAGCCAAAGGCTGCCGCGTAGCGGTGAGGCGCAAGGATGCGTCGAATATTCCGGCACTGCGTGCGGCACACGATATTTCTATCGACGGAGTCCAGTCCGTTGCGTCTACCACAACGCCACCCTGCTTTTTCTTCCTTGAGATATCTACGGTCGTATGGTGCCCGGCTACTGCGTAGCGCGACCAGACTTGAAAAATGCGTCAGGAACGTATTTTTACAGCCAAAGGCTGCCGCGTAGCGGTGAGGCGCAAGGATGCGTCGAATATTCCGGCACGATATTTCTATCGACGGAGTCCAGTCCGTTGCGTCTACCACAACGCCACCCTGCTTTAGTGTGAGAATAAGATTGGGATGGAGTAAAAATGGGGCCAAATTAAAAAGCAATGCGACTGGTGCCCGGGGCCGGACTTGAACCGGCACGATATTTCTATCGACGGATTTTAAGTCCGTTGCGTCTACCAATTTCGCCACCCGGGCAAAAAGCCAGGTCGCAATACTTTTTAATGGAGGCTAGGACCGGAGTCGAACCGGTGTCCACGGCTTTGCAGGCCGCTGCATAACCACTCTGCCACCCAGCCAATGAGTGTGTGGCTAATTTTAGCCAAAAAAATAGGGTAAAGAGTGGTTTTCTTTACCCTATCTGGTCGTGATTGCAATCTTGAGATTGCTTCGCTCCGCTCGAACGCAGCGAACAAAAAGATCTGGAGCGGGAAACGAGATTCGAACTCGCGACCCCAACCTTGGCAAGGTTGTGCTCTACCACTGAGCTATTCCCGCACGCGAGGCGCACATTATATTCAGGCGGCCCAGCAGGTCAATGACTATTTGTTGTTTTTAACCTGCTAATTTTGAGGCAAATTCTACGGCGGCCAGATCAGTCTTCCTGAACCGCACGATAGGCCGCAGTCAGATAGATTGACATAGACCAAATAGTGAGAATTCCTGCGATGTACAGCAGTAGTTCTCCGATATGCAATACCGGCAAACCAATAAAATCTTCTTTGAATAACAAGGCGCCGATTGCGGTCATTTGGATGCCGGTTTTGTACTTACCCACCGTGGATACAGCCACATTGGCTCGCTTACCTAACTCGGCCATCCATTCGCGCAATGCAGAAACCATAATTTCTCGACCGATGATAATCACCACAGTAAGAGTAAAAAACCAATTTACCCACACCTCTGCTCGAACCTGTGGGTCGGTGGCAATGAGAATCAACATACTGGCTACCAATAACTTGTCAGCCACCGGGTCCAGAAACGCCCCTAATTTGCTCGATTGGTTCCACTTTCTTGCGAGGTAACCGTCCAGGCCATCACTGATCCCCGCGAGCGTGAACACTATCGCGTTATACCAATTGCCGTACTTTAGTTCCGACAGATGGATTGCCACAATGATTGGAATCGCCACGAGGCGAAACATTGTTAAGCAGTTGGGAATTGTGAATACCATTTTTGCAGTCGTTTATACGCAAGTATTGTGCCGCCGAATTACGGCCCTTTGACAGGCGCGAGTTTAGCATCAAAAGTTTGCCCCAGTGATTGCTGTTTAAATAATTTACAAGTGAACTATCTGCGCAAATGGTGATAGATTTTCTCAGCTAAATCTGCGTTTATCCCAACAACTTTGCCAAGGTCTTTGATGCCAGCCTGTTGAATTCCTTGCAGACCTCCAAAATGCTTCAATAGTGCTTGGCGACGCTTGGCGCCGATGCCAGGAATTTCTTGCAAAATCGACTGTGTTTGAGCCTTGCCGCGCCGTGCTCGATGCCCTGTTATCGCAAAGCGATGCGCTTCGTCTCGAATTTGCTGAACCAGATGCATAGCCGACGAGTTGGCGGCTAATTTTATGCCCACGCTTTGGCCTTCAATAAATAAGGTTTCTAACCCCGGTTTACGCCCTTCTCCCTTGGCAACCCCGACCAGCATCACCTCTTTGATTTGCAGCTCATGCATGATCTCTGCAGCGGATGACAATTGACCTTTGCCGCCATCAATCAGCAGCACATCAGGCAACTTGCCTTCTTCTTTAAGCACTCTTTTATAGCGCCGTGAAATGGCTTGCCGCATTGCCGCATAATCATCGCCGGGTGTGATGCCTGTAATGTTGTAACGACGATAGTCTGTTTTAGTCACACCGGCTTCGGTAAAGACCACACAGCTAGCCACTGTTTGGTTGCCTTGAGTGTGACTGATATCAAAACACTCAATACGCGAGATGCCTTCTTCTAGACCAAACACATCGGCCAATGACTGCAAACGCTGTTGTACGCTTTGAGATTCAGACAGTTGGCGTTTTAGCCGCTCCGTGACATTTAATTGCGCCATATTGAGCCAGTCTCGACGGTGGCCGCGAACACTGTGCGTCAATACAACTTTGTGATTTGATTGTTCGCTCAACCAACCCGCCAACTGTGGCGCATCCTCTAGCTTTACGCCAACAACAATTTGCTTTGGCGCGGGTCTTTTATGGTAGTACTGAGATATAAAGGCCGACAAAATTTCGGCTTCAGTAAACTCTAATGGCACGGTTGGAAAATGCCCGTTGCTGCCACTGTGTCTGCCGCCGCGGATAAAAGTAACCTCGACACATACTTTGCCGTGCAGGCTGGCCACGGTAATGATGTCTATGTCACTGTGACCAGCGGTAATCGATTGATGAGATTGCACTCGTCGCAGTGCATTTAGTCGATCTCGCCAACCCGCCGCTTCTTCAAATTTTAGGTACTTAGATGCTTGCTCCATATTTGTGAGCAAAAGTTGGTTAAGCGATTCATCTTTACCTTGCAAAAATAGACCAGCGAGTTCTATGTCTTTGGCGTAAGCCTCTTCGCTGATCAAGCCAACGCACGGTGCGGAGCAGCGCTTGATTTGATGCTGCAAACAAGGACGCGCTCGATTACTGAAAAACACATCGTCACATTGACGAACCGGCAACACCTTTTGCAACAAAGACAAAGTCTCGCGGATCGCGGTAACCCCAGGATAAGGGCCAAAATATCGACCTGGCTGGCTGCGATCGCCACGATAGAAGCTCAAACGTGGGTAATCGTGCGAATCGTCAATATGAATAAAAGGGTAACTTTTGCTGTCGCGCAACAGAATATTGTAGTGCGGCTTTTTATCCTTAATCAGGTTGGACTCTAGAATCAGTGCTTCATTTTCAGTATGCGTCACGGTCACTTGGACATCAGCGACCCTCTGCATCATTGCTTCAGTCTTAATAGGTAGACCTGTTTTTCTAAAGTAACTCTGTAAGCGTTTTTTCAGATTCTTAGCTTTACCCACATATAACAAGCTTCCGGCATCATCAAACATCTGATAAACGCCCGGCGCCTGGCCAACATTTTGCAAAAAGGATTTAGGGTCGAAAGTCACTGCACAAATTTAGCAAGCAAGAAAACACGTTGATTATAACTGGTCACTCATTGGCGCATTCCCCTATAATCGCGCATCTAGTAAAAACCTAGCCCTTAACAGTCATGGCGAAAATATCTGCGAACGAAATCCGGCTCGGCGGCCTCATTGAACATCAAGGCAACCTTTGGCGAGTGCTCAAGAAAAGCCACGTAAAACCGGGTAAAGGCGGCGCGTTTGTGCAATGTGAACTCAAAGACATTGTTAACGGCACCAAACTGAATGAACGTTTTCGCTCTACCGACAAAGTAGAAAAACCGCATGTTGAACCTCGTAAGATGCAATATCTCTACGCAGATGGCGAAGATCATATTTTCATGGACAGCGAAAACTACGAACAGATGACGATTAAGGCCGACGATTTGGCCGAACAAGCGGGTTACCTTTTGCCCAATACCGACGTACAGATCAATTTCTACGACGACACGCCAATTGGAATCGATTTACCAGCCAACGTCATCCTAGAAGTGACCGACACTGAAGGCGTAGTTAAAGGTCAAACTGCCGCTGGTGGTGGCAAACCAGCCACTATGGAAACCGGCATCAGAGTCACGGTGCCCACTTTCGTCAATATTGGAGAAAAGGTGAAAATCAATACCGAGACTGGCGAATACGTCGAACGCGCCTAGGAATGCGACTTTAATCACCTATTCGGGTGGTTGTGAGATTGGTTTTTTAGAGTAAGATAGTTGCCCAACATCTTCTAAGTAGGGGAAGAACCATGGAAACAAAAACTGCGCGCACGATCATGCGCTCAAAAGATGCCTGTCTCGATGCCGATTGGACCTTAGACAAAGTCAGCGACCATCTCAGCAAGCACCAACTCCCCGGTGCTCCGGTCATAGACCAACGAGGCGCACCAATCGGATTTGTCTCCGAATACGACTGTTTAGAACAGCTGCAACAAGCCAACTACTACTGCGACAACACAGCGATGGCGAAAGACGTGATGAGCCTGGACCTCCATGCCATTGGTCCAGACGTGCAGCTCATGGATGTAGCCAGCGAACTGAATCGTAACAAACTCAATGTAATGGCGGTAATGGAAGAAGGCGTGCTGCTGGGCATGGTCTCACGCGGCGACACTATGCGCGCTTTGGTTGAAAACCTAGACGTGTGCGCGATTCCTGAGGCGAGCTAGTTTCTTTTATTCGCTACGTTCGGCTTCGCCTCACGACCTGCTTGCACGCCCGCGCTGAAGGCTCTTTTTCTTATTCGCTGCGTTCGGCTTTGCCTCACGACCTGCTTGCACGCCCGGGCTGAAGGTTCTTCTTATTATTCGCTGCGTTCGGCTTCGCCTCGCGGCGTGCTTGCAGGTCCGCGCTGAGGGCTCTTCTTTTTATTCG
>CALJJR010000154.1 GCA_937973905.1 uncultured Arenicella sp. | reverse complement strand
GTTTGATCTCCCTTTTTTTGTTCCTTTACGGCTTGCTAATTGGTGCTCTTGTCGTTAAGATCGCGCGTCCGCGAGGGCCGCTGTGGAATATTTAGGCGTCCCTTCTATTGTGCAGTCATTATGAGTGCACGTTTTTGTAAGCGTCGGCCCCTGGTTAGTTGAGCTCGGGCGACAGGTGAGATATACAAATGAAAACTTTTTCTGCAAAACCCCATGAGGTTAAGCGCGAGTGGTTCGTAATCGACGCCACTGATAAAGTGCTTGGCCGGGTAGCAACGGAAGTTGCTCTTCGCTTGCGAGGCAAGCACAAGCCTGAATACACTCCTCACGTTGATACTGGCGATCATATTGTGATCATCAATGCCGAGAAAATTGCCGTTACTGGTAACAAGGAAGAGGGCAAAATTTACTACCGACATACTGGTTATCCGGGCGGTATTAAAGACGTGAACGTTCGAGAATTGCGTGAGAAAGCCCCTACTCGAATTCTTGAGAATGCAGTCCGCGGCATGATGCCAAAAAATTCGCTTGGTCGAGCGATGCTTAAAAAGTTGCATATTTATGCCGGCTCAGAGCACAAGCACACTGCACAACAACCACAGGTTTTGGAGCTGTAGAGCGAAGCGCTCACAGCAGGAGAAAAAGTAATGGCAACAGAAGTCTATTTAGGTACTGGACGTCGAAAATCTTCCACCGCACGCGTTCGCATGCAGTCAGGTTCCGGCTCCATCACTGTTAACTCTCGTCCTCTTGACGAGTATTTTGGTCGCGAAACAGCGCGCATGGTTGTTCGCCAGCCTCTGTCTTTGCTGGAAATGGAAGGCACTTTTGACATCCATGTAAATGTACAAGGCGGTGGCGGTAGCGGCCAAGCCGGTGCCATTCGCCACGGCATTACTCGCGCGCTTCTTGCGTACGATGAAGCTTTACGAACGCCGCTTCGTCAAGCTGGCTTTGTTACGCGTGATGCTCGTGAAGTGGAGCGGAAGAAAGTTGGTCTTAAAGGCGCTCGTCGCAGACCACAGTTCTCAAAACGATAAACCCGGCTTGCTCGTTTTGCGGGCAGGTTGGCGATTCAATAAAAAAACCAGCTCAATGCTGGTTTTTTTATTTCTTTACCCGGTTCAGTTGTTCATCAACCTAGTGCGTCTGAGATGGTTTAAGGTTGCCCTAGATTGTCCAAGCTCATCACGCAGCTTAGTTTTGCGTTGACTAAACGCGCAAACAAATTAAACTCAAACACCGAGTTTGTTATGTCCTCACAAGTGCAAAAGTTAAAAGTTGGAATTATCGGTGGTACTGGCTATACCGGTGCTGAGTTGCTGCGCCTGCTCGTGCAACACTCGATGGCGGAAGTGATTGCGGTGGCGTCGCGCTCTGAAGCCGGAACCAAGGTTAGCGATCTCTACCCAAATCTTCGTGGTCATTTGGATTTGAGCTTTGTTGAACCCAAAATCGAGGCGTTTACAGAGTGCGATATTGTGTTTAGCGCAACACCGAATGGCATCGCTATGCAGCACGCGCCTGATTTGCTCGCCCGCGGTATCAAGCTGATTGATTTGGCTGCGGATTTCAGGCTGCAAGATGCTGCGGCTTGGCGGCACTGGTATGGCGAACCTCATGCTTGTTCTGAATTGCTGAGTGAAGCCGTTTACGGGTTACCCGAACTGAACAGAGAGAGCATCAGAAACGCAAACTTAGTTGCAAATCCTGGGTGTTATCCTACGGCTACGACGTTGGGCTTCCTGCCCTTGATTCGCGAAAGTTTGATTGACCACAATAACTTGATCGCAGATGTTAAGTCTGGAGTCAGTGGGGCGGGCCGTGGCGCGAAAGTGGCAAACCTGTTCACCGAAGTCAGCGATTCTTTTAAAGCCTACGGTGTTTCTGCTCATCGTCATCATCCAGAGATTACCCAAACCCTAACAGCGGTGGCAAAGCAGGCCGTCACTCTTACCTTCATTCCTCATCTGGTGCCGATATTGCGAGGGATTCATGCCACTTTATACGCTGATATTTCAGCAGAAACGTCACTCGAATCTCTGCAATCTCTGTTCGAGGCTACTTATGCCGAAGAGCCGTTTGTGGATGTGTTACCGCTGGGCTCTCACCCCGAAACACGTTCGGTCAAGGGCAGTAACCTTTGCCGTATCGCTTTGCATCAAGCAACTGGCTCTAACAAGTTAGTGGTGCTCTCGGTGATTGATAATTTAACCAAGGGGGCTGCTGGCCAAGCGATTCAGAACATGAATTTGATGTTTGGTCTGGACGAGTCAACTGGCCTGAATTGCCCCGCACAGTTGCCCTAGTCAGGGTGATTGGTCATAACCCGATAAAACGAACACTATGCTAAGAAAATCCACCAGCGAAATTTCAATTAAACCTAAGATGTCGCCGCAAATGCGCGCGGCGCTGATCGCTGTGGCGGCGATAGTCTTGTGTGCTGCACTGTTTTTAACCTACCAAGCAGGCGTAAATGCCGGTCACGCCCAAGTGGAGCAGGATCGCGCTACGATAAGCCGCTTAAACAACAGTATTACGCAATTGACCGAACAGCTCGATACCTCAGAGCAAAATCTAATCATTGCGCAACGACATCAACAAATTCAGGCAGAAGCTTACGATCAAATTAATGATGCTTACGCCAGTTCAGAGCGCAAAAATAGCTATCTTGGTTCGCGTCTGGATTTTTACCGTAGCATTATTTCGCCGGAAGACGGATCGTCTGGCCCTGGAATCCAAGCCTTAGAAGCTACAAGAAGTGCCACTGGCGTGAGCTTTGACGTTACATTAGTGCAGGCAATCAAACATAAAGAGCAAGTGCGTGGCGCTATTGAAGTTAGGCTCAGCGATGCTAGTGGGCGCACCGAAGTTTGGCCTAAAAGCGGCCCTCGCAGCGTCAATTATCAATATTTTGAGCAAATTTCTGGCGCAATTGAAGTAGCGGAAGTGTCTGATAATGCTAAACTAAACGTCAAATTAATACTGCAGAATGGCGATATGCTGGAACGCAGTTTCGCGCTTGCCGATGTGCTCGCAAAAAATTAACCTACTCGACCTGAGAAAACTCTAATGAAACGCAATAAAGAAAGAGAAAGTAAACCTGTTGAAACCATCGATACGTTGATCGGTAGCGGCTCAATTTTGCAGGGCGACTTAGAATTTACCGGTGGTTTAAGAGTTGATGGTCACGTAAAAGGGCATTTGTCGGCGCAAGATACTAATCAAGGTACGCTCGTGCTGAGTGAATCTGGCGTTGTTGAGGGAGACATTAATGTGCCCCACGTAGTTGTGAATGGCACGGTGAAAGGCAATATCGTATCCAGCGGTCATGTAGAGCTGCAAGCGAGTGCGAAAGTCACTGGCGACATTCATTACAAAGCAGTTGAAATGGAGCTGGGCGCAGTGCTCAATGGAAGTTTAGTCAGCGATAGCAGTGCACCAGTGTATGATGTAATTGCTGGCGGCGCTGAGCAAAACGAAGCTTGAATTTTCACTCGTCGATCACATCTATAAGACTACGTTGTCAAATCTAAAAGTCTGACCTAAAAGCCTGAGCTACTTAAAATACTGCCATGATTGAAATTGAATCTCCACAAGCCGCATCGCCATTAGATTTCACATCGGCGGCGGCCCACAAAGTTGCTGAGCTTATCCGCGAAGAGGCCAACGAGGAGCTCAAGTTGCGAGTCTATGTGCAGGGCGGTGGCTGCTCAGGTTTCCAATATGGATTCACCTTTGATGAAGAGCAATTGGAAGACGATACTTCCGTAGATACTGATGGTGTACGGCTGCTGGTCGACCCTATGAGTTTTCAGTACTTGATCGGTGCGAAGATTGATTACAAGGACGACCTCGATGGCGCCCGCTTTATAATTAATAATCCTAATGCCACCACCACTTGTGGGTGTGGCTCTTCCTTCGCAGCCTAGGCTGCGCGCATCGGGTCGAACCGTTCGCCTAATACGACATCACTGCTGGCGCCAGTAACGCTTGGGAGATTACTGTTTATGCCATGTCTGTGGCAGTAACCCAGCCACGCGAATCCTGCCGCTTCTACCCAATCGGGTGGCACACCAAGAACGGTCGTTGTTGTAAGGTTAAAGTTAGGCAGTTCATCGGCCATTCGCTTAACCAAAAACGTATTGTGCGACCCTCCACCGCACAAAAATAACGTGCCTGATTCAGCGCCGAGCGACTCCAGTGCAGATTTAATCGATGCAATAGTGAGTGCTACCAACGTTGCCTGAGTATCCTCAGGTCGCAGTATGTCCAAGGAATAATCTGTTCGCTGATTCAACCACTCGAGATTAAAGTAGTCGGGGCCCGTGCTCTTCGGGTAGTCGGCTGAGAAGTAGGGGTCTGACATCCAGTCCTGAAGGATTTTCGTCAACACATTTCCAGTCGCAGCCCATTCGCCGTTTTTGTCGAAGTCTAAGCCCTTATGCTTTTTGATCCACTGATTCAATAAGGTATTGGCGGGGCCAGTATCAAACCCAATGACTTTCTTATCGTGTCCGCGGTGAACCGCAGTTAAGTTCCCTATACCACCCAGATTCAACACAAACACATCACCGTCTGGCAGTGAATTGTTTGATTTGCTCTGCAAGAGCGCCTGATGAAAAGCAGGCATCAGCGGCGCGCCCTGTCCACCCAGCCCAAGATCGGCTTGACGAAAACGACCGACCACAGGGAGTCCGGTCAAATTGGCGAGTTCTTGAGGGTCGCCCAGCTGGATGCTTTCAGGCGGTTCCGAGTTGGGTCGGTGGGCGATTGTCTGACCATGATTGGCCAGCACGGTAACTAACTCAGGGCTGACCTTGGTTGCGGCAATTAGTTGAATCGCAGCCTTGGCGTAGAGGTCTGTGAGTTCTTTTTCTAACTCAAGCGCTTTGGGGCTGGTCGCGTCGGCCGCATTGCCATGCGCTATCTGATTAATGCGTTCTTGCAATTCCATTGAGAACGGCGTGAACCGAGTGGCAATAACTTTCAGGCGGCGCCGAGATTTAAACTCCACGAGCGCCGCGTCAACGCCATCAGCACTGGTTCCCGACATCATGCCGACGATAAATTCGCTGGGCACGTAATGCTCCTTAAATCCTTGTTTAGCTATTCGCCAGTGGGCTCGCCCATGGCAGCACTATCAACTTTTGCTAGGCGATAGCGCCGAGCAACATCATCAAGCACAGCCAGTTGTCTCTCGGCCAAGCGACGAAATGCAGGCATCTCTTCATCGCTCACGGCCGAGGCTTTAGGCGTTTTGAAAGTAAGCGGGTTACGGTGCACGCCATCGAGCCTAAATTCGTAATGCAAATGAGGCCCAGTCGCGAGGCCAGTGCTGCCGATATAGCCAATGGTGTCGCCCTGTTTGACCCTAGTGCCTGTACGGATATTTTTACCGTATCCATTCATATGGGCGTAAAGAGTGCTGAATCTGCCAGCATGCCTGAGGATGACTGTTTTACCGTAGCCGCCTTTTTTACCAGCGTGAATGACTTTACCGTCCGCCGTTGCTCGGATGGGGGTACCACGACTGGCAGCGTAGTCCACACCTTTATGTGCTCGCCACTTTTTCAAAATAGGGTGTTTACGTTTGCCAAACCTTGAGGAGATTCGGCTAAATTCCACCGGAGAGCGCAAAAACGTGCCCAGCATACTCTCGCCTGCGGGGTTGTAATAACTGGCTTCGCCACGTTCATCTTCAAAGCGAATCGCACGATAAGTTTGATTTTGCGTGGTGAATTCGGCGGCCAGAATAGCGCCGTCTGAAAGTCGGTCGCCGTTTAACTGAAACTCTTCGAACACAACATGAAATGAATCACCAGCTCGAATATCCAGCACAAAGTCGATATCCCAGCCGAATATCTTGACCATTTCCATAATGAGCTCAATGCTTAAGCCAGCATCCTGAGCAGCTTCATAAAGCGACGACGAGATCTCGCCTGAGATCACTTTTTCTATGGTTTGAAATGGCACTTGGCTAACCGATGTATCCACAATAGAATCATCGGCGACATTCACCACTAATTCTTCCAAAGCGTTGATGGGATAGCGCAATTGCTTTAGCGAACCTTCAATGTCGCGACCGAAAAACAGTTCTGAACCTACTCGTAATTGTGTAAGGCGGCTAGCTTCGGCATGTAAACCTATTGCATGTGGCAGAGCCAGACCTAACTTCTTTTGTTTAAAAATCTTACCTAAGGTATCACCGCGCTTGATTGTGTAGGCCTGTTCCGAATATGTTGGTGATTGCGCGGCAAACTCTTGTTCATCAAACAAATAGTCAGCTGGAGATTGTGCCGGTAGATAGCTATCTGACAACGGGCCATTTGTGGATTGCAGAGCCTTTACAAACACAGGGTCTGGAAGGCGGGCGCCGCGTGCCAAGCGGTCCTTGGTGATAACGCGCGCGAACTCTAAAGATGATTGCCTGTGGTCGTCATGAGAAATTTTTGCAGTAGTGGTGTGCGTAATCCAACTACCGATCAACACCACGGCCGTGCCGAGGCACCAATGGCGTTTCTTTATTTTTGGAGAGCTTGGCTGGCGTGAGGTGTGAGTAACTTTCAAGCTATTTACGTATCCGCTTGTCGTTTCAATGCAGGTTGAATATCGTTATTTCAACCCGCAGTGATTCATGATCGCGGTTTTTTCTAAGTTGGGCGGATGCAGAAAACACTCAGTTTATTAAAAGTGAAGACATCAACTCATATATGCAAAATTAGCCACCGAGGTTATCGCTGGTCGCAATATGATCGTAAGATATTGATTCCTTGAATAAACTTGCCTTTCTACAGCAAGCGGCTATTTTGCTTGCTACAAGACGGTTTGGCAAATGAAAAAAGACAATTTGTTGTGAACTTACCTTAATACACATTTGCTGACCGACGCTAACAAGCAGTTGCATGGCGTGAGCAGCAAGCCTTGTAACCCATAGCGCTTGCGTTTAGTCTTCGCCTGTTAATTTCCAGATTTCAGCATTACCAGGTTTTGTAGTGACACAAGAAGTAGATCAAATTATGCGCCA
>CALJJR010000153.1 GCA_937973905.1 uncultured Arenicella sp. | reverse complement strand
CTGCGCCAGAACTTCCAAGTCACTATTCTTGAAGTGTTCAATTTGACCGCCAGCCAACTCGGGCAAAACTACGCGATGTTGGGTCTGCTCTATGGGGCTTCTTATATTCCAAGCGGTTGGTTAGCGGATCGTATTGCACCGCATGTGCTGATGTCGTTTTCGCTGGCTGCGGCTGGCTTGTTAGGTGTTTGGTTTGCCCAAGTGCCGTCGTTTGAAGCCACGCAAATCATTTTTGCGGGTTGGGGTTTAGCTGCTGGCTTAACCTTCTGGGCAGCCTTAATCAAGGCAACCGCCGTGATAGCTCAGCCCACCGAACAAGGGCGATTCTTCGGGATTTTAGAGGGCGGCCGTGGTCTGGTTGAAGCCATTCTCGCCACCCTGGCTGTTGGCATCTTTGCTTGGGCGACAAACTCTGCGGGCCAATCGTCGACTGCCGGCTTACAGAAAGTGATTTGGATGTACGTGATCTGCATGCTGGTGTTAGCACCAATCACCTACTTTGTTCTGCAGGACCAAAGCTCCGCAGCCAAAGAAGCGCCTAACTCATCGAGCTCCGGTGTAAGCCAGTTTTGGTCCGATCTGAAAACAGTCGCCAGTAACTTAAACCTGTGGTTGTGTGCCATCTGTATTTGGACAGGCTATCAGCTGTTTTTCGCAACTTACTCCTTCTCGGCCTACTTGCAGAATGTCTATGGAATGACCGCCGTTGCAGTAGGTGTGTTTACGGTGGCTAAATTGTGGATGCGGCCGTTGGGCGCCGTCTCCGCTGGCTTTTTGGGCGACTTTAGTAATCTTGAACGTTTACTCTCGGCCCTGTTACTGAGTGCTTCATTCGCGCTTATCTCGCTGCTTTTCATTCCAGTTGGCGCAGCAGGATTTTTGTTGCTCGGGGTAGTGCTCGTGATCGGTTTTTTAACTTATGCAATTCGAGGCATATTTTGGTCTACGCTGGAAAGTTGTGGCGTCTCTAACAAAATTAAGGGCCTCGCTATCGGCGTAATCTCGATGCTCGGTTATTCCCCTGATATTTATTTGCCTCTGTTAGAGGGCTCGCTGGTTGAATCAATGTCGCCACGCGAGGCTTATACAATTTATTTTGGTTTGATTGCAGCTGGCGGCTTCGTAGGTGCAGGCGCTGCCTTCTGGCTGAGTCAAAGAGTGGCCAAGGGTATGGCTCAGTAGTTTTCGCTCGTCTTATCGAAGTGCGCAATCGCTTCATCTACTAGGGAATCATACAACTCAAAATCTTCACGAGTGATGCAGTGTCTGGCAGTATCAGAATGCGTGACTGAACAATTGGCTAAATTGCCACAGAATTGCTGTGCAGCGTCTGTGCTTACTAAGTGATCGATGCCGGCGGTAAAGATCTTTACTGGTTGGCGAATGCTCTGGGTGTAGTTTGGGTCGAGCAGCTTGTCTGTAGAGTGGAATGTTTCATAGAGCCACTTGATTGTTGAGCCGCGAGTACGCAACTTTTCATTAAGTGCGAACATGGCGCCTTGCGATTGGGCGGTCTCAGGGTTCGCATTGCAAGGTGTTGCTACACCGTATTGCTCTGGGCTGTAAGCACTTTGCCCGGGTGCGTACATTGCACCCAATCCAGTGGCTGTCAAAAACTTTGTGAGACCTCGTACACTGTTGTAAGAAAGTTCACCCGTATTGATTTTGATCATAGGTACCATAAGCGCGTAAGCATCAACGTCGATGTCGGTTTCAACAGCCATGCGCATGGTGATGTGCGCGCCCTTGGAAATCGAGTAAAACATCAGCGCTTTTTCAGGCTCACGCACCCTCTCTGCAAACGCCGCAACCTCAGAGGCTAGGACCACAAAATCTTCTATATAGCCTTTCTCAGGGTTGGGAAGAGGCCGATACGATTCCCCTTGGCCTCGATACTCGATGGTCGCCACCGAGTAGCCCGCATTATGAATCTGCACAATCTCTCGCATAATCATTTCAATAGAGCCGGTGAAACCGGGCACCACGATCACCATGCCTTTAGAATTGGGATGCGTAATTAAGCCGCCTCGCAGCACAACGCCGGGGGCTGCTTGAAAACGTTGCCATTGCCAATTTGGCGGCGACGGCGTCAATTTGCCAGCCAAGTACTGCGTAGCTTCGTCGCGTTGTTGTGCAGAGATAGGTGCGTACTCGTGTGATTCAAAACGCAAGCCAATGAATGCGATCAACCAGGTTAAAAATACGAGACACAAAACAGTCAGCAAAATGTTCTTAACGATTTTCATAAATTTAGGCCTGCAAACAGATGGTTTAAGTTTCGCGCACGATTGCGCATCGTGAACTCAGTCGATAGACTCAAACAACATCTACCACTCTTTGGCGCACGGAACCGCAAGGTTCGTCGCAAACCAAAAACAATAAGAAAATAACTATGTACGACGAGTGTATTCATAAACAACCGAATGCTGAAAGTTGTTTCGTTTGTGGGCGCAGCAATGAGCATGGTCTACATATGACTTTCTATGACGATAACGTCGATACAGTCAAAAGCACATTGCGCTTAGGTGCCCGTTTTGAAGGCTACCCAGGCATCGCACACGGTGGAATTTTGGCCAGCATATTAGATGAGGTTGTCGGGCGTGTAGCCATGGTTGGTGACCATCACCACTTTATGATGACCGTCAATATGAAAGTGCAGTACCGAAACCCGGTACCGATCGGCACCGAAATTGTAGCGGTAGGCAAAGCAATAAGAATGCGTGGTCGCTTAGGCAAAGCCGAAGGAAAAATCTATTTGCTCGATGGCACGGTGGGCTGTGAAGCAGAATTAACCCTCGCCGATATGCCGGGTGACATCAAGAGTGACGAGAGGGTAGATCTGCTGGGTTGGGCGATCGATCCAGACTGATTGTCAAACAGATAGTCGGTCTTTCGAGTAGTAATGGTTATCGCCATTTTCCGTCAAATCAAGCCAACACTGTGCATCGCTCGTTCATACGTTTCGCATGCCGGTTAACGAAGTACACCAAGCACAACATGATGGGAACTTCAGTCAAGACACCTACGGTTGTCGCTATTGCAGCCGGTGAAGACACGCCAAAAAGAGTTATTGCTATCGCGACGGCTAACTCGAAAAAGTTGGATGTCCCTATTAGTGCGCTGGGCGCGGCAATCGAATTGGGCAAGTGTTTTAGAAATGCCCAGCCATACGCAAATGCGAAAACCAAGAAGCCTTGAAGAATCAGTGGGGTGGCGATCATCATCACAATCATGGGTTGCTGAAGGATCGACTTTGCTTGAAATCCAAATAAGAGTATTACCACCATGAGCAGCCCTACTTTTGTGATTGGGCTGGCGATTCTAGTAAAGGTTTCTATTGCGCAAATGCATCGATAATGTGCCAGCAAGGCACGCCTTATCAGGTATCCGCTCACCAAAGGGATAATCAAATATGCAAAAACCGAGAACCCTAAGGTTCCCCAAGGAATTGAAATGTCCGACATTCCCAACAATAGACCTGCCAAGGGCGCATAGGCGAATAGTAGAACGACATTGTTTAAACATACTTGCGAGACCGTGAACTGAGCATCGCCTCGCGACAAACGTGACCAAACAAAAATCATGCCAGTGCATGGCGCAACTCCAAGCAGTATGAGTCCGGCAATATATTGCTCAGCGGTTTCATGTGTTAACCATGGCGAAAAAACAAATCTAAAAAACACAATCGCCAGCGCTGCTAACAATAACGGTTTGACAAGCCAATTTGTTAAGGTCGTTATCTGCAAACCGATTTGCCACTCTGGTTTTCGCCATCCATTCCTGATATTCGAATAATCTAACTCCACCATGCCGGGTAAAATTAGCAGCCAAACAAGAATGGCCATGATTGGATTTACTGAGAAAATCTTAATAGAGGCCAGAGTTTGGAAGCTACCTGTGAAAAAATAGCCGCCCATCAAACCAACCAGCATCGCGAGCAGAATCCAAAGGCTGAGAAAAGCCTTAAAACTACCGAGCTTATCGCTAATGGATTGCGACATTAAAGCGCACTCTTTGCGATCGACGATTTGACGTTATATAGCTCTAACTCTTCCGTAGTTTTACTGCCATAGTCTTCGAGGTCACCTATCGAGCGAAAGGTCTCCCACTTTACGCCAGATGGGTCCAGGGTCCAGTTTTTCTCGGACTCTGCGTAGCAACAATTGGTATTACCGACTTCTAGAAGTGGCGCCTTCGAGGCCTTAAGCGCCTCTTTTATTTGGTCAAGCTCATCACTTTCATCCACTTGAATACCAATATGGTGTATCCCAGGAGCGTCGCCCTGGATCTCTAGAACTTCGACAACGAAGTTCATTCTCGGATCGTCTAACATCCATTTGGCGTACTGATCTCTTTCTTTGCTGGGGCTGGAATTAAAAAGAGTTGAATAAAACTCTACGGATTCCCCGAATGATTTCTCGCTGGTGTTGACGTGTATGTGCAGTCGCTTCATGTGTTGCCCTATCACTTCGATTGATAAAGCAACAATATATGCAAATATGCACAAATATGCAAATATATATTATTTTGTGCTATCTGAACAAAAGTCTAAGGCATCTGCAAAACCGCGTAAGGTACCGGTGAGTTCTTGCAGATTTAGCGAATACTTGACTTCTCGTCCTTGCTTGCTAGCGGTAACGACTTCTGCTTCCCTTAATATTTTTAGATGCCGTGAAACACCGGAAAAATCGATGCCGTAAAGATCGGCCAATGTCCCCACAGTAACTGGCTCATCTAGCGTTGCCAGATAGGCAACCATTGACAAGCGAGTGGGGTCACACAGTGACTTAAAGAGTACCGGTCGCAAGTGATTCTGCAAGGCAGTGATACAGACGGACGGTAGAGTATTATCGGTATTCATCGAAAGATTGTAATTCATTTGCATGCACATGCATATTTTATATGAGCCCAAAACCATGTGAGTAAAAGCCTCGATTCTTGATCTCTGGCCAACTCAAGCAGCAGCTGCACTCGGTTTAGGTAATACGGTTACCAAGTAACCAACGAATACCAACCAAAGTTAAGACGCTTCATTATTGTTCCGCGCTGCTGGCAGTTCAGAGCGAACATTATGTATGACATGGTAGTGATTGCTCATCGCCGCATAAGCGCGCAATTTAATGCTGAAGGCATCAGAGGTTTGATAAGGTTTTTCTTTGAGCCAGTCTCGATGGCGTTCTTAATTCTCACTCGGATAATCGTTGACGCCCCACTGAATGGTGTGGCGAACACAGTGTGACCGTAGTGCGAAAGGGAGCATCACTTAGCGATATACGGGCTTTCTTGGGTTCGAGCATATCCTTTGCTTTCGTTGGTTTAATTTCAAAACTGCCAAGATGAGATTTGCATCAAGCTGTTTGTTCTGCAACGTTTAGAGATGGATGTCCAGATTGTTGAAAGCAATACGACCCCTGCATTGGCAAAAAAGGCAAATGGATTTTTGCAGTAGCTTTGCTGGTTGATGAGCTGAAGTAACAACGTTCTCTGAAATATTGATCAATAACAGCCACATAAAGCCATATAGCCATTCGGCTGATTGCTAAAGGGTGCCTGTTTGTTTTAGTGTTGGGGCGCAAATCTATCTATAGGAGAATCAAATGAAAAATGCAGCCAACCTAATTACAAGAGTATCGCTATTTCTACTTTGTGCACTGTTGATCGCAGTGCCACTTCTTGTGCAGGCCGAGAACAAGGTGGTTGTAGTTCCATTGTCGGGCGATGATTTAGAACCGTTGGCAAATATCGTTACCGTAGCAAAACAGAACGGAGATTTTTCTGACGTAGCCGCTGCGATTAACTCAATCTCTGGCGCCAGCGCAACTAATCCCTATCTGGTTGTGGTTGCCCCTGGGACTTATTCAGTAGGAAGCGGAATTACATTGCCTTCGTACGTCAACCTTGCCGGTTCTGGCCCCGAGGTAACAAGGCTCAAAGGGTCGACGAACGGCAGTACTGATCTTGGTGTTTTGCTACTCCTAAATTCGGATGTTCGTGTCGAAGGTTTGACACTCGAAAATGACAACACCGAGAACGGTCTAAAAAGAGCTGTCGTTATTCCTCAGGCTGCTGAAGATATTGTTTTGAAAGATGTGCATATTTTGGTTGAAAACGACAATTTGTTTGCGCCTACGATAGGGGTTGATAATTTTTCTGGCAGCCGAGTTTTTGTTCATGACAGCAGGATAACTATCCTCACGCAGAGCGAAACGCGAGCAGCTATTAGGTCTGAAACTGCTATAACCACGATATTCAACTCGTTACTCATCAGCGATCCAATAGTGTTACCCGGCTCGACAACTCCAGTATGTATAGGCAGCGTGACCGAAGAGTTTGACGGGCCCGTTAGTGTGATTACACCGCTCAACAACGATTGCGAAATTCCAGAGTAGGTTGAGCGATCAGTCGGTGCCGGGATCAGTTCAGGCACTCAAGGGGTCAGAGCCGAGTTCAAAATTGAGTCAATGTCGTCTTAGATTTAAACAACGTGTAACAGATTGCCGCGCTAGGTTCTCACTGACCGTAAAGTATAATAAGCTGGCTATTTCGCCACACTAGACCGAGCTGGCTTCCGGTGTTTTTATACCTAATGAGTCAGTTACTATCACGTGCAAATGTCAGCTTGCCTTCCCTCCAATGGAACAACTTTAGTCTGGAATTTTCCGGTGTACGCTTTGGCCATGTTGGAGTTGGCAGCATCATCAACGATTTGCTTTCTATCCAAGACCAAGAGAATGGTTTGCAACTAAATCAGTTCAAATAACCTAGGCGAGTCTCGCAACCCCTTGGTGGATTCTGCCAGCCACTGCATGACATTTCTATATAAGGCGGCCGCGGGTGATCTTCCAATGCTTCTTCTATTGATACATAACGTTGGACATTATTATGCTCGACAATCCTTCTGTTGCTGTCACGCATTGTCACGCGCAATGGCTGATCGTCTTCAGTTTGCGAGCCAATCACAACTACCGGGGCACCGTTATTGGTAACCGCTACTCGGTTTGCTTTAACCTCGATAAGCCACAGGGGAGCGTTCTCTAGACTGGAGAAACCCATGCTATTTGAGCAGGGATGACGGCCACCTGCTTCTTGCTCAACTTCGCTCTCGTCGGTGCTAACGTAGGCCCGATAATCGTTCTTCGCACGTTCACGGGCGTCGCCTCTAAATTCTTGATCACAGTCCGCTGCTAGGTTTTGATAAACGGCGCCTTTGAAGCGGCCGCCGCCATTTATCATCAAACTATTGTCACTGTTCTTGATTAATGTGTCTTGAATCACTATCCAGTCTGGGCGCTCGACAGAGCTGCCCGTGTAGAAACTTTGATATGTGTCGGTATGGGGGAGGGATGCGCTATTAGGTACGATAGTGCCGTCGACCACATTTCGGGTTCGGAAGGCATTCTTGATCGTCACGTTTTTTAGCAGGACATTTTTAAGATTGGGGTTGCGGTTTGCCCATACTCGCATCAGGTCTTTGTTTTCATTGGCAACGCAGTATTGTTGTTCCTCAATCGAATACGTGCGCGTGATGCCACCAAAAGTTTGGCCAAGTGTCTCAGAACGATATAAACAACTGCCAAAAGGTAGGCCACCATAGCCATCCAATTCTAGGTTATAAAATAATTCATTCGTAGCTTTGGGTAGATCATGCCCTATTGGAAAGCCAGTAAGAATTCGCTCATTCTTACGTTGGTAGTCGAAGCTCGCAAAGTCAAAACTAATACTTGGTCCGCCGTCATCCGATGTTCCTGCAGTTGGAATCACAATGAACTGATCCCCCATCGGTAAGACCACGGCTTGCGCATGGGCTTTGCTAGTGTTAAGTGACACTAGCAGACCCACGAGTAGAGAGAAGATAGAATTTTTGATCATTTGCTTCGATATGCTCCGATACCCTACCTTGTATCAAAATTTCATTGGCAGGGCGAGCGTGACGAAATCTGTCAGGCTAGTTCTTGGCGTGACTCCCTCTTGAGTCTCGAGTTTGATCCTTTTAGACCGGCCGAGTATATTAAAGATTGGGCCATCATCCGCTAATTGGATTTAGGAGAATCATGAAGGAACATCAAGGAATTATGCAAATCCGGTTGGGATATAAAAATATCACCAACTCAATTGGCATATTTAGCTGTTAGTTTGACTTTTATTTCAGGTAAGTCTAAATCCAGTTTTAAACACAAGGGCATCGAGTGAGCAGGTCGCTTATGACGCAACCCAAGCACACTGATTCGTGGCCTCGGCAAACCCGAGGCTCGACCACTGAGATTAGGTTGTGTTGTTCACTATCCGAATTCTAGTTATTCTTAGGCAACTAAGAATATAGGTGGTTCCGTTCGGCACTCCGTAGAGAGTGAAGGGTTCACT
>CALJJR010000152.1 GCA_937973905.1 uncultured Arenicella sp. | reverse complement strand
CCAAGTACCACGCAATGCTTGAGCGTAGCCATAAGCATCACTCGGGCGTTTTCCAGGGATAAATCCAAGGATTTTTTTGCGCTCAGGCTTAGCCTTACGACGAAAAGTAGACTCTTGATAAATAATCGCCATCGGCAATTGAATGTTGCCCCCCCATCGTTGTGTGCTTTTTTTAGCGGCCTTGTACCACCGAGGGTTTTCTTTGAATATGGTACAGATACTGTCTAACGAACTCTGTTTTATCGGTTGACTGACGCATGCTGATAATAACAATGCGATAGAAGATAAGTAGAAAATCCATCTGGTGGGAGTAACACAGCTTTTATAGTCAACCATCCATACACCATTCATAAGAAACACTTTTTAACTTCACCTAACATACGACGACTGACCCCAAAGACCTTGTCACAGCCTATCAACTCTATGAAATTACCATTTTCATTGCGTATCAACCGCTTAATTTTATCCCGATTGACCACTGTATTTCGGTGAACCCTCAATACTTTGGGGAAATACTTTAACTCCAGCTCTCTCAGAGTCATATCAACAAATACCTCACCTTTTCCGGGCATACCGACCACAACATGTTTTCCTTCCGTACGAAAATAATCTATCTCACCGAAGTCAACCCTCTCAGCATAATCCCCATGCCTGATGGTAAAAAACGTAGAGTCATCCAACCAGTCTCTTTTTCCCAATTGCGAGACTTTACATGCTCGCTCTATCGATTGCTCAAGATCAAAAAGAGATACAGGTTTAAGCAAGTAGTCTGATGCGTTTACTCTGAATGCGTCAATAGCGTGTTGGTCATGGGCGGTGCAAAAGACAATCGCAGGTGGGTCATCTTTATATATCTGCATAATTTCATCAGCAGCCTCGATACCAGACAAAACCGGCATTTGAACATCCATTAGTATCAAGTTAGGACTTACAACATGCACCATATTAACCGCTTCCATTCCGTTCTCGGCCTCCCCGACAACATCCACATAAGCTATTTTGCTCGCTAAGCGCTTAAGTCGCGATCGCGCTAAAGGCTCGTCATCTACAATCAAGGTGCGCATATACAAGTGCTACTGGATCGAGCTAAGGGTCACATCATCGTAAAATTTAGGCATCTGAAGCAACACGATATATTCATTTTTGATTTTTCGGTGACTGAACGTATATCTGTCATCATAAAGAACAAAAAGTCTGTCTTTGATGTTCTTTATCGCAATTCCATTACCACCTACGAATTCCTGATCTGGAACGATCATATTTGTAACTTTAATTGAAAGTGTGTCTCGAGTTTCCCGTATACTCAACGCAATAGGCTGACCTGTTTTGGCGGGATGGCCATATTTTATCGCGTTCTCAATAATTGGCTGCAAAATGAGTTTAGGAACCATCCAAAGCCCCGATTGAGCGACATCAATATTATAATTGATGTCAATTCCACCATTATATCGCCAGCTTTCCAACGAAATATAGCGCTTACAAAGAGCAAGTTCTTTATCTAACGAGTGATGACTATCTTTATTCTCGAGACTAACTCGGAATAGCATTGCTAAGGATTGTATTGCCTCCTCTGCTCTATCAGGCACTGTGGCACTTAACTCTGAAATTGTGTTCAAACTATTAAACAGAAAGTGCGGTTGAATTCTAGCTTGCAAAGCCTGAATTCGTGACTCTGACTCAACCCTATAAAGTATTTTGAACCGAGCTAATAAGTGCCACGCTCTATGGACAACCAACATAATGATCATCGCTGAGAGCCACATGCGTAAGAAACGTGAGCCATCAGGCAACCAACGTTCGGCAGACGTCTGGATATAAGCGGTCGCTACTTCTATAAAAAATAATAGGACGGAGCTTAGCAGTACAACAACCAGAACTGCTCCTAGTTTACTAATATCTGCCAGCCAACGTCTGAGTTCATAGATAATTGCCACCAAAGGTAGCACAAACCAAAGACTGTAAATAGAGTAAAGCCCCAGACTTTCCCAATCTAGGGCTTTATCACTTATCAACCAAAAACACACCACGGTTACTTCAACAGTAACAATGGTGAGTAGCACGTTTGAAACACGTTTCATGTTTGGCATTACCCACTCTTTGGTGGGTAATCGTGTCTGGTTGACTCTGTTTGAAGGGAAATTTTTCATAAACTCAGAAACCAGCAACTAAAACAACACGTATAGAAGCTGCCCCTTAAGTATTAAGCGAGTCATAAGCAGTCTCTGGGCAACTTACAAGAATGACAGCAAGAGTTAACAAAACTTCGCATCGGTATATGTCAATGCCTAACTAAAAATAAAAGCACCTCTCCCTCAAAGTCAATTAGAGAAACAGTAATCTATTGTGTTCTCATTTAATTCCAAACTCTAATAAAAACCATGGCGCTTTAGCAAAGTTTGAGAAATCGACGGCAACTAAACTGATCAAGACCGCCAGCATTGATCTGCACCGCCGCCTGTCGCCCCCTTTATACCTCGGTCACTTAAAGTAAACGAAGTACAGGTATCGCTTGCTTGAGAGCTTGCGAGCCTGGGCGTCACTGTGATTAAAAAACAAGTATTTCGACCATTTGACTGACAAGCATTAGGGTGAGTCACCACTATAACGTAGTCGTCTAACGTGTTAGACAGCGAATCGCAGTCATCCGATTCATATTCATTTCTCATCGTGTAACGTCGTTCCAATATTGCAGCACATTCCAAAGCCGACGCGGTTGCCTCGCTACGTTTAGCCTTACGAACCTGATCGATGAACGAAGGGTACGCAACCGCGGCCAAGATACCTATAATCGCAACCACGATCATCACCTCGATCAAAGTAAAACCTGAATTTATTTTCTTTCTCACATATCCTCCAACTGTTACCCAACAGAGTTAAAGAGCTAAAACTCACTGATTTCGGTCCAAGATTTTCTTCCTGCTGAAGTCGGCGGCAACGGAGTCTCAATATCCCCAATTTCGCCAGTACTCAACGGAATTTTAATCCTTGCGCCCGCCTCACCTGTGTCTGATGAGGGTACTACAAATAACGTAGAGGTAGCCGCAATACCAGCACCGACTATCACATCTCTGGTAAAAACCTCATTTCCAGAGCCATCATCCTCTGTGCCTAAAAGACCATCAAAATCAGGAATAAACCTTGGCACACCCGTTGTGAAGTCAACCGCGAATAAGGAGCTTTCTCCAAATTCATTAGTACACTGATTGCCATCCGACACTGGAGGCTGAAAAGAAGTGTAAAACAAAAAGTCTCGGAACACTAACCCGCGCGCAGAGACACGCGATGTGAATGTGTTTGGTGCTGGTGGTGCCGCAAAATCCGAACGCCAGCCAGAGGATGTGGTTTGCAAATGCGCTGATAAAGCATCGAATGATTCAATATCATCACCATTTACATCTCGCAAGACACCTCCATTTGACGTTCTCGGCGCAGGGTTCAACACACCATCGGCTCTGACTAATACTTCGGATACGTCAACAATGTCAGCTTGCGAAATTTCATTATTGGTCAACCCACCATTGCTATCCAGAATTTCCTTTATTCCGTAAAAAGTATTTTGATCATCCTGATTGAGATCATCGCTATCAAATATACGCCCTGTGCCAAAGAACAACCAACGATTGCTAACTCTATCAATCGTCCCCACGGGAGTATACTGAATGGGTTGATTGGTATCTAATACTGTGCTGATTGAGTTTGCACGATACCTATTTAAACGGCCTGAAGGTGCCTCAATGGTGCCTTCAACCGTTCCAAAATAGACGGCCTCGTGTGTGTAATCAAGGTCCCAGTCTTGAGCACTCAAATCCCCCACGAATCCATTAACATTCAAAAATTCTTGCTTAGTCAGTTGTGCAGTTTTTAAGTTGTATTTGAAAATATGCGGACGTTGATCACTGGTCGATTCTTGTATATCTGTTGGGCCTGACCCTAACATCAAAAACCAGTCGCCATTTTCACGCACTACCGTTGGCAAGCTGGTAGTTTGCCCTAAATTCACGTCAGTTATTTCAGCTAATACGGTTGGTTGAACCTCGGGGTTAGTAATATCCATAACGACATAAGCTGAACGAGTAGTTATTGTTTCGGTACTCTCGTCAGCATCGTCATCAATTTCAGGAAACTCGCCGCCGCCAAGATGCATACCGGCAACCAAAATAGTACCCCAACCATCAGGATGGTCGTCATCAGGGGAGAATATCTGGGCATCAAACGTTTGAACCGGCCCATCCATGTAAGAGACATGTTGCTGCGAATTGTAAGATGGGTCAGCCAACCATTGCAGGTGAGGTAACAAATTAAACGGCACATACGCCCACAATTCAGCTCCGAGTTCATGATTAGTGAAGCCGGCCGGCGTGCTAAAGCTACTAGTGTTTGGGTCCCAGAAGCCACCGTTGAACGCGTGTAGCATGCCGTCATTGCCGCCCACATAAACCATCCTGCGACGGCCTCGCTCATTGTATTCCCGACTAAAATTCGCATAACTTTCAGCCACATCAGGGAAAAGGAGGTTTGAATTCTCATTTGGCAGATCAACTTGCACTGCCGTAGAGTGCAATATATCGCCTAAAATAAATGGCACACTTGGCCCATTGCTAGGAGTCAAGGTCCGATCTCTATCGGTTAAGGAAGCCCCTTCGTGCCCACGGATGAAGGCGACCAAGTCTGCGGCAGATTCACGAGCCAGAAGAATATCCGTGGAATCCCAATCGCTACCGTCACCATCTACATCATCGCCAGCAGAATCAAGGCCTAAAATTGTAAAATTACTAGGCTGTATTGCATCGTCGGCACCAGAGCCGTAAGTGAAATTTTTGGTTACACCGCCTATCTGCGTGAGTATATGCCGATAGCCAGACGAGCTACTTGCAGCCACTTGGTAAGGCCGCTGTTTTACAAAAGCGCTTATACCAGAGCCATCTACGCCATTCTGATCTAATGCAGAAAGCACATCCGAGGCATCCCAAATTGGTATCAGCTCATCAAGAGAGATTTCACTCGCATTATTCTCACCAGGATTTCTCGTAGCTATTGTGTCCCTTCTAACATCATCGAACGTGATTTCAAACACGGAATCATCGTCATCCAATGTTGCGGGAATTGAGCCATTATCTTCCCTTAAGTCACCATTTTCATCGATAAAATACATTGCCAATGAACCAACCCAAGATACAGAATCTTTCACCACATCTTGGCCATTCACTTGCTCGACTATACGTCGTTCAGGCAAATACAAGGCTTGCACTACCGTACCCGTTGATTGCACATTGGATGTCACAACAGACAAGCCGCTGGATGAACCGAGTTGTGTTTCAACTAACGCTAATGCCTGTTCTAATTGTGCTTCAAGCTCTGCGGAATTATCTGCGAAGAATCCAGTAGTTCGAGTATCGGATCCAGCATTAGCAATCTTATTTACTTGGTCCCTTTCGAAATTGTTGAGTGAAAACCCAAACATCCAAGTTTCGATCCCTTCATCTAGAAGCTCTTTGGCTTCGGTAACTGTTGTGCTAACGTTATCGACATCGCCACGGTTTTCTCTAAGGCTATTATCTTCAAAGTTCCGGTAAGGTTTATTAGAGGGCAGCCCGTCAGTCAAATAGAATATATATGTATTGGGACGGCATGTGTCATCTAAACCCAAACCTAAATTTGGTAAATCAGTAAACTTTGGCCTTTCAGAAGCTTCTTCAGGGCTAACAGTACCATTGCCATCGAGATCTGGGCTGTCAAACAAACGGCTGTGGATCTCAGTAATATTATCGTCAGTACTAACTTTGATACCTGTGCCCGTGAGTTGGTCATCGTCAGTATCAATATTTCCTGTCAAGTAACCTCGTGCCGTATTAAGTGCACCAGCAAGCGGTGTAAAGCCAACGCTTAAAACAGTCCCGTTTTCTAATATGGTGTTGTCTTCGGAGTAATAGGATTCAGTGCCCACTCGGAAAGGTGGGCACCCTTCTGCTAGACTGCAATTCGCGCTTAGACGACGACTAACATCACTTTCGTCACCAACATACGTTGGGAGTCGAGGTTCATTAGCCATCAATTTATTGAGTTCACCCAGCTTTTCATCCGTGAGTGG
>CALJJR010000151.1 GCA_937973905.1 uncultured Arenicella sp. | reverse complement strand
TTAAGCCCACTAACAAAGAGCAGGACTCACAAACGCCGGGAATAATATATTGGTAGATAACGCGCTCGTTAGACTCCTCCAATGATCCACGTGCCAAGGGGTTGGCCATATCGGGGGTGATGCGTTTGAGTGGCAATGTTTTTTGAGCGCCGGCGGAGATTAGGTAGAACTGCGCGGGATCTTCAGCTGAGTTCGATTCGAACACGACTGATTCGGTGCCCATGGGTACATAGAGTCCGTCACGCGGATTCATTTCAACGACTTCGCCATCGCAAGTGACTGTTCCTGACCCCTTGCCAACGTTAAATACGCCCAGCTCTCGCCGTACTAAGAATGGCTGGCCTTTAGCTGACTCAGGTTCGCTGTGAGTGGGCAGCGCGACGGCCGTGCTGAGTGGCGATACGCCGCCAATGACCAGGCGTTCATTGTGGGAGTAGAACAAGGTACAGGCATCATCAACAAACATGTTTTCAGCCATGTAACGCTCTTTGAGCTGTTCATTACTGACGCCGTCCATCATGGTTGGATGCGTGGCCTGAAAAGTCTTTTGATACATGGTCGTTCTCCAAATCGTTCACTGGTTAAGCCCAGCATTATTTTAAATAGTATGCAGTTCGCCGCTGCGATTGTTGTATTTTTTTCTTACAAACAATCATGGCCTTGAATGCTAATAAGGGTTCAGGGCAAGGAATTAGGCGTAAAAGAGAATTAATGCTACCGGTTGCATTAATATATCACCTAGATACACTGAGTAAAGAAATACGGCCTAAAAATTTCGATTTCAGAGATCTGTTCAGATTGGAGCTTAGCTTACGAGACGTCTCCAAAACAGATTATGATGGGTTTTTAGTAGACCGTGTTTGATCCAATAATAGTCGTTAATGTATGACGGTAAAAAAACAATGCTTAAAACTCTTTCAATCGTAATGCTCTCCACGGTTCTGTCATCCTGTGTTGGTGTGGGTGGAGAATCGAGTAACAAGGAGGTGACCAATGGCGCCGTGCCAGGAACGCCGTTAATTCTGAGCGCAGCTACGAGGGATCCCGATACTTATTTGCCAGACTTCTCGTATGCTGGATACGGGTTTGGGATAACGCCTATCCCTGGCCCGACCGGTAAGCGGCTCAGCGTCATCGACTACGGTGCGGTTGCCGATGATAAGTCCGATGACACCGCGGCGATCAAAGCGACTATTGAGGCAGCGAACGACGTAAACGGGCCGGTTACGGTGGTTTTCCCTGCAGGCAGATATGTTGTGAGCGACATGCTCGAGGTTACGCGTGGAAATATAACGTTTGTAGGAGCTGGCGATGAAGAGAACGGCACGGTCCTCAGTTTCAGCAAACCGCTGAGTGAAACCGGCGATGGCGGGCGCTTGGATGAATTGCGTGACTATCTAGAACGCTTCGACAAGATGGTCGTAGACAAGACGACTGGTGAGAGAACATTGTTTTCGGAATATTCATGGACCGGCGGGCTAATCTGGGTGGGTAGGCCAGAAATCAGAGAGACGCCTTATTTGGTCGAATTGGATACTGCGACGCCAATTACCGCTCGCTCAATCAGTGGTAAGCGTGGTGAATTCACCTTGGCCTTAGACTCCACCGACGATCTGGAGGCCGGTCAATGGGTCCAAGTACTATGGTTCAACCACGGTGGCGAAAACGGCCCGCTACTGCAAGAAATGTATGGGGAATCAGCTGTGTCTCGAGTCGGCAGTCATCACTGGACCTTTCCGAAAAGACCGATTGTTCGTCAGCTCACTAAAATTAAAGCGATAAATGGGAGCTCTGTGGTCTTGGGCGATCCATTGCTGCATAACGTAAGCGCGCAAACCCCCGTTGATATTGCGCCCTGGGAGCCTCTAGAGAACGTAGGCTTTGAACATTTTCGCATGGAGTTTCCTAATTCTGAGTACATTGCGCATCACCGTGAATGGGGTTTTAACGGGATACATATGGGCGGGGTAGGCAACGGTTGGGCACGCAATTTGACCTTTGTTAATGCTGAGTCTGGGATTTTGACCTACAACAGCGCAAGTATTACTTATGCTGATATCACCACGCGCGGTGACGTATTGGCGCACTATGCCGTACATATTGGCAGTGCGCACAATGTGCTCGCCGAACGGATTCGCACCTTCAATAAGGTGCAACACTCCCTTACCGTTAACACGCTGTCAACGCGTGCTGTTTATAAAGATAGTGAAGTTTTTCAGTGGCCGTCTCTGGATCAACACGGTGGTGCCAATCATCAAAACTTGTTTGATAACGTTACCGTGCATATCAAGCCTGAACTGCATGATGGCGAATATAAAGCCGATATTTTTCGCAGCGGTGGGGCTAAATATTGGCTGCCACAGCACGGCCTATTTAACACCATTTGGAATCTAAACTTGGTGGTTGATGAGACCGTGCCGCAGGGTGGGTCTGTAGATTTGTTTACTTGGGACAAGAATTTTTATGGGCCGGGTGCGCAATTGATTGGTGTACACGCTAACCGACCCATTACCCTAAGTTACCGGCCCCAGCCATATGTCGAGTCTCTGAATTCGCAGTTGACTGAGGTGCCTTCACTTTACGATTACCAGCTGGCCCAGAGGAAGAAGGCGCTTTAAGCATCGGTGCATCAGCTGAGCAATTAGTTCCAAATGCTCGGCAACCAAAGACTCAAGGCCGGGATAAATGTGACCGCAAGCAGGACAACTATCAGTGCCCCATAAAAGGGCCAAATCGTGCGGATAACATTCTCAGGCTTTTCATTGCCAACTGCACAACCGACGAACAGCACTGAGCCAACGGGTGGCGTCACGAGGCCGATTCCTAAGTTAAGCAGCATGATGATCCCAAAGTGAATCGGATCAACACCGACTTCCATCGCTACCGGCAAGAAGATTGGCGTCATGATAATAATCAGCGGTGCCATATCCATGAAGGCCCCGAGCAGTAGTAAGACCAACAGAATAAAAAGTAGGGTTGTAACCGGCCCTGATGAAATCGATGTTAATAACGAAGCGAGGCCTGCGGGGCCCTCGAGCAGGGCGAATAACCAACCAAACATGCCGGCAGCGCCAATGATCAGCATGACCATTGCGGTGGTCTTAACTGCTCCTGCGGCGGCTTGCATAAAGCTTTGCCAGTTCAATGTTCGGTAAGCCAGCACGCCGATAAGAATGGTGTAGAGCACGGCCACCGCTGAGCTCTCGGTGGGCGTAAAAGCTCCCAACAGAATTCCAAAAACAATGATAAGCGCGGTAAATAGGCCGGGAATCGCAGCCAGTGTGGCTCGAGCCAATGCCCGCAAGCCTGGTGATTCCCCTGGAGGATAATTCCTCTTTATTGCTACTCGCCAAGCCACCAGCATTAGCGCAGCACCAGCGAGCACACCGGGCACCAAGCCGGCGAGAAACAAGTCGCCAACACTCACCCCTACAGGAGACGCAGCGGCATAAATGATCATATTGTGTGATGGCGGAATGAGTATGCCTAGAATTGCCGCGGTGATAGTCACGTTGACCGCGTAGTCGCTGTCGTAGCCTTTCTCGCGCATCATTGGCATTAAGGTTGAGCCCATCGCTGAAACCGATGCAACTGCAGAACCTGAGACTGCACCAAACATCATCGAGGCGCCCACGTCTACTTGGCCAAGCCCGCCACGTGATCGCCCGAACACACCCTCAGCCACTTGCACTAAGCGCTCTGCTATTCCAGTGCGGGCCATTAGTTCGCCGGCGAAGACAAAAAACGGAATCGCCATTAGCACGAACACATTCATACTTGCCGCCATGCGCTGAAATGCGACGACGGTAGGAATGTCTAACAGTAAAAAAGTTGCTAGCGATGCGCCGCCTAGCGCAAAGGCAACGGGTACACCGAGCGCTAAGAGCGCCGCCAACGAAATCAACAAAAAGGCTAGTTCCATAATGGTTCAACCTCAGTCTCGTTAACTTCACACAGGATTTGTTCGGCAGCGAAGAAAGTAATGAATGCGCCTGCTACCACCACCGGGAAATAAGCGGTGCCGCGCGGAAGGCCTAGGGTAGGGATGGTGTGCTGCCAGGTTTCGAGAACCAGTATGCAGCCGTTATAAGCCATCGCTATTCCAAATAAGAGCACCACCAGGTTGCCGATGACCGACAGCACTTTTCGTTTCGCTTGACTGGCAATATCCAGCACCAGTGAGATTCGAATGTGGAAGTTTTCGCGCACGCCGGCGGCTGATGCGAATAAGATGAACCACAACATTAAAAACAACGAGGCTTGTTCGGTCCACGCCGGTGCAGCATCTAAGATGTATCGGGCAAACACCTGCCAGCCGATTATGAGCGTCATGCCAACTAGGCCGGCGGCGCTAAACCAAAGTGACAGCTTGGATAAAAATTTAGATAAACTCGCCATCGTTTATGCCTCCAGTGCTTGTATTTGGTCTGCTAATGCACGCAGAGCAGGGGTACTTAAATAACGATCCCAAACCGGACCTACTTGTTTTTGAAATGGAACAAGGTCTGGCTCATAAACTTCGTTCCCGGCAGCCATCACAGTTTGTCGCGATTTCTCAACGCGGGCGTCCCATAGATCTCGCATGACTTGCACGCTTTCTGTAGCGCAGGTACGAATTAGCTGCTGATCGTCTTCCGAGAGCTTGCGCCAGCTGCGAGCAGACATTAGGAGAACTTCAGGCGCCATAACATGCCGAGTTAAGCTATAGAATTGCGCGGCCTCGAAGTGGCGTGTGCTCTCGTAGCTGGGCCAGTTGTTCTCTGCGCCATCAACCACACCCTGCAGTAAGCCTTGGTAGACCTCACCAAACGCCATGGGCGTTGCATCACCGCCCAAAGCCTCGACCATCGAAACATATAAGTCAGAGTTTTGAACGCGTATTTTCAAGCCTTTCAAATCCGCCGGTTCTCGAATAAAGCGGCTGGTGGTGTAAAAGCTGCGCGCCCCGCTGTCGTAAAAGCTGAGTCCGATTAATCCGTGCGGTTCGAGTGCTTTTAAAATTGCTTGCCCCGGTGCGCCATCCATCGCGGCTCGCATGTGGGCGATGGAGCGAAACATAAATGGCAAGCTAGGCACCAAGGTTTCTTCAGCGATTGAGTTCAATGGCGCTAGATTGACCCGATTGAAATCAAGGCCGCCGAATACGGTGATTTCGAGCGTGCCTTTTTCATCTCCAAGCACAGCGCCCGGGTAGACTTTCAACTGTAAACGACCATCGCTACGTATGGATAACTGTTCTGACATATGCCGAACCGCTTCAACTGTCGGGTAGCCGCTTGGGTGCGTGTCTGATGAACGCAGCACTCGCTGATCTGAACGAGAACAGCCACCGGTGGCAATAAGTGCTGTTGAAAGACCGGCTTTGAGAGCAGTTCGGCGAGTTACTGGGTTATCGTGCATGGCTTAAATGGTCGATTGATTTTGCAAAAGTATACGCCAGAAAGTAAATTTTGCAGAGTTTATGGTATTCGCGGTCGAAATAACGCACGACTGTTTCAAACTTGATCCCCTGATAATCGCCGTGATTGCAGCAAAGACTAAAATGCTATAGTTCGATTACAGAGTGCTCCAAAAACTAAAAACTCAGCCACAGTATGCGCAAGAAAACACCCGTTCTCCCGGACGATCTAGAAGATACGATCCGGAGCTGGCTTGATGCACTTCCCGATAATAAAAAGCCCACGATTAACGATGTGGCCCGATTTGCTCAAGTATCGAAGCGCACTGTTTCGCGGGTAATCAATGGATCGACATTGGTGGGGGAAGAAACCCGCAAGCAAGTAAGCGAAATCGTCACGATCTTGGGTTTCGAACCTGATACGCAAGCGCGTGGTTTGGCTTTCCGCCACTCATTTCTTATTGGCTTAATTTACGACAATCCCAACCCTCAATATGTGGTCAATATCCTTGAGGGCATCCAAGAAGCACTGGTTGATAACGAGTTCGAACTAGCAGTGCACCGATGCGACCGATCCGACCCTAACTTTATAGAGAAGGCACGCAGCTTTGTAGAGCGACAAAAGCTTTACGGCGTAGTTTTAACGCCGTCGGCATCGGAAGACGACCGGTTGGCCGCAATGATTCGGGCCACGGGCAGTGAATATGTCCGTGTGGCCTCGGTTGCTCTGGACGAGCCTCACCGAATGATCGTGTCCAACGACCGGCTGGGCGGCATTAGCGCGGCAAACTACTTCGCCGAGCTTGGTCATCAACGTATTGCTTACATTGCGGGCCCGCCGACTTTTCGCTCTTCGCAGGAGCGCTTAGATGGTTTTCGTGAAGGATTGGCACAAGCGGGCCTCGAAATTAGGCCTCAGCATATATTTGAAGGCGATTACTCGTTTGAGTCAGGGGTGGGAGCAACCGAACGTTTATTGTCTTTGCGAGTACGACCTACAGCCGTATTCGCGGCCAACGACGAAATGGCGGCTGGCGTTTTACAGGCGGTGCGGATTCGTGGCCTGCGTGTGCCCGACGATCTTTCTGTGATTGGCTTTGATGATTTCCATATTGCCACTAGCGTCTGGCCGCGCCTCACTACCATTCATTCTCCGACTCAGGAAATCGGGCGGTTAGCGGCGACGCGCTTGTTGTCGCGAAGAAACAAGGGCGGTGACGCGAGTCAGGATGAAACGGAACCGTGGCTGGTTATTCGTGAATCGGTAGGCCCCCCTCCGCACGAAAATTAAACAAAGTGACTCAGACCATCAAACTAAATAATTTATTGCCACCGGGGGCATTATGATTTAGAGTGTTACTGTTCTGGTGGTAAACGCCACCTCGAAAGCACCTGAACTATGGGACACGGCACTGCAAAATGGCATTAGAGTTGGCTCAACATCGGTCTTTAGATAGTGACTTGGAGGAGGTCTCCATGGCATTACGCAAGGCTCGTTCAGCGAAATCAGCTCTCAAGGAGTTCCCAGGGAGAGTCCCAAACACTCTTGATGATGCCTATATTCTTCAACATTTTTCCATCGCGGCGTGGCCTGACAAGGTAGCAGGTTGGAAAGTTGGCGGTGTGCCAACGATGTTCCGAGAAGCCTTTCGCGCTGAGCGCCTTGCCGGCCCGATATTTAGCAGCCAAATTGCCAAACTGCCGGCTAATGGGCCCATCCAGATGCCCGTATTCCGTGATGGTTTTGCGGCCATCGAACCCGAGTTTATTCTAGAGTTGGGGGATGTATCACAGGTCGATATTGAGGCTGCTACACCCGGCAGCGTTGCAGACGTAATTCACCGATGCTTTATTGGCATCGAGGTTGCTTCGAGTCCAGTCCCTGATATCAATGACTATGGCCCGGCGGCGATTATCAGCGACTTTGGCAATAATCATGGCCTTGTCGTTGGCAACGAGATCAATGAATGGAGTTCTAGTTCACTAGCGCAGATCAAAGTGTCTACAACTATTAATGGTCAGTGCGTAGGAGAGAGCACCACGGCTGCTGGCCTCGACGGGCCGTTAGGTGCTGTGTTGTTCCTAATCATGCAATTGCGTGCAATGAATCATCCAATCCCCGAGGGCCTTCTTGTTTCTACCGGCGCTATTACCGGTGTTCATGAAGCAAGCATTGGTTCGACTGCTCAGGTGAGCTTTGCCGGTCACGGTGAAATAGAGTTGGAGATGGTGGATGCTGCTTAGAACAATTCAACGGGTGGTGACGGATTTCACGGCTATATCAAAGAAACCAAGGTGGATTTTTTTGGCCTTCTTGCAGCGTGCAGATCATGGTCATGTGCTGCTGTTGTCGAAATTGAATCAATTTATTGGTAATAATATATTGTCATGCAATGTTAGAAACGTTTGTAAATCCGCGCAGATTCAATGATATCGGGCAATTTTGACGCCTATTAAGTGGTAAGCATATGGTGATCAACGGTTTGAATAATGATTTATCTGATAATTAAAGTTGTAATTGGTATTACCAATATAGTCTGAAATGTTATGCCAATGTTATTGCATATGGCAGAATATTTTGTAAGAATCAAGCAGTGTTACAGAAATGTGACTATGTTTTTAAAACAATCACGAGAGAAAACAAGATGAAAACAGTGTTGAGAGGAGATGCGGCGTTGCTACGGCGATCGCTTACTAGAAGCGTGCTGGTAGCTACATCTGCGTTTGGATTGGCCACCACGTCCGGTGTGACGTATGCACAGTCCGAAGGTACAGAATTAGAAGAAATCGTTGTGCAAGGTATTCGCGGCTCGCTGCAGAATGCGCTCGCAGAAAAGCGAAATTCGGATAATTTGAAAGAGGTAATCATTGCTGAAGACATCGGTAAATTACCGGACCAAAACCTAGCTGAAGTCCTGGAAAATATTACTGGTATCCAAATTACTCGAAGAGCGGGTGTGGGTACCGGCGTACAAATCCGTGGTACTGGTGCTAACCGAGTAGAAATTAATGGTGTCTCCACTGTTGGTTCTGGCTCGGGCCGAAGCGGTATTGATTTCGAAGACGTCAATGCTTCGATTATCTCAGCTGTGGAAGTTGTTAAAGCTCCAGAAGCCAAAACTATTGAAGGTTCTGTGGGCGGTACGATTAACCTCAGAACTATCCGCCCACTTGAGCTGACCGAAACGTTGGGATCTATCCGAATTCAAGGTGAAGACAGCAGCTTAAGTACTGAAAGCTTACAACCAAGGGTATCGGCTGCATGGGGAGACAACTGGACAACCGACAACGGTGAGTTCGGTATCGTAATCAGCGGTAGTTACACAGAGCAAGAAGCGGTGTCATTCCGCCCTCGTACCGACCGGGACAACGTAGCTTCGCCTCCAGGTGCCAGCCCGTCAGAATTCCTCGGTATTCAGTTTTTAGTTCAGGAGCAAGAGAACGACGACTACGAAACAACTAATTTGGCGACTACTTTCGAGTGGGCACCCAATGACAATCTTAAGTTCTCGTTTGACGCCATCATCAATGAACAAGAGCGCAGCCAAGATTCATATCGAATCCAAGCGTCAGGTGTGAGTTCTTTGCGTCAGATCAGCATTCCTACCGCGTTTGAAACTGTGAATTTCGGGGTTGGTGATCGAGCTGTTTTCCCAGCCGCTCTCGCTGGTACGCTCGAGCCAGATTTGGCCAATGATGACGATGATCCGAACTTGCGGTTCTCAAGTGACACTGGTGCCCGAATCACTGATAGCGAAATTTTCAGCTTGGGTGCCGAGTGGCAAATTAATGACAGACTGAGTTCACGTTTTGAGTATGCGACGACTACGTCAGATACTTTCAATCCTAACTTGAGCACAACTCTGAACTTTATTAATCCGAATTGTCCTCTGGACGGCACAAGTAATGATAACTGCGTGCCTTTCATCTATGACTTGTCAGGCGGCACTTTGGCTTGGGATGTGAATTTCAATTCACCGTTCTCACCGGCTCCGGGTGATCTTTTGAATCCAAACAATGTTGTTCTAGACCAGGTTGAAGTTGGTCGCAACACGACGAATAACGAAGAAGATGCGTTGCGCGCAGACTTCTCTTACGACCTCGATTGGGGCGGCATTACGTCATTGGATTTTGGCTTCCGCACCAACGAATCATCAAGCAGATTTAACCGTATTAATGATCGTATCGGTGGATTCAGCCGAATCGTGGACAGCCCGAATGGCGCTTTGTTTGCTGATCTTCTTGTTGCTGGGCCAAACAACTATGGTTCGGGCGATGGCAGAAGTTTGTTTGTTGATAACTTCCTGCTTGTAGATCCAGATCGTGCTTTCTCTGATCCTGATGGCACTATTGCTATTTTGCAGAACGCGGTTATTGCGCATGATCCAGAGAGCCCCGATATCCTCGACCTTCAAGATGATCAGAATGCGTTCTTTGACGTGAGAGAAGAAACCGATGCTTTGTACGCACAAGCGAACTTTGAGTACGGTATTTTCCGCGGCAATCTGGGTGTGCGCTATATTGAGACAGAAGTTAACTCAATCGCTTTCGGCCCTGCTGATGGCAATGGTGTTAGATCATTGCAATCAACTAGAGGTGATTATGACTTCTTGCTGCCTCGTTTGAACATCGTTGCCCAAGTGCGTGATGACATGGTTATTCGTTTAGGCTACGGCGAAGATATCAGACGGCCTAACTTCAATAATCTAAATACTGGTTTTACTTTTAATGAGAGCGAGAACGCCGCCGTTTCATTGGGTAATCCTGGCCTTGAGCCTGAAGAAGTGGAGTCGTTCGACATCGCGGCTGAGTGGTATTTTGCTCCTGCTGCCGTGGCGAGTATTGGCTACTTTAAAAAAGACCGTACCAATATTTTCGGCCAAGACTTTGAAGGCGCCTTATTGATTCCTGGCAACACAACGGCTGGGTTTGCGCGTGAGACCGACCCAAGCTGCCCAGGTGGCGGTATCTTTAACCCGATCGTAGTACCAAATCAGTTGGGTGATCCCAATCAGCTTGGTCTATGTGTGGATTTTACCCGGCCGGGTAACGACCCAGATACAACGACTCAATCTGGCATTGAGCTTGCCTTTCAATATGATCTTTCAAGCTTTGAAGATAGCTTGGGCTGGGCGTCTGGATTTGGCGTAATTGCCAACTACACAAGCCAAGACTTCAAAGGCGGTTCGGTTGTTGATACAACTTCTGGTCGTGGTCTAACAGTTCTTGGTGATGTCAGCATTCCACGTGGACTACTCGACTTCTCTGAAGATGCTTATAACTTTACTGTGTTTTATGAAAAGTATGGCATCTCTGCACGAGCGCGTTACACATGGCGTGAAGGCTTCCGCACCCAAGACTTTGGTGGCGGCGCTAACACCAGTGGTAGTAGTACTTTCAGCTTCCCGGTTAATACACTCGACAGAGGCCAGTTGAATGCCAGTATCAATTACGACGTAAACGACAACCTGAATCTTGGGGTTGAGTTTGTAAACCTCACTGAAGAAGGTATTGAACAGCGTTGCGTGAGTGAGACTGGTCCACTGTGTTTCGTTGGAATTCCAGATCGACGCATCACCATTGGTGCTAGCTATCGTTTCTAGGATTTTCTAAGCAGTGTGACGAAGCATTATTAAAATAATAATAAGTCGTTAACTTAAGGCACCAATGGCAATCATTGGTGCCTTATTTTTTTGTCGCACATGACTCAATCGGGGCCACACCGAATCCTCGTTAATGCCCGGCATGAATTATTAAATCTATGAACGAATCTTGGCGATGGTTTGGACCCAATGACCCGGTAACAATTGACGATATTCGGCAAACTGGTGCAACAGACGTTGTTAGTGCTCTTCACGAAGTTCCCGCTGGCGAAGTTTGGACTCTCCAGTCAATCCGTGAACACCGAGCGCGCATAGAAGAATGCGCACCGGGAATGAGCCGTTTAACTTGGTCAGTGGTTGAGAGTATCCCAGTACACGAAGACATTAAACTAGCGCGGCCTGGGCACGAAAAGTACGTCGAGAACTGGGCCGTTTCAATGGAGAATTTGGCGCAGTGTGGGGTCAAGGTTATTTGCTATAACTTTATGCCAGTGATTGACTGGACTCGCACAGATCTGAATTTGCAGCTCCCAAGTGGGGCTTACGCATTAGGGTTTGACCAGCAAAAATTTGCCGCATTTGACCTGTTTATTTTGCAACGTGAAAATGCGGGCGCCGATTACTCCGCGATGGAAACGCAAGCCGCCAAGCAATGTTTCGACGGCATGTCAGCAGCGGAACGTGCTGAACTAAGCGACAACATCATCGCCGGTCTACCAGGCAAGATGACAGACAGCTACACCCTCGATGAGTTTCGAGCAGCACTCGCTAACTACCAGGGAATGACCAAGGATACTCTGCGCAAAAACTTGTTCGCGTTTCTCGCCAAAGTGTTACCGCGAGCCGAAGCAGTTGGCGTAAAGCTGGCTATTCATCCCGATGACCCTCCGCGTGATATGTTGGGTTTACCGCGCATCATTTGTACCGCATCAGATCTAGAACTTTTGTTTGATGCTTTGCCGAGCCCTTCGAACGGAATCACTCTTTGCGTTGGAACCTATGGCAGTCGCCCGGACAACGATTTGCCAGCAATGGCCAGACAATTCGGCCCAAGAATTCATTTCTCCCATCTGCGTGGTGTTACGCGCGACCCCTTAGAACCGCGTTCTTTTTATGAGGCTGCTCATCTCGATAGTGATATTGATATGGTGCAGGTGATTCGTGAATTGTTAAATGAGCAGCGGCGGAGAAGCCAAGATCAAGCACATGAAGCAGGTATTTATATTCGCCCAGACCATGGCCATCAGATGATGGATGACATTAATAAAACCGTAAATCCCGGCTACTCAGGGATTGGCCGCCTCAAAGGCTTGGCAGAAATTCGCGGTGTTATCAGGGCACTTACTGCCGATAACGTCGAGCTAAATTAGGCAAATATTATGCAAGCTCAGAACAACACATCACTTAAACAAAAATGGTCTCGTGCACTGGCCATGTTTCTGCCGGGGATATTTTTATTGGGCTTCAATATCGGTACCGGCAGTGTGACGGCCATGGCCAAAGCTGGTGCAGATTATGGAATGTCGCTGCTGTGGACTATCGTCGCTTCCTGTTTATGCACCTTTTTCATGATTAATCTTTACGGGCGCTATACCTTAGTGACTGGTGAAACCGCATTACAGGCGTTTCGAAGACACATTCATCCTGCCGTAGGGATTTTCTTTATTGTTGCTTTGACTGCCGGAGTGTGTGGCAGCGTGATGGGCGTAATGGGAATCGTTGCTGATATTTGCCACGAATGGTCGAAATCATTCGTCGAGGGCGGAGTCGCGCCGGTTTACTTTGCTGCGTTTTTTGTCAGTCTGGTCTACTTTATTTTTTGGAACGGCAGGACGCAATTTTTTGAACGCAGTCTGGCGGTGATCGTAGCGATTATGTCGGCCTGCTTTTTGATCAACTTTTTCATCTTGATGCCGCCACCCGCAGATATTCTGAACGGCTTGGTGCCAAGCATTCCCAAAGTCTCTGAAGGGTCGAGCAAGGGCCCGCTATTAATAATCGCCTCGATGGTGGGTACCACTGTGTTCTCAGGGCTCTTTATTATTCGCACCACCTTGGTTAAAGAAGCGGGGTGGTCACTGAAGGATTATAAAAATCAGCGCAATGATGCTGCGGTTTCGGTAGCGCTCATGTTTGTTATAAGCGCGGCCATCATGGCTGCCGCTGCTGGTACTCTGCATGTAGAAGGGGCAACCTTAGCTAAGGCTTCTCAGATGATTGAGTTATTGCAACCTCTGGCTGGGAGTTTTGCGGTATCAATCTTTGCTTTGGGTTTGGTCGCGGCCGGGGTGTCTTCCCAGTTCCCCAACGTATTAATGTTGCCGTGGTTGCTTTGTGATTACTCGGGTACCCCACGCGATATGACGCTGCCCAAATATCGTATTCTGGTTTTACTCATTTCTCTGCTTGGATTGGTCGTGCCTATTTTTGCCGCCAGACCGCTGTCGGTGATGATAGTCTCACAAGCATTCAACGCGGTAATTTTGCCACTGACCGTTGCCTGTATTTTTTATCTCACTAATCAAGAATCGTTGATGGGAGAACACAAAAATAACTGGCTGGCGAACCTAGGTCTCGCTGTTATATTGGCATTCTCAGTCTTCACCTCTGTCATTGGGATACAGGGAGTAATGCAACTAATCTAAGTTAGGCGTGCTTATCAATACTTGATTGAGCCAAGCGGATAAGCTGCTATTAACTTCTAACAATCCTTTAGGTGTTCTTATGCAACAGCACGAAATCGATGATCAGGTATTTGAACTCTACGATGAATATTGCCATGGGTATATTGATCGGCGTGAATTTATGTCTCGAGCAAGCAAATTATCCATTGCTGGTGTGTCTGCCCTCGCTATGGCCGAAGCTTTGATCCCAAACTATGTTGAAGCACAAGAGATTCAGTTCACCGATGATGGCATCAAGGCCAACTGGATAGACTATTCATCTCCGGGCGGCACGTCTGGTGAAATGCGAGGGTACTTAGTTGCGCCAGTCGGTGAAGGGCCGTTTCCTGCTGTGTTGGTGATGCACGAAAATCGTGGTTTAAACCCCTACGTTAAAGATGTGGCGAGGCGGTTCGCGGTAGCTGGGTTCCTCGCCTTGGCGCCAGATGGCTTAGCTCCAATCGGCGGCTATCCTGGCAATGACGATGACGGCCGAAGTATGCAGCGCACGCTTGACCAGAGTGAGTTAAGGCAAGATATGGTGAATAGTGCTCGCTTTGTTAAATCGCATAAGCTTTCCAATGGCAAGCTCGGCGCCACCGGTTTTTGCTGGGGCGGTGGTACTACCAACTTTCTAGCGACCGAAATGGGTGACGAGCTGAGTGCTGGCGCACCGTTTTATGGAAGCGCCGCCGCCACAGAAAAAGTGCCGCAGATCAAGGCCGCGATTCAGGTTCATTATGCTGAGCACGATGACCGCGTTAATGCCATGAAGGCCGAGTATGAAACTGCGCTCAAGGCGGCTGGAGTAGAGTATGAAATGCACACTTACGCGGGCACGCGCCATGGGTTTCACAACTATTCAACGCCACGTTACGACCAAACAGCCGCACAACTGGCCTGGGACCGGATGGTGGCATTTTTTAACAAACATCTTTCAACGGTTAACTAAGAGGCCGTGCCGACTATGACGAAAAACCTAATCCAATTCGTATCGATTTTATTTTGGACACTGTTGATTGTGCCCGCTGATTCCAGGGCTAGCGACCACCCAAAAGTAATCTTGACCCAAGATGGCGTTAAAAAGATTCGTGCCGCACTGGGAAGCGTGCCAATTTTTGACCAGACTCTTGCCAAGGTGAAGGCGGAGGTGGATGCAGAGATCGAGATGGGTATCGATACCCCAATTCCGAAAGATTTTTCAGGCGGCTACACTCATGCACGACACAAAAAAAACTTTTTTGTCATGCAAAAAGCGGGGGTGCTATACCAGATTCTAGAAGATGAAAAGTACGCGCAGTATGTTCGTGATATGCTTCTTCAGTATGAGGCCATGTACAAAGATTTGCCGTTGCATCCCAAGGAGCGATCTTATGCGCGAGGTAAGTTGTTCTGGCAAAACCTCAATGACTCAAACTGGCTTGTATATACCAGCCAGGCTTATGACGCAATTCACGACTATTTGACCGCAGAACAACGGCAGCGCCTTGAAGACAACTTGTTTCGCCCGTTCGCCGATCACATTTCAATTGATAGCCCACAATTTTTTAATCGTGTGCACAACCACAGCACTTGGGGCACCGCAGCGGTGGGCATGATTGGGTTGGTCATGGGTGATGATGAATTGGTTGAGCGCGCTCTGTACGGTATCCCTTTCGACAAGATTGATTCGTCAGCCAAAGACAATGATGGCGGCTTTCTATTTGTGGAAGGGCAGAACGCGGGTTTTTTGGCGAACCTAGCTGAACCATTTTCTCCTGACGGTTACTACACTGAAGGCCCGTATTACCAACGTTATGCGATGTCTCCCTTTTTGATTTTCGCGCAGGGGTTACACAATGCTCGACCTGACCTGAAGATCTACGAGCAGCAGGGCGAAGTCTTGTTAAAAGCAGTTGATGCGCTGCTTAACCTGTCTGATTCAAACGGTGATTTTTTTCCATTAAATGATGCACAAAAGGGCATGTCTTATCATGCTAATGAGGTGGTAACAGCGGTTAACATTGCTTACTTGGTTGGGGGTCGTGACCCACGTCTGTTGAGTATTGCCGAACAACAGGGGCAGGTGCTGCTTGATGATGCAGGGATAGCGACTGCCTTGGCAATTGCTGAAAGTCAGGCTAAGCCTTTTGATAAAAACACCGTCAAGCTGGCAGATGGCCCTGATGGCAAACAGGGGGGATTGGCGATATTGCGCGAGCCGTCGCAGGATATCGAGGTGTTGTTTAAGTACACGTCGCAGGGTTTGAGTCACGGGCACTACGATAAATTATCGTACTCATTGTTCGAGAAAGGCGATGAGGTTTTGCAAGACTATGGAATGGCGCGCTTTGTGAATATCGGGCAGAAGGGCGGCGGCAACTACTTACCTGAAAATAGCACCTGGGTGAAACAAACTATTGCCCACAATACCCTTGTGCAAAATACCAGTTCACACTTTCAGGGTAAGTATGAAATCGGCAGCCAGCATCATTCCGAGCTCCACTTTTTTGACGATTCAAATCCGAAGGTGCATGTTGCCAGTGCACGTGAATCTAATGCTTACCCTGGTACCGACATGTTGCGGACCATGGCGCTGATTAATTCCGAGAGGTTTGAAAAGCCCTTTTTGCTGGATGTGCTAAAGGTGAATTCTGGCTCCGCGAATCAGTACGATTTGCCGCATCACTATCTTGGGCAAATAATTGATACCAATTTCGACTATACCCGTCCAAAGAAACTCTCACCGTTGGGTTCAAACAATGGTTATCAACATCTCTTCCTGCAAGGAAAGGGAAAGCCAACATCAAGCACGAGTCAATTAACTTGGTTGAGTAAGCAGCGGTTTTACACTCTAAGTTCAGCGGTCGACAAAAGAGATGAGCTTCTGTTCGCCCAGCTCGGAGCTAACGACCCAGAATTTAACTTACGTCAAGATCCAACGTTTATTGTTCGACGCAAACGCACCAAAGACACAGTGTTTGCTTCGGTGGTTGAGCCACATGGTAACTACAGCTATGTGACCGAAAGCGCCACCAATGCCAAGAGTAGGATAATGAATCTTGCGGTAATCCATGACGATGATCGTTACACCGCGGTGTCGATCACAGAGAAAGATGGGCAGGAATCGGTATTCATCGTTTCGAACGCCGACGCTGGTGCAACCGCACAACATGAATTACAGCTAGGGAGCCAACGCTATTCCTGGACGGGTCCCTATCAGTATTTCGAGTGAGATCACTCTAAAAAGGGGTGCCGCTGTTGTTTTAATTCGCTGCAAGACATGAATGCTGCCGGCGCAGCTAGTTAAATGAGTTCGACGGCCTACAGGTCTGACCTTAGGAAAAATCTCGCCTTGGCCTGGCCACTGGCGATCAATGTATTGCTGGTTCAATCCATGTTGATGATTGATACCGTGTTGGTTGCGCCGCTTGGCCAGATACCGGTTGCGGCGATGGGCATAGCCACCGCGCTAGTGGCATTTGCACTCGGCATCTTGTTGGCGCTTGGAAATGGAATTCAATTGCTCGTCGGTAGGGCTTACGGTTCCAAAAATTCAGAAGACTTGGTGATTGTTTTTTGGGTTGGCCTGTTTCTAAACTCGCTGACTGCGCTATCTTTTTTTCTTATCTTGAGTGCTTTCGGTCCGGCGCTGGTGGCTGCCATTACGACTGATGCCGAGATAGGCAAGCAAGTGCTGTCTTATCTTGCGATCACAAAATACATCATTTTGTTTACCGCATTCACGCAGGTGTGCACCGCGTTTTATAACGGTTGCGGCAATACCTGGATTTCCCTAAAAGGCTTTTTGATTGAAATTCCAGCAAATATCACCTTGAGCTACGTTCTTATCTACGGAGTAGGAAGTTTCCTCGGGCTTGGCTTGGTGGGTGCTGCTTGGGGTAGCTTGGTCGCCGTGTTTTTGCGGGCTGTCTATTTTGGGGTTTGCTTGCACTTGGACCGAAGCCTTACATTGGCCTATCCGCGCGAACGGGCATTTATTGATGAGCTGCGACCACAGAGTGCTGAGATTTTTCCTGTCGCCGTCAACTTCTTCGTGCTTTTTATCGGCGCTTCGGTTTATCAGTTGCTGTATGCGCAACTTGAGTTGAGTTCCTTTGTCGCAATCACTCTGATTTTCCCGTGGTTGCGAATTGGTACTCAGTTCGTTTCCGCTTGGGCGCAGGCTTCGGCAATTAATATTAGCCAAGCATTGGGGCGTGGTGAAATCTTGCACCTCAATGCGTTCATCGCAACCTGCACAAAAACCGCGATTGCTTTATCTGTGTTAGTTGCCTTGATGTTCTATGTTCTTAGTCGGTTCATTCACCTAGTTTATCCAAGTGTTTTGCCTGAAACCTACACGGCCTTGGCGGTTATTGCGCCGCTCTATATCTTGCTGCCCGTGCTGCGCGGCTACAACGCACTCTCTGGGAATGTGTTGCGCGCTTTGGGTGAGAGTAAGCGCGTGCTAAAACTAAATTTCACCGCGCAGTGGCTAATATCCTTGCCAGTATGTGCCTTGCTTATTCTCTATTTCGACGTTTCTTTGTTTTGGGCATTTGCGATTATGCCAATAGAGGAGCTGCTAAAGATTTATCACTTCAACAGATACACAAAAATGAAGCTCAACCCCGATGGTGGCTTACACTAAGTTTGTGTCGGGTGCGAACTTCTTGCAGGCCAACTTGGCAGTCTAAAGCTCTCGAAATTGAAGGTGGTTTCTAGAAGGTGGTTTCTAAAAGCTACTATTCAAAGCTTAGGCGATCTTAAAGCGCTCACGCATTCTCGAGACTTTTTTCTTGGCGGCTTCCACTGCTTCCTGCTCAGAAGCGGCGTGCATGGCTTCAAGTAAGTCAGAAAAGTGTTCGCGCATCGCAATTCTTGCTTTGCCGGCATCGCCGTTGGCGATCGCTTGGTAGATGGCCGCGTGGTCATCAATTCGCTTACGTCGATCTTCTTCAATACAGACCGCATTGTGAGCCTTGTTAATGTGGCCGAGGTTTTCTTGTAGGTCCCAAAGAAAACTGATTTGTTTGCCGATAACTCTGTTGTGTGTGGCCTGGGCAATGATGGTGTGAAACTGTCGATCCGCACCGGATGGAGAAGTGTCTTTCACGTCTTCCAGTTCAATTTTGCGCAAGGCTTTTTCTAACTCCTTAACCTCATCGGGCTGAATCATTCTAGCAGCAAGTGCTGCAGCTTCGCCCTCTAGTAATACCCTTGCCTCGAGTAATTCGAAGGCGCTGATTTCATGGCTGAAGTCATCGTTGATCAGGTTGTTGCCTAGAACGTAGACACCCGAGCTCGGTTTTACCGTGACTTCTTCCTTGGCTTCCAGCGCGATTATAGCCTCTCTTATGGTTGGTCGGCTGACTTCGAAGCGCTCCGCCAATTCACGTTCTGTGGGCAAGCGGCTGCCGACCGGAAATTCGCCTTCGCGAATCAGCGTCGAGATTTTATTGAAAACGGTCAGATACAGTCGCTTTTTATTTGCCATAAAAGTAGTTATGAAATTTTGAAGCAATAGTGAGTATATCTTAACTTTTTCCGATTGTAATACAATCAATCGCTCGTTTTATGCGAATTCACAGTATTGGAGAGCTTGCCTATTGCCCTTGTTTGACTCGATAACCTGCCGCTGCTGCCCTGCCGCCCATTGATTGAAAGCGCCTTCAGGGCAGGCTTTTAAGCAGTTAGGAGGTGGGTTCACGAAAGAAATGTGTATTGTTAATTGGTATTACAATATGTATACTGAAGTCATAATAAAAACGTATAATTGGTAATACAAAAATACATACAATCTGGCTATTCATCGACGGTATTCAGTAAGTATTCCGAGTAAATTTCAACCAGTATTACTTAGTGCTGAGCGGCCGACTTATACTCAAAAGGTCGAGTGTGTGAATCCGCGGGATTTGTTTAGATCAATGAGTTTTGCAAAGGTGATGCGTTCAAAATTTTCTCTCCTCTTTTTTGAATGCGTTAACCGTGGGGTAGATGTGCTTAGAACTACGAGCGTCTCTACCCCGCGCTTTTGCCTAACTTTCCTACGTATTACTGGCGTCAGACCCTGCTTCTTGGTTGTTATCAAATAGTTGTCGCCAAGTAGATGAGTGGAGTGTTTTAAATAGACAAATTGGATTACTGGTAATTATGAAAAGAACAAGCACGATACATTTAATTTCGCTATGAAAAGCAATCACATGAACGCCATTCCACTGTTAGTTCTTATCCTTGCCTTGGTAGTAACGAGTGAGTCGAACGCAGCGACTTATCGAGTAAAAGATCAAGTGGCTTACCAAAAGGTGGCCAGTAAACTTAAGCCTGGCGATACAGTAGAGCTTAAAAACGGAGTCTGGAATGACTTCGAAATTCTGTTCGAAGGAGTCGGGACTGCAGAAGAACCGATCGAGTTGCGGGCGCAAACCAAGGGCAAAGTCATTTTGAGTGGCAACTCAAATCTTCGTCTCGCTGGCGAGCACTTGGTGGTGTCTGGTTTGGTTTTCAAGAACGGGTTTACGCCAACCAGTTCGGTTATCGCGTTCAGAAAAAATAAAACCGAGCTTGCGAATAACTCGCGCATAACGCAAACCGTGATTCACGAGTACAACAACCCTGAGCGTTTCGAGAACGAAAATTGGGTAATGATGTATGGCCGAAACAATCGCTTCGACCATAACCATCTGGAAGGTAAGAGCACCAAAGGCGTGACCATGGCGGTGCGACTCAATACCGAAGCAAGTCAAAATAATCACCACCGGATTGATCATAACTACTTTGGGCCAAGGCAAATTTTAGGTTCCAATGGGGGCGAAACTTTAAGAATTGGCACCAGCCACTATTCATTGACGGATTCCTTCACGGTGGTTGAAAACAACTATTTCGATCGTTGCGACGGTGAGCTTGAAATAATTTCCAGTAAGTCAGGTAAAAACAAGTTTATCGGTAACGTGTTTTTCGAATCTCGCGGCACGCTCACTATGAGGCACGGTAACGACACTCTGATCGAACGCAATGTCTTTTTTGGCAATGGTGTCGATCACACCGGCGGGATTCGTGTGATTAATAAACGTCAGACCATTCGCAACAATTATATGGAAGGCTTGGCCGGCTACCGTTTTGGCGGTGCTCTCGTGGTGATGAATGGCGTTCCAAATTCGCCGATTAATCGTTATCACCAAGTCGAAGATTCGTTAGTAGAAAACAACTCGCTCATTAATTCAGATCATATTCAATTGGCCGCTGGTAGTGACTTCGAACGTTCGGCTGTGCCTATTCGCTCGACCTTTGAGAAGAATCTAATTTATCGTGATGTGAAGCAAGATCCATTCACCGTATACGATGACGTAAGTGGTATCAGCTTTAAAGATAATGCCATCAACGGCGCAGCCAGCTTTCAGCTTGAAGATGGTTTTACCAATCAATCCTTTGATATGCAGCGCGCTGAGAATGGTTTGCTTTATCCAGTAGCGGAGTCGTCTCTAGATGGCGTCGGTGCTAACAAAGATATCCAACCAATTGCGAAAGAGGCGGTTGGTGTGGCGTGGTATCCAAAACCAGCCGCTCGGGCAACCTTTGATCATGGCGAAAAGATTCAGGTTGAGCCTGGCTTGGATACGATTGCCGACGCACTAAAAGAAGCATCTGATGGTGATGTATTAGCGCTTACAGCGGGTCGATATACGGTTTCAAGAATGCTGGGTCTCACTAAATCCGTTACTTTAGCAGCCACGTCTGATGAAGGAGAAGTGGAACTGTTCTTTGAGCGCGGTGCTTTATTCGAAATTCAGCAAGGCGGTAACTTAAAACTCAAGGGCATTAAAATTTCAGGTGCGGAAGCCCCGGACAGTGCGGGCAACTCGGTGATTCGAACACAACGGCGTTCGATGCTTGAAAATTACGAATTGATCATTGAAAACTGTGAAGTGGTCGATTTAGACATCAATCATTCGTTCAATTTCTTAACCGTAGCAAAGGGTACCTTCGCTGATCGCATTGAGATACTCAATTCTAAATTTTCGAATGTTACTGGCGCTATTCTCAGCCTAGATAAAGAGAGCGACGACTACGGAATCTACAACGCGGAGTACGTGACAATTCGCAGTTCTCAGTTTGACAAGGTGGCGGGTGACTTGGTTGATTTTTATCGTGGTGGTACTGACGAAAGTACCTTCGGGCCGCATTTTGAACTAAGCGATTCGATCCTGACAGATGTTGGCGGTGGTAAGCGAAATAAATCCAAGAGTTCGATGCTCTTGCACGGCGTTCAGGTAACAGAGGTTGCCGGAAATAAGATTAGCGACAGCTTGCCTGTCAAAGTGCTGCACACGGTGGGCGAACCAGTGACTAAGATAAAAAATAATGAGTTTATCGACACGCCTAAACTCGAAATCTCGGAGCTGTACAGCGATAAGAGAGATACTGCGCATTTATCAAACAACGTTTACCGAACGACAGAGTAGCAGCAGAGTAAGAGTGTGATGAAAGTCCGCCCGTTTTGCTTACTTTCTCGCCCTGTATCCCAAGCACCAAGTTGTGTGTAGAGAAAAATATAAGTCCGTAAACACAAGGCAAATATGAATAAACAGAGTGACAAATTTGTGACCGCCGATCCAGGTGCCATAGAACAAGTTGAACCGGGAATTAAGCGCCAGATGCTTGGCTACGGCCCTGATCTTATGGCTGTAAAAGTTTGGTTCGATGAAGGCGCTGAAGGCTATCAACACCATCACCCTCACGTACAGGTAAGTTACGTCGAAAGCGGAGAATTCGAAGCAACGATTGATGGTGAGACCAAGCTGCTAAAGGCAGGCGACTCTTTTTATGTAGCGCCGCATCAAATGCATGGCGCGGTGTGCAAAAAGGCGGGCGTGCTGATTGATATATTCAATCCTCAGCGCGAAGACTTTCTCGAGGAGAAATAATTATGAAAATAAAAAACTTGCGTTGGTGGGTAGTCGCTCTGATCGCGTTAGCTACGATCATTAACTATATTGATCGTCAATCCTTAAGCGTTTTATGGCCAGATATTGCAGCGGATTTATACCCAGACAAATCGGCTGACGAGAGAAAAGAGATTTACGCTTTTATCTCGGTTGTTTTTGTTTTTTCCTATGCTTTTGGTCAAGCGATTTTTGGCAAGATATTCGACTGGGTCGGTACTCGGATCGGTTTTGCGCTTTCCATTGGTATTTGGTCTATCGCCACGGCATTACATGCCTTTGCTCGGGGCGTAGTCAGCTTTAGTATCGTGCGGGCTATCTTGGGAGTTGCCGAGGCCGGTAACTGGCCTGGCGCCACCAAGGGTAATGCGGAGTGGTTTCCGACTAAAGAGCGTGCTTTGGCGCAGGGGATATTTAATTCTGGTGCGGCAATCGGCGGCATCATTTCTATTCCTTTGATTGCGTTTTTAACCATTTATTTTAGTTGGAAGATGATATTTATCATCGTCGGCTTGACCGGCTTGTTGTGGTTGATTCCGTGGTTAGTATTGGTAAAAGCACCACCAAAATCACACCCGTGGATTACCGATGAAGAACGTGAATACATCCTCAGTGGTCAGCAGAATCAAGATCTGAATAGCGATGGAGAGTTCGACGAAGGTTATAACCCTACAACCGCTACGATGCTTTCGCATAAACAAAGTTGGGGCGTCATTATCGCGTCTGCCGCGATCGACCCGATTTGGTGGTTATTCGTATTTTGGATACCGATCTACCTGTCAGAAGTTTACGGGATGGACGTTAAAACTATCGGCATCTACGGTTGGGTTCCCTATGTCGGCGCCATGTTCGGCGCATGGTTTGGTGGGCTACTTGCGCAGAATCGCTTGAAGGCAGGTTGGACAGTCGATGCCACGAGAAAGCTGACCATCACTTTAGGGTGCTTGATTATGTTGCCAACACTGCTAGCCATGGCCAACCCGGGTTCGCCAGTCAACGCTGTTTTGTTAATGGCAGTGATTCTTTTTGGGTTCCAAACCGCAATCGGTAATGTACAAACTTTGCCAAGCGACTTCTTCGGGGGGAAATCAGTCGGCACTTTGGCAGGCTTGGCCGGTATGGCCGCTAAACTGGGTGCGGTGGCGCTGACCTCGTTGGTTCCTTGGTTGACTGCCGGTGGCAACTATACGCCGGCATTCATTATTGGCGCAGGGTTAGCTGTTGTCGCCATGGCCAGCATCTGGATTTTGTGCCCAAAAATCGAACCACTAAAGCCTAAGAATTAATCCAAGACACTCTCTTATATAAATCGATAACGTAGTTGGAACAATCATGAAACTGGAAAACAAACTAATAATTATTACAGGCGGAGCACGAGACATTGGTCGCGAGGTTTCCAAAAAGTTAGCTGCTCAAGGGGCCAAGCTCGCAATCAACTACTATGGCAGTGAAGATCAAGCACAATCGCTGCGTGAAGAATTGGCCGCGTCAGATGCGCAAGCCATTATTGTTAAGGGCGATATGACTAAGCAATCTGATGTTGATAGTTTAGTGAGTCAAGCCACGTCAGAATTTGGTAGCACTATTAGCGGGCTGGTCAATGTTGTTGGCGGTATGGTCGAGCGCAAAACTATAGATGCCATGGACGAAGAATTTTTTAACTACGTTATGCAGTTGAATGTCACTTCCACATTCCTAACAGTGAAAGCCGTTGTGCCTCATATGACGGACGGTGGTGCGATCGTAAACTTCGCTTCTCAAGCTGGGCGTGACGGCGGTGGCCCCGGGGCGTCTGCCTATGCCACGTCTAAAGGCGCGGTGATGACGTTTACTCGCTCAATGGCTAAGGAACTTGGGCCGCAAGGTATTCGCGTTAACTCGCTGTGCCCAGGCATGATTAGCACTACTTTCCATGATACGTTCACTAAAGACGAAGTGCGTGCGAACGTGGCGAATGGCACGCCATTGCGGCGCGAAGGCAACGCTGCAGAAATCGCTGACACAGTGAGCTTCCTTATTTCTGATGATGCTTCGTTTGTGACCGGTGCAAATCTCGATATTAATGGCGGCATGCTATTCTCTTAGCGCTGCGGCGAGTATTATCTAAACTATTCTTTGTTCCACCGCTGAGTGGTTTATGTCTGTATCCATTGCAGTAATTGGCGAGTGCATGCTCGAGTTGACTCACGCAGGGCCAGCGTCGAGAAAAGGCGCGCGGCCGATGAGCTTAGGCTATGGGGGTGACACTCTTAACACCTCCATCTATTTGGCTCGAAACCAAATCAACGTAAGTTATGTCACCGCTCTTGGCGACGATATTATGAGTGACTGGTTGCTCGAGGAATGGACTAGCGAAGGCATTGATTGTTCTCGCGTTCGGCAGGAGAAAGGTGCAGCGCCGGGTATGTATATGGTGAACGTGGCCGAGGATGGTGAACGCTCGTTTTTATACTGGCGCAAAGGTTCTCCGGCGAGCAAAATGTTCGCTGATGATCAGCGAGCCACGCAAATTTTCGCGTCCTTGCAAGAATTCGACTATCTCTATTTATCTGGGATCAGTCTGGCCATTTTAGATTCCGAGTCGTTAGCCCGAGTATTCGATTGCTTAAAGTTGTACCGTGCAAACGGTGGCAAGATTGCTTTTGATGGCAACTACCGGCCAAATCTTTGGAATAGCGTCGCTGAAGCACAACAAGCCTATACGACTATGTATCGCATGAGTGATTTAGCGCTACCTACGCTGGAAGACGAAGCGATGTTATTCGGTTACGAAAATGCGGAGCAAGTTGTTGAGGCTATTAGCGCATGTGGTGTGCCGGAAATCGTGGTGAAAATGGGTGGAGATGGGTGTTTATGCCTTTCCAATCATGAGCAGAATTATGTCGAGGCTGAAAAGGTGATTCCGGTCGATACCACCGCAGCGGGCGATTCTTTTAATGCGGGCTATCTTGCCGCACGATTCAAAGGCGCTTCTCCCTCCGAGGCCTGTTGTTCTGGGCACGCCTTGGCCTCGCAGGTTATTCAACACCGTGGCGCCATTATGCCGTTGCATTCAGACACGGCTGCTTAAGTCTTGTAACTCTCAGTAATTCTCAGTAATTCAGTAGGTCGAGGGGGTGCTAACCGCGACCAGCATGAGCGCGGTTAGCACAGCGATTGAGTTATCTAGAAGCTGTAGCTCAGGTCCAATCCAAAGCTGTCGCCCGCCGATTGATGATTGAAACTGCCACCAAATTCAGGTGCTGGAATGATTTCCTCTAGGTATTGCTCGTCGGTGATATTTCTACCCCAGGCGGTGATTGACCAGTCTTCAGCCGAGATTCCAACACGCAGATTCAAGGTGTTGTACGAATCGCGTTTTGAATTACTGAAGTCTTGTAATAACCCTGGCCCGAAAAATGCCTGCCAGATGGTGGGAGTTTGCTCGCCTTGTAAGGTATGAAACCAAGTCTCACCAATGTACTGCCAATCGGCTCGTGCAAAGATGTTCTTATCATTGCCAAACGGAAATTCCACGGCCGCACCCAAATTGAACGTTTTATCCGGCGCTTGTGGCACATCATTGCCCACCGATAACGGGCGGTTATTGTTTTGTTTGATTTCTGAATCTAAGAAACCAAAACCACCGAAGATGGAGAGATAATCATTGGCGATGTAATTGAAATCGCCTTCTACACCTTGAATCTCAATCTCTTCAATCGTGGTGACCACCCGCAGCAGGCCAAATGGGCCAGCAAAAAACTCAAAGAATTGATTGTCATCCACCTCAGTACTGAAAATAGCGGCGTTGAGCTGTAAACGGTTATTGAGCAGTGTTGATTTGAAACCTAACTCCAGATTGGTAGACACTTCTTTTTCATACTCATCATTGATGACCAAGGCCGCACCAACGGCTTCGCCCGGCCCACCTGAGCCAGCGTTAAACCAGAAGTTTAGCAAGTCGCTACTGCCCAGTGAATTGAACCCACCGCTGCGGAATCCAACACCATAGCTGGCATAGAGATTGGTCGCGTCAGACGCAGCCCAGCCTAATGTGATTTTTGGTTGCAGTTGATCAAAGTCGGCTGAACGACTCGGGATGCCTCCGGGATTGGCAACCAAGCCTGGGTTGATTGGGCCAGGCTGAAAGTTGGCGTCCAATGTGTTCACATTCAGACCAGATGCGCTCACATTAGGTACGCGGTTGTTGACGGTGCGATCTTCACGGTCGTAACGCAGCGCCAGTGCTAGCTCTAGAGTTTCCGACAAGTCGTATTCGATTTGTCCAAACACGGCAAATACATCGGTGTCGAATTCATCCCAAAATAGTAAGTCGGTTGGATTCAGCCCAGTAGGAGCAACATAGGGTTGGCGTTCGAATCCTAAACCTTGATCAGCGCCATAGGCAACGACCACTTCGCGTTCAATTTTCGTCGCGTAGGCGCCCGCCAACCAACGTAATTCACTGTCTTCGTTGGAAGTGACGCGAAACTCAGCGCTGATGTCATTTTGATTGCGCTCTTGATACTGATACCCATCGCAAGACGTTGGCGTATAGGGACCATAAACACCAGCAAAATCGTTGCCCGGTCCGGGGGGTAATACTCCAAAGGGTTGGAACGGTTGACCAAATAAATCAGGCCGACTGAAACTATTGAGAGTAGCTCGATCAGCTTGGCATTGCGGCGTGAGCTCATAGCCGTAAAACGTAGCGCTGGTACCATCAGACAGCAGATACTCTTCCAAATCGTTGTAAGTAATGTTTGCCGTGACGTCACCAAAGGAAGCGGCGTAATCCATCTTTAAAGACAGATCGGTCGTTTGCTGTTCATTTTCACCAGGCACATTAAAGGCGTAGATGAAATCGAGATCATTAACATCGCTGTTAAACGTGGGGCTGCCAAAAATGCTGACAAAGGCTGGAATCGCGAATGCCGCATTGAAGTTAATTGCTCCGGCGCTCACATCAGAATAGCCGGCCTTAAAATCAAACGACAAGTCTTCACTAGCATCCCAGACCAAACGCAGTCGTGCGGTGTCGTCCTCTAAGTAATCGACGGTATCGTCGGCGCCGGTGAAAATGTTTTCATAGTGCCCGTCTTGTTCGCGGTGGCTATAACTGATACTGCCTCTGAGAGTGTCACTTAGTGCGCCGGAATAACTGCCCGCGAGTTTAATGATGCCTTCAGTGCCAGCACTTAGCTTGATCTTGCCTGCAGGCTCCTCCGAGGGGAGTTTAGTAGTAACGAGAATGGCACCAGCGACGGCATTGCGACCATAGAGCGCCCCTTGCGGGCCTTTTAGCACTTCGATTTGTTGAATATCAACCAGCTCCTCATTGAAGGCATTGGGGTTGGTATTCAGAACGCCATCCACGACATAAGCGAAGGTTGACTCAGCGTCGCGAGTGGATACGATTCCGCGGATACTGACCTGCGTATCACCGACGTTAGCAGTGTCGACGATGGTGACATTCGGCATTAAGGTGATGAAATCATTTGGCCGTTCGATCCCAGCTTGTTGAATCGTAGTTTCAGTGAACGCAGTGATTGCAATTGGAACGTCTTGCAAGCTTTCAGTTCGTTTTCGAGCGGTAACGACAATCTCCTCGAGCTCAGCGGCGGCAGCTGAAGAGAATGATGCAAGATTGAGGCCGCTGGCTAGTATCAGCGCGCTTGCAACGTAAAAGATGAGCTTCATATTTGTACCCCTCTAAGAAAGTCTTAGTGTTTATGGTTGGTTATTTTGATGCTTCTCTTTCCTGAGTTAATTGCAGTTGTGCCCCAAAAAATGCACTCACTGGTAAATCTTCAACACGCCAGTTATCAAGGCCTTGGCGTGGTGTTCTGTTCGCATTAGCAGATGGTTCAAGCCCGAGTTTTTCGAGCTCACTAAAAGGATGGTCAAAGTCGTCACTGGCGAATGACAGTAGAAAAATGCCTTCACCGTGGTGCGCCAGATGTTCAGCGGGCACGCCTGTGGCGTCAGTTGGCTCAACCAAAACCAGCCAAGTTCCACCCACATCCACACGTGCCGTTTTTACCCCGCGCTGGTTGAGAGAATCGTAGATGAATCCGCTCAAGCCCAGCACTTTTTCGTAGCGTTCAACAGCCAAGTCTAAATCTCGCACTATTAAAGTAAGGTGATGAATATGGGAAATCATGCTCGCCGAGTGCTTGCTCTTGATTTGTGACTGGTCATCGATTCAGTCTAATAAATCACCTGCTAATAAAACAAATTCATTATTGTAATTATGATGATGATTAATAATCATCAATTATCACTTACGTGCATTACGTCGACGGCTGGCTTTACGAGTACTGGATAGTTGATCGACGAGCAGTTCTAACATGGCTTCTGAAGCCAATGAAAGCTGGCGTTGGCTGTGCCGCACCACTCCTTGCTGGCGAACTGAAACAAAGACGTCTGGAAATGCACGCATAATGTGATCGTTGATCATATGCGCGGGGAGCACGCTCCAGCCAAGCCCTGTCTCGATCATCTTGCCGCTCACCTCAAGATTTGAGGTTTCAGTGATGTGCGCAAAATTTATATCGAGCTCGGCAAACACCTTGTCGATGTTTTTGCGAGTGGTGCTGGTGCTGTGGGGCAGCATGACTGGCTTTTGCGCTAGTTCTTCTAGTGAGGCATTTTTGTACTCTTGGTCTTTGGGGATGGCAATATAGAGCTCGTCGCGCCAAATAGCGTGGTATTTGAGGTTGGGTTTTGGCTTGGGCGGGAGCGTGACCATCGCCAGCTCTAATTTGCCGCGCTCTACCAAGCTAATCGCGTCCTCCGAGGTCAGGAAGTTTAAATCCAGCTCTACGTCCGGATACAAATCCTGATAGCGTTTAAGGTTTTCTGGGGCGCGATAAAGGCTCACATGGTGAGACATGCCGATGGCGAGATGGCCCATTACTTTGTCGCCCATATAGGAGGCTTCACGCGCGGCAATCTCGATATCCGCCATTATTTGCTGACAACGCGGCAAGAGCTTGGCGCCAGCCAGGGTTAGAAACATTTTCTTGTTCACGCGGTCAAACAACCTTACGCCGAGTTGGTCTTCAAGGTGCCCAATGCGTCGGCTGACGGCAGGTTGAGTCAAGAATAGCTTCTTGGCCGCTTTGGTCACCGACATGGTTTCTGCGACGGCAATAAAAGCTTTTATAGAGTTTGTTTCCATATCGCTGGTTTGCTCTGTCTTGTAGTGAAATCGATCTTTTGCACAATCATAATCTAGAATCATCAAAACGATAAATAATAATAAATATTAAGCATTTATTCTTTGTACTAGACTGAGCGCTCAAAAATCAAAGAGTCGATCAACGAATGAATAAGACTTTGCAAGGCGTGAGAGTGTTGGACCTCACCCACATGTTATCTGGCCCTTACGGTGCGATGATTTTGGCCGATTTAGGCGCCGAGACTATCAAGGTAGAACCTCTTCACGGAGAAGGCACACGCAAGCTTTTGGCCGATGACCCAGAAAATTCTTTGCATGAGATGGGCGCGTACTATCTAACGCTCAACCGTAATAAAAAGAGCGTCGCCATTGATCTCAAATCAGAAAAGGGCCGCGAGTTGTTTTACGATTTGGTACGCGAGTCAGATATTGTGATCAACAATTTTGGTGCGGGCGTTCCTGCCAAACTCGGCATTGACTACGATTCTTTGAAATCGGTAAACCCTAAAATTATCACCTGCTCAATCACAGGCTTCGGCTCTGATGGCCCAGCCTTTAAGCGGCCGGCGTTCGATATGGTTGCGCAAGCCTTCGGTGGCGGCATGTCGATAACAGGCCATGATGAAGAGCATCCGGTGCGCGCTGGAATCCCCATTGGCGATCTTGGCGGCGGCATGTTTGGCGTGATGGGAATTCTTGCTGCGCTGTTTGAACGTGAACAGTCGGGCCAAGGCCAGCATGTCGATATATCCATGGTGGATGTCCAAGTCTCATTGCTCAACTATATGGCGACTATGGCCGGGTTATCCAGTACCGACCCGCACCCCATTGGTAACTCGCATTTTGTGCATGTGCCCTATAACACCTTCAAGTGTTCCGACGGGTTTATCGTTATTGCTGTGATCACCGACAATTTCTGGAAGAATCTCAATCGGGTTGTTAAATGCCCTGAGTTTGATGATGAGAAATACGATTTGCGCCCCGGGCGTTGGGACGACCGTGAGTTTATCGAGCAAAAACTCAATGAGGTTCTGTCGCAAAACACCGTCGCCCATTGGCAAGCTTTGCTGGAGGCTGAACGTATTCCTTGCGCGCCAGTAAACACCATCACACAAGCGATGCAAGATGAACAAGTATTGCATCGAAACATGGTGATCGACTTGCAACACCCTAACGGTGATAGCACCAAGGGGCCGGGCAACCCAATCAAACTCTCTCGTAATGACAACGAGACATTTACGGCCGCGCCCAAGCTTGGCCAGGACACAGATATCGTGTTCGATGAACTGCTGGGTCTATCGCAAGCAGATATCGATGCACTTAAGTCACAAGGCGTGGTGGCATAACGATCGCCGACAATTAAAAACCATTAAAGCTGTCTGAATAATACCCGCACAACAATATTGGTGGAGCACATAGTATGAGTTATCGATTAGGTGTCGATGTAGGTGGCACATTTACAGATTTACTGTTAATCAACGAAGAGAGCGGCGATACATTCACCGCCAAAGTACCGTCAACACCTGAAGATTCCTCGATTGGAGTGCTCAACGGCATCGCACGTATCTGCGAAGAATCTGGCGTTGATCCGACCGAAGTTGAACGCGTAATGCACGGCACTACAGTCGCAACTAACGCCGTACTCACGGGCAAGGGCGCGAGCGTCGCGCTACTTACGACCAAGGGTTACAAGCATGTACTGCAAGTGGCTCGATCATTCTGCCCCGGCGGCTTGGGCGGTTGGGTGTCATACATTAAAAAGCCCTTGCTTGCGCCTTTAGAACTCACCATTGAAGCCGATGAACGAATGGGCGCTGACGGTGAAACCGTAACCAGCCTAGATGAGGCTGCCCTGCAAGCTGAGTTGGAAGCATTGAAAGCCAAAGGCGGAATCGATGCGCTGACCATTTGTTTTGTGAATTCATATTTAAATAATGCACACGAAGTTGCCGCGCAAAAGGTCGCGCAGAAGGTGTTTGCCGATATACCGGTTTCGATTTCCAGCGACATCATTCCAGAAATGCAGGAGTACGAGCGTACTGAAACCACTGTGGTGAACGCCTATGTTCAACCGGAAGTATCACTGTATGTAAACAACCTACAAGATGCAGTGCAGAAAAATCTCGGTGAGGGCACACAGCTTTCTATCTTGCGCTCTGATGGCGGTTTGGCGTCGGCGCGGGCAGCGGCAGAATCACCGGTTAATTTGTTGATGTCGGGCCCCGCGGGTGGTGTGGCCGGCGCGGTGTATTTTTGCGACCGTGCTGGCTATAAAGATATTTTAACCTTTGACATGGGCGGCACATCCACTGATGTGGCGCTCATTCAAGATTCACGAGCGAGGGTAAGACGCGAAACCTTGGTCGGTGATGTACGGGTTCGCGCACCATCGGTTGACGTGCGCACCGTGGGTGCTGGCGGTGGGTCGATTGCATTTGTACCAGAACTTACCAAGGCCTTACGGGTCGGGCCTGAATCGGCCGGTGCTGTACCTGGCCCAGCCTGCTACAAAAAGGGCGGTGAATTGCCAACGGTTTGCGACGCTAATGTTGTGCTTGGTTACTTGCCGAGCGATGTACAGCTTGGCGGTAAAATGGAAATTGATCGTGATGCGTCTATTGCAGCAGTGCAAACCGTTGCTGACGCAATGGGTATTGGTTTGATGGAAGCTGCTGAAGGGATTATCAAAATTGTGAATGAATCCATGTTTGGCGCATTACGGCTGGTCTCGGTTGAACAAGGCTATGACCCGCGTAATTTTTCTTTGGTTGGTTTTGGCGGTGCTGGTCCATTGCATGCCAATGCGCTGGGGATTTTGACCGATGCATGGCCAGTCATCGTTCCGCCTGGACCAGGCGTGCTATGTGCTTATGGTGACGCTACGACTCAAGTACAAGATGAAGCAACGCGCACCTATATCAAATTAGCCAGCGACGTAAGCGATTTCGATTTATTGAGTGATCTAGGCGAGCTGCGTAAGAAAGCCAGTGAGTCACTATTAAAAGATGGTATCCAAGAGGACGACTGCGACGTCAGTTACCAAGTGGACATGCGTTACGCCGGGCAAGCTTTTCAAATCACGATTGATTTCGTCGAGCGAGAACTTAAGGACAAAGGCGTTAGCCTCATCACTGACGCGTTTGATAAGGAGCATGAGCAGCTTTTCACATTTAAGCTCGGCGATGGGCACGAGATCTTAATGATTCGTGCCTTGGTGAAAGCCAAGTCCGCGCAGATCGAGAATAAGTCACTCGCGAATACGGGGCTCAGTTTAGAAGACTGCGTTATTGAGCAGAGTAAGTTTTACTATGCGGGCGGTTGGTACGACATCAATATTTATGACCGTGCAAAGTTACATGACGAGTTGGTAGTGCAGGGGCCTGCGATTGTTATTGAGATGGACTCTACGACTGTTGTGCTGCCGCAGCACAATGCCAGTGTTGACTCACTGGGTAATCTAATCATTAACCCCAACAATAAATAGGAGCGCGTCATGTCAGCAACAATCAAACAAAGCAACAGCACTCCACTTAAAAACGTCGATGTTGATGGGGTGACTGTCGATATCATCGAGAATGCCTTAAGAAATGCCCGCGAAGAAATGGACGCGGTGCTATTTCGCACCGCAATGTCTCCCGGCATCAGAGAGCAGGGCGATTGCTTTCCAATGATCGCCAACAAAGATGGCAAGATGGTGGTTGGCCAATTCGGCTCATTTATCGTGCCGTTTTTAGAGGTCTATGAAGCAGAGATAGAGGAGGGCGATATCATTCTTACCAATGACCCCTACCTATGTAATGCTGCGGTCAGCCATCTACCAGATTGGCTCGTGCTAGTGCCAGTATTTAAAGAGGGTCGCCACATCGCTTGGACGGCCATGTTTGGTCATATGTCGGATAATGGCGGCATGGTGCCGGGTTCCATCCCGATTGGAGCAACCACGATTTATCAAGAGGGCATTCGCATACCTCCTACTAAGCTCTACAAGAAAGGTGAGCTGCAAGAAGACGTATTGGAGCTGATTTTGCATAACGTGCGTACGCCGCAATGGAATCGGTTCGATTTGAATGCTCTGGTCGCCGCTTGCAAAACGGCCAGCCGTCGTTGTGTTGAAATCTCCGAGCGCTTTGGCGAAGACGTATTTCATTCCACCATGCAGATCATGTTGGATCGAAATCACATGGCGATGAAGCACATCATTGAAATGTTTATTCCCGAAGAGCCGCGCGAATTTACCGACTATATTTGTGATGACGGTATGGGTATGGGGCCATACAAAATTAAGTGCACAATGTGGCGTGAAGGCTCGGTTGTGATATTTGATTTTGATGGCACCGACCCGCAAGCACAGAGCTCGATTAACTTTTACATGAACGAAGACATGTTCAAAATGTTCTTCGGCTCATTCACGATCAATATCGTCGACCCGCAGATTCTGTTTAACGATGGGTTTTATGATTTGGTCGACGTCCGCATACCGCAGGGCACGATCTTAAAACCCAATTACCCTGCGGCGCTGTCTGGTCGAACCCATGCCCTAGGGCGGATTTTTGATGTGATGGGTGCTCTGCTTGGCATGGGCGCACCAGACCAAATGTTGAATGCGGCCGGCTTTTCAGATTCCCCGCATTTGTTCTATTCCGGTTATGACGATCAAGGCGAGTGGTTCCAGCTTTTCCAAATTGGCTTTGGTGGCATTCCCGGTCGCCCGGTAGGCGATGGCCCTGATGGGCATTCATTGTGGCCTGGCTTTACTAACGTGCCAAACGAGTTTATCGAATCGTATTTCCCACTACGTATTGAAAAGTACGAAGCGATTATCGATTCGGGTGGCGCGGGCTTACATCGAGGTGGCAACGGTTTAAGCGTAGCCTATCGGTTCCTGAATGATGGCAACATCAGCATCCATGACGAGCGTTGGTTAACCTACCCATGGGGTGTCAATGGCGGCGATACCGGCTTGCGATCCACGAAAAAGCTGGTGCGTGGCGATGGCAGTGAGGAATGGTTGCCGGCTAAGTGTGAAGACATCAAGGTCAAAAAAGGCGACCTGCTTTACTTTAATACTTGGGGCGGCGGCGGCTGGGGTGACCCATTCGCACGTGACCCAGAACTAGTGCGGGTGGATGTTGAACGTGGCTTGGTGTCAGCCGAAGGCGCCAAACGCTATGGCGTGATCCTCGATGATCAGTTGAACGTAGATAGCGAGGCAACTGAGAAACTACGTGCCGACTTAGTAGCTGCGCGAGGCGTAGATATTCCGGTCTTCAATTTTGGCGGTAGCATCGAAGAAATCAAGGCAGTCGCGCTTGAAGAAACGCACATGCCGCCGCCGGTGACGCCACAGTTCAATCATTAGCTGGCATCGGCTAGAGGCTGAAGTAGGCTTAAGTCGCAAGCTCCGCACAGCGAAGGGTGCGGAGCGATTGGGTTCTTTCTCCGGTCAACCTTTAGGGATGTCAGAGATCAGGGATGGTACTAGAAAGTTGCGCAGCATCTCGCGTGAGTGCATGCGAGTCGCGGTGGCCGGAAGTTTTACCACTTGCAAAGACATCACCACGAATGAGGCCCAATCGATGTATTTCTCTAGGGTAATCGCAGGGCGTAAACGGCCTTCAGAGACGGCGCGTTCATAGGTGGGTGTAGCGCAGGCGATCGCTGCGCGGCGAAAGGAACCTAATGTCTGTGATGCTTGTTGATATCGATGCCACTGCGTTTCAGAAAACAACAGTGAGAGCGCGCCACGCTGAGCAAATTGATCTAGGAACCACAGCATGTCTTCCTCGATTTGCTCTTCGATCGTATCGTAGCGCCGCGTGGCTTTTTGAAAGTCGTCCATCAGCGATTCGAAATCGCGGATGAGGGTTTGACTTAACAGATCATCCCGATCGGTGAAGTGCCGATAAAAAGTGGTGCGCCCAACATCCGAGGCTTCAATCACAGCGCTGATCGATGTTTTGTCGATGCCATGTTGCTTATATAGGGAAACCGCAGCATCGAGAATCGTATTCCTAGTTGCCGCAATACGAGGGTCTATTTTTGCAGTGTTGCCGTCGTGAGTTGACGGGTCTAATGAGAGTGCTTCGGCTGACATATGGAACACATTAGCATATTTTGTTCTATTTCCATAGACAAATGGAACAGTATCACCTAATCTATACCGCAAATAGATTAGGTTCTATCTTTCCACCCGCACCAGCAAGTTTAGCTAGCTCGGCTGATCGTCTTATCTTGGTCTGTCTAGTTCATTGAGAGCTGTGTGCCTTGGCTAAATCGTTCGACGCTCTAACTGAGCACCTAAACAAGTCGGCATAAAAAAACAGGAGATCCGTATGAGCACCAACACCCCACCACAAGGTTTGCCCGGCGATATTATGAACTGGCCAATGCTCAAAATTGAGTACCGTACCGACGCTGATGCGATTGCCAAGCTATTGCCGCCCGGCTTCTCGGTCGGTAAAGACCCAAAGGTCTTTCTTACGGTGTACAACTACCCGGTGATGGATGTGCCCGAGTACGGGTGCACAATTATGGTGGCGGCCGACTATGATGGGATGGAAGGTCAGTACGCATTGGGTTATGCCATTGACCAAGAAGATGCCGTGTATCCGAGTCGCGAGCATTGGGGGCAACCCAAGTACCTTGCTGACATTGATTACTTCCTTTTTATGGGCGATGTCACGGCCAAGGTTAAGCATGCGGGTCACACTTTTATTGAGTTTCGCGGTGCGGTGAATAAACAAGATGGTCCCGGCGAAGAGTTTGAACTCAACGAGTGGTGGATCAAAAGCGTGCGCGACGTCAGCATGGAGCCGGGTAAATTTGAGTTCCCACCTCAAGTAGTGCGCGTCTATCAAAAGTATTCCACGGCTTACCGTCAAACCGTAAAAGGCGAATTGATTTTGCGGGAGAGTAGCGCTGACCCGATTGCTTCGCGCCTGCCAATGCGAGAAATGGTAGACAGCTATTTATGGACGCCAAACTTTCTTGATCGCAGCATCACCAAGGCTGGCGAATTGAATGCCGAAGAGTTTTGGCCGTTTGCAGAAACGGTCGGTGGCACGCGCTTCCCTGCTAACACTTAGGCTGAGTCATGCAAGATTTCTCGGGCAAATTGGCGGTTGTTACTGGTGGCGCGAGCGGCGTCGGTCGTTCATTGGCCTTTGCTTTGGGCGAGGCGGGTGCGCGCGTTTTAATCGCTGACGTAGATGAATCAGCGCTCGAATCGACGCGCGCAGAATTAGTAGATCAAGGCTTTGAGGCACATGCGCAGCTTTGCGACGTCACTCAAGCGGGTCAGCTCAATGACTTGGCCACAAGGGCGTTCGATGATCTCGGTGGCGCGCATTTAGTCTTCGCTAACGCGGGTGTTGCGGCGGGTGAGGCAGGGCCTCTCTGGGGTTATGCAGACAACGATTGGAAGTGGTGTTTTGAGGTTAACTTTTGGGGCGTGGTTAACACCATTAATGCCTTTATGCCGCGTTTGATGGCGCAGGCAACGAATGACGATCAGGATGCGCATTTCATGATCACCGGTTCAGGTAATGGCGCGTTTTTAGTCTATCCTGACCAGCCGGTATATTCCGCCACAAAAGCCGCTGTGCAAGCCGTTACCGAGGCCTTGTACCAGCAGCTGCTGGTGGCGCAAAGTAAGGTGAAAGTTCATGCGCTGTTCCCTGGGCCGCATATTGTGGACACCGGCATCTTTGACTCAGATCGAGTGCGCCCAGAGCATTTCGCGAAAGCCGCCGATGCACCAGATAGTGGCATCAAAACCACCGAAGACTTACGCAAACTTATGCAGGAGTACGGTGCTGAGCTGATCACCACGCACCCGGATGAAGTCGCTCAGATTGCCCTCAAGGGTATTCGCGATGACCAGTTCTGGGTGCTGGAATGGAACCAAGATACGCGTGCGAAAGTTGAGACGCGTATGCAATCAATTTTAAATCAAACGAACCCCGTGCCAGCCACGCTCGGCTGAGGAGTAATAGAATGGGACACGCACACGATCTTTCCTCTGGACTGCCAATTCCTTTTGGTTGGTATGCCGTCTCTTACAGCAAAGACCTTAAAGCTGGGGACGTCTTACCGGTACACTTTTTCGGTCAAGAACTGGTTTTGTTTCGAACTGAGTCAGGGGTTGCCCAATTGATGGAGCCGTATTGCCCGCATCTAGGCGCGCATCTTGGGCATGGCGGCAAAGTAGTGGGCGAGAACCTCGCTTGCCCATTTCATGCTTGGGAGTTGACCACTAAAGGTGAGGTTGCCAATATTCCCTATGCAAAGAACATGCCTAAACGGGCAACAGAAGGTTCGTGCCTGCATACTTTTCCGATGCAGGAGCGCAACCAAATGGTTTGGGCTTGGTACCACCCAAATCAAGCTGCGCCTAGTTTTGACATCACCGATGTGGCGGAATTCTCTGATCCAAATTGGTCAGAATTGGACACCTACGAGTGGGAAATCAATACGTGTTTGCAGGAGTCTGGCGAAAATGCGGTCGACATTGCGCATTTTGTTTATGTGCATGGCGCTGCAGACATGCCGCAAGCCGATGTTAAATTGGACGGTGCCCATCGCATGACCGATATGGTGACGCGTAGCCCCAAGATTGACGAAGAAGGCAATATTGATATGACCGAGATGGAAGAAATGCATCTGGTCACGCAAAATTTTGGCCCAGGTATGGCGCTGCAAGAGTTCGCCCGTGCGTTTAAAACCGTGATGATGGCAACCATGGTGCCGATAACCGCAGATCGAATTAAGCTTCGCTTTGCATTTACTAAACCCAACGATATTTCTGAACAGTTCAATATGTTCACCGACGTATTGATCGAAGAGATTGTGCGTCAGGTTGGTCATGATATTCCAATTTGGGAGAACAAAATTTATCGCGACAACCCAATATTGTGTGACGGTGATGGTCCCATCGCTAAGTATCGAAAGTGGTTTAAACAGTTTTACGCAGAAGAAGGTGAGGGCGGTACAAGCTCCACACCCCTGCGTGCCGTTGGTTAGAGGTAAGGAGTAAAAAATGAGTGCAGATAGACATTTAGTCGTTTCTTCAGATTGTCATGCTGGGTTACCAGCGCACAAGTACCGAGACTATATCGACCCCAAATATCGGGACATGTTTGATATGGCGCTGCCGATTCAAACCGAAATGACCGACATGGCTGAGCGCGTCTTTCTTCTTAAAGAGATCAACGACGAATGGCGCAGCGGGATTGAAGACCACCTTACTGGTGCCTGGGACTATGAGAAGCGAATTGAAGTACTCGATGGCGATGGTATCGCTGGCGAGGTAATTTTCCCCGATGGCATTACTGAGCAAAACGCACCTCCGTTTGGCGCCGGCTTACAAATGCCGACCAAAGACGTGATGGGCGAGCTGCAATGGGCAGGTGCGCGGGCGCACAATCGTTGGCTTTCTGAACTCGTATCGAATAACCCTGCTCGGCATTTTGGCATCGCAGTTTGTCCAATTCTTTGGGACGTAGAAGAGGCTATCAAAGAAGTTCGGTGGGCGTCTGAAAACGGCTTGGGCGGTGTGTTGCTGCCGCTGCTAACCAACGAGTACGAGTCATATCATCATCCAAAATATGATCCATTCTGGGAGGCCTGTGAAGACCTCAATATCGTGGTTTGTTTTCATTCTGGCCCAGCCCCGATGGAAGACTACTATGGGCAGATGTTTCCGATGGGTGATATCAGCAACTATCCGGGTGCCGTCGGTATCTTTATTTCAGAAGTGTTCTTCTGGACGTACCGACCCTTGATCTTCATGACTTGGGGTGGTGTGTTCGAACGATTCCCAAAACTAAAAGCCAGTGTCACCGAGACCGGCCAAGGCTTTTTATTGCCACCGATGTTGCGCATGCTCGATCATCACTATCATGACACCCACTTCTCGGCCAAGTTAGGAGACTATCGAACGCATTTGTCGATGTCTCCGGTTGAGTATTTCAAGCGCAACTGCGCGATTGGCGCTTCATGTATGCCGCGGGGTGATGTTGAAATTCGCCATGAACTCGGTCTTGAGCAACTTATGTGGGGAAGTGACTACCCGCACCCAGAAGGCACTTGGCCACATACTGCGCGCGATGTGAAGGCCGCATTCTCGGGCTTCCCTGAAGACGACGTAGCGGCGATTCTCGGTGGTAACGCGGCGCGCTTTTATAATTTTGATGTCGATGCACTCGGCAAGGTTGCAGCAGAGGTTGGCCCACTCAAATCCGAGTTTGCATGAGCCCGGAGCTAGAGAAGGCGCTTGCGCCGGCTAAACTAAACGGCCTGGAATTGCGCAATCGCATTATCCGGGCCGCTACTTTTGAAGGTAAAACCCCGCGCGGGATTCCTACGCCTGAGTTGATAGATTTTCATCGCGCACCCTGTGAAGGCGGGGTCGCTATGACCACCATCGGGTATTGCGCAACTGAACCCGATGGCCGCATTCATGAGGACATGATTCTGGTCAATGAATCAGTGCGCCCTCAGCTCAGTACCCTTTTGGAAACTCTACAGGCAACTGGAGCCAAAGTGTCCGGTCAGCTTGGGCATTGTGGCCACTTTTCAAAGAACAAGAAGTTGCAACGTTTGAAGCGACCGCTAGGCCCGAGTCGTCATTTTAATAATCTAGGCCTAATGGTCGGGCGGCCATTTGCCGGGGCAATGAGCGAGAAGGATATCGAACTCTTTGTGCAGAGTTATTTTGATACCGCTGCCTTTATGAAGGAGTTGGGCTTCGATGCCTTGGAGATTCATTTTGGGCATGGTTATGGCTTGAGCCAGTTTATTAGTCCGTTGACCAATCGTCGCAGTGACAAGTACGGTGGCTCCATCGAAAACCGCATGCGAGTGCCCCTACGTTGCTATGAAGCGGTGCGTAAAGCAGTCGGTGAAGACTTTCCCATACTGGGCAAGCAAAGCATGTTTGATGGTGTACGAGGTGGTTTAAAAGAACCCGAAGCGCTCATCGTTGCGCAGATGTTGGACCAGGCGGGTATCGACGCGTTGATCACCAGTGCCGGCACCAGTAGTTATAACCCAATGCCAATGGTGCGCGGCAAATCCTTGGCCCCAGGCATTATCAAAACGGCTCCGAACGCGGTTGCTAAGACGTTTCTAAAATACTTGGCGCCGAAGATGTTTCGCGATGTGCCGTATAAGGAATTGTATTTGCTCGACGGACATAAGCGCTTTCGCGACAACGTTAAGAACGCCAAGATGGTGTATATCGGTGGTTGCCATACAACCGAGAGTGTTGAAGAAGTCATGCGCGCTGGTGTTGATTTTATTCAAATAGCTCGTGCGCTTATTAAAGATCCAAATATGGTCAACAATATGCGGTCACAGCAAGGCGAGTATCGCAACGGATGCACTCACTGCAACTATTGTTTGACCAGTATCGATCTGCCTGGCGGTGTGCATTGTGAACTGAATGATCCGAAGGGATTAGCGGCAATTGATGTATGAATTTCGACGAGCCGATAATAATTATTAAGGTAGAGACACAATGAAAATAGAAGCAGGCATGGTTGCTGTAATTACTGGCGGTGGCGGTGGCATTGCCTTGGGCGTAGCCGAGTTGCTAGCGAGCAAAGGCTGCCACATAGCTTTAGTGGATATCTCGCAAACCGCATTGGATGAAAACAAAGCTAAGCTTGTTGATCTCGGCACCACTATTAGCACCCATGTTGTTGATGTCACTGATCGCGTGCAAATGGAAGCGCTTGCTAAGGATGTTGTTGAACGCCACGGCAAGGTAAACATCTTGCACAATAATGCGGGCATCACCTTGCAGAAGAACTTTGAGAATCATTCCATTGAAGATTGGGAACGCATGCTCGGCATCAATGTCTGGGGTGTAATTTACGGCACGCAGTTTTTTCTGCCAGCGCTCAAACAGGCAGCCGCGAATGAGGGCGCGCATATATTAAATATGTCGAGTTTGGCCGGGTTTGTGGGGATGCCAAATCAATCGTCGTACGGCGCCACCAAGGCCGCGGTGAAGGCCATCAGTCAATCCTTGTATTCAGAGCTTTATCATTACGGAATTGGCGTGACCTCAGTCCACCCAGGGGCTATCAAAACCAAAATGATTTTGGCTACCTTGGATGAATCCGATGATGTAAAGCAAGCAACCAAAAACTATAAGCTGGTTGAAAAAATGGGTAATACGGTTGAGTATGCCGCGGAAAAGATTGTCAACGCGGTGGAGAAAAACCATCAACGCATCCGCATCGGTAAAGATGCCATCATCACCGATATTTTAAGCCGCTACGTTCCCGTCGGCTTCGTCAAGCTCATGAAGAAGGTGGCCGACAAATTGCGGCGAGAACGCGTGGCTAGCAACGCCACGAGTGATTGAATGAAGAGGCGTTGCCGTTGGCTCATCTGTGCTGTTCTCTCGGTCAGTTTTGCGGCACTTGCTGAGCCTGGAAAACCTAATGTGGTGATTTTTGTCGCCGATGACCTAGGTTATGCGGACGTCAGTTTTAAAGGCTCCGAAATAGAAACGCCCTCCATCGACTCATTAGCCCGTGATGGCATGGTGTTAAATCGTTTTTACACCGCGCCGATATGCTCGCCCACGCGAGCCGCTCTCATGACTGGGCGCGACCCAATGCGCTTGGGAATGGCGTACAGCGTGCTACTGCCTTGGGATAACGGCGGTCTGCATCCACAAGAAAAACTCATGTCAGAGAGTTTTCAAGAAGCGGGATATCAAACAGCGATTGTGGGCAAGTGGCACTTGGGGCACGCGCAAGAACAGTTCACACCACTGGCGAGAGGCTTTGATGAGTTCTACGGTCATCTGCACACCAATGTAGGTTATTACCCACCGTTTGCCATGGTCGGTGGTCGAGACTTTCAGCATAACGGTAAAACGATTACCGATGAGGGTTACGAATCGTTTTTACTGGCTGATCATGCCTCAAGCTGGATTCGCGAGCGCGATGCAGGGAAGCCCTTTTTTCTATATGTACCGTTTATCGCACCTCACGAGCCACTCGAAGCCCCGACTGACTTGGTTGAAAAATACGCCGACCTAGCAGATCGACGCGAACCTCCGCGCAGTCCTTCGGGTGGTGCAGACATCATGACGCGGTTGGCCTCGTTGAGCAGCCGCCGACCTTTATATGCTGCTGTTGTGGATGCGATGGATCAAGCCATGGGCCGAGTACTTACTACCCTTGAGCAAGAAGGCTTGGACGATAATACGATCGTGCTGTTTTTTTCCGATAACGGTGCCTCGCGAATTTCAGGACGAGTTGGCGGTGATAACGCGCCTCTTAGAGGCGGTAAAGCAGAGACGTATGAAGGCGGGATTCGAACCATTTCAATGATCCGCTGGCCACAAAAAATAGCGGCTGGCAGCTCAAGTGACGTGATGTTTACAGTCATGGATTTGTTCCCAACCTTAGCGGCCGCGACCGGTATCGAGATGGGTACAGAGTTTGAATTAGATGGCAAAAATTTACTGCCAGCGCTGACTGAGGGCGTTGATATCAAGCGCGAAGATACGGTTTTTTTCGGTTCGGAGATCCCGAACTATGGTGATTTTAATTTCACTGCAATTTCCGGAGACTGGAAGCTGGTGCAATGGATTGAGCAGGAACCTACCTCTACCACGGTCAGACATGAGCTGTTTAATCTCAAAAATGATCTTAGCGAATATCACAATCTAGCAGAGAAATACCCGGACAAAGTGCAAGCGATGGCGCGGGATATTTTGCAATGGCGTGCGCGTCATCCAATCAATGGTACGCGCACTAAGCTTTCTCCTCCCCCAGGTTGGCGCGCGCCCTTGGATTGGGCTAGCTACCCGATTAAGAGCGAGCTTTTGCAAGCTGAACCGACTTCCAGCATTGCGCCGAGCAAAGTTTCTGAACAGATATTAGATCGTCGCCTAAAACAACGTGGGCGAATTATCTACAATTGCGATCCAAACCCTTTTCTCGGGCGTCTGTGCACTAATCAATTGCTCGACGAGTGAGCAAGGGTGGTTAAGAGTGTTCAAGAATGAAAGTAT
>CALJJR010000150.1 GCA_937973905.1 uncultured Arenicella sp. | reverse complement strand
GCACGTCATCCACTGACGCAGCATTTAAATCTTCCATCGAGCCGATAACACTCCAGCTGTAGGGGTGACCAGCCGGGTAAACATTTTTCAGCAGGGTTGCAAACACTTTCCCATAGGGTTGGTTTTCGCCTTGTCGCTTCTCATTTTTGACGACGTCACGTTGTTCATCGAGTTTGGCTTGGTCGATGGCACCGAGTAGGTGTCCCATGCGGTCAGACTCCATCCACAACGTCATCTCAAGGGCATTTTTCGGTACTACCTGAAAATAGTTAGTGCGATCTTGGTTGGTGGTTCCATTCATTCCCGTGGCGCCGACGCGGTCGAAAGGTTTGAACCAGTCATCATTGTAATTTTCTGAGCCATTGAACATTAGATGCTCAAATAGGTGAGCGAACCCGGTACGACCCGGTTTTTCATCTTTTGAGCCCACGTGATACCAAACGTTCACCGCGACAATAGGGGCTTTTTTGTCCTCATGTACAACTAAGGTAAGGCCATTGTCCAACACGTATTTAGTGTATGGAATGGCGTATTCGCTAAGGTTATTAGTACTTTTAGCCCCATCTTGAGCGTGCGTGAGAGCAGCGAGTGAGAACCCTAATAACAGGGTGAGAAGACGTAACTTGGTCATTTTTCAATTTCTCTTCTTTGTTAGATACATCCGAGGTTACCCGAAATAGCGTGAACGGCAAAGTGACGAGGCGGTAACAACCGGTGCGATTCCCTTTGAGCCGCCGTTGCACTGCACTATAATACGCCGCTTGCAAGCCGCCCCATTTGGGGGTGGATGAAACCCGTTTAATCCTAGTAAGAAACTATGTTAACTGAAATCCGTGACCGTTCGTCAGGCGCCTTCGCCTGGGTTATTGCTGCTTTAATCATTATCCCAATGGCTTTTTGGGGCGTTCAAGAGTACGCCAGCACCGAAGCGAACCCTTCGTTGGTTGAGTTTGGTGATCAAAAAATCACTCAATCTGAGTTTCAGAGTAGCCTGAACAACGAGCAACAACGCATGCGCTCGCGTATGGGCGACAATGCCAACGATGCTTTTTTGAACAGCGATGGCTTCAAACAAAATGTGTTGCAGCGCCTGGTGAACCGTGCGCTGCTTAAACAGGTAGCTACTGACGAAAATTACCGAGTAAGTAATGAGCAACTTGCCAAGGAGATTCGAGAAAGCGAACTGTTCCAATTGGATGGCAAGTTTAATCAGGAAGCCTATGAGCGTTTTCTAATCAGCTCGCAATATGCCAAGCGCCAGTATGAAGACGCGCTGCGTGATGATTTGGTGCTGCAGCAAGTCACGACTGGCTACGAAGAATCGGCCATCGTTCTACCCGGTGAGATTCGCGCATTGCTGGAAGCACAAGCCGAGCGACGCAGTTTTGACGTTGCGATTTTGCGCAAACAAGGTTTCATCGAGGGCATCACTGTTGAAGATGCTGAAATCAATGAGTATTACACTGCTAACCAAGCCAACTTTATGGATCCGCAAAAGGTTTCCATTCAATACCTAGAACTCAATCAAGATGAAATTGCCGAATCGATTGAAGTCAGTGAGGAAGATTTACGCGCAAACTTTGAAGAGAATCAGGAGTCCTTCCAATCTGCTGCGCGCCGAGAGACTCGACATATTTTGCTTTCTACGACTACGGACAACGAGGCGGAACAGCTGACTAAAGCGGAAGATTTAGTCAAACAATTGCGTGAGGGCGCTGATTTTGCGGAGCTGGCTAAAACTCATTCGGAAGATCCCGGCAGTGCTCAGAACGGAGGTTCATTGGGCTTGGTCGAACCAGGGCAGATGGTTCCAGAATTTGAGCAAGCGACTTTCGCACTGGCGAAAGACGAAATTAGCGACCCGGTAAAATCACCGTTTGGTTACCACATCATTCAAGTATTGGACATCCAGGCTCCCCAACAACAAGACTTTGAAGAGGTTCGTTTCGACCTGTTGCAAGCGGCGAGAGATGAGCAGGCGGAACAAATCTTGCTGGAGAGAGTCGATCAACTGCGAGATTTCGCATTTGAGCAACCCGATACTTTAGAAGAAGCTGCGGAAGAGCTGCAGTTAGAGCTGCGCGAAACTGAATTATTCGATCAAAGCCAAGGCGATGGCATTGCGGCATTACCAGCAGTACGCAATGCTGCATTTAGCGAGGAAGTTCTTATTGAGGGGCTCAACTCTGAGCCAATTGAAGTTGCCGCCGGTCAAGTCATCGTACTGCGCAAGCTTAGTGAGCAAGAAGCCGCACCAAAACCGTTGGAGAGCGTAAAAGACACAATTCGCTCGACTCTTGAGAATGAAAAAGCAGCTCAAGCCGCCGCCGACCGTGGCGATGAATTGTTGACTGCTGCCAAAACCAATTGGGAGAGCTTAAACGATAGTGAGAGCCTAGAGATGGCGTCACACAACGTTTCATTAGTGGATCCAAACCGAGCCGTGGCACCGCAGGTGTTAGAGAGGGTCAGCCAGATGCAGTTATCTGGAGGAAGTGCAAAAGTAGATTCGGTCGTTGATCGAAATGGTGATGTACACATTGTTCGACTGCGCGAAATCACGCCTGGCAATGCCGATACTGTCAGCGAACAGATCAAAGACGCAACACGACGTGTTCTTGCGCAACGCAATGGAGGGGCATTGCTCAATGCGTACCTCGAAGAGTTGAGAGAAGAAAAAGCACCTAACGTCAATGCAGATTTGCTATAGGCGTTTTGCGCCTTTCAAGATCGTCTTTGCGGGAGAATTTAAGTGATCATTAAACCTAAAGTTCGCGGATTTATATGTACCAATGCGCACCCAGGGGGCTGTGCAAAAAATGTCGCTGAGCAGATAGATTACGTTCGCTCGCAAAACCTCGATGGTGAGACGGGTGCACCTAAGAACGTGCTCGTGGTAGGTTCCTCTACTGGCTATGGTCTGGCTTCAAGAATTACCGCAGCCTATGGCTTCAACGCCAATACGCTGGGTGTTTTCTTTGAAAAACCACCTACTGAAAAGCGCACTGGAACTGCTGGATTTTATAACTCAGCCGCGTTTGAAGCTCGGGCTCGCGAAGACGATTTGTATGCGAAGAGTATTAACGGCGACGCGTTTTCGCACGCTTGTAAGCAGCGCGCCATCGAGCTAATAAAGCAGGATATGGGGTCAGTGGATTTAGTGGTATACAGCTTGGCGTCTCCGCGGCGAACCGATCCAGAAACAGGCATTACTCACGTTTCTACGCTCAAGCCTATTGGTGAGGCTTATACGGCAAAGAACCTCAATACTGATACCCAGATTGTTGGTGAGATCACTGTAGAGCCTGCCAATGAGGAAGAAATTGCCAATACCATTAAGGTAATGGGTGGCGAAGATTGGGCGCTTTGGATGAAGGCTCTAAGCGAGGCTGGAGTATTAAGTGAAGGCGCTAAGACCGTCGCTTACACCTACATTGGAGACCAGCTAACTAAACCCGTTTATGGGCACGCAACCATCGGTCGGGCCAAGGAGCATTTGGATGAAACTGCGCAAATGCTGCGCGATAGCTTAGCTGTAGAAGCGACCGTGTCGGTGCTGAAAGCGGTTGTCACACAATCGAGTTCGGCAATTCCTGTTATGCCTTTGTATCTTTCAATTTTGTTTAAACACATGAAAGAAGAGGGCACCCATGAAGGCTGTATAGAACAATTGGCGCGCCTGTTTTCCGAGTGTATTTACGCTCAACAGCCAAGAATCGACGATGAAAATAGATTTCGAGTTGATGAGCTAGAAATGCGTCGTGACTTACAGGCAAGTGTTGAAGAGGTTTGGCCTCAGGTGACCACCGAGAATCTGCATGCACTCAGCGATTTCGCGGGTTATCAAGCGGAGTTCCTAAAGCTATTTGGTTTTGCACGCAGCGATGTGGATTACGATGCTGAGATAGCACCAATGGTCGATAACGCCTTTATAGATTTAGCCTAAGCGAGACAGCATTTTAGATTGCTCAATACTGTCGATCGCTCAGCCGGATAATGCCGTTTTTGAATGAGACGCAGGCATAGC
>CALJJR010000149.1 GCA_937973905.1 uncultured Arenicella sp. | reverse complement strand
CGTCACTGGGCGCGTTTGTGGGTTGAAGGGCCCTGCCGTGGGGCTCACATCGCCCGGCAAACCACTCAATACCGCCACCGTGTAACTGCCCGGTGGCAGATCGTCGAACACGTAATTGCCGAACTGATCGGTCAACACCGTAGGGCAATCCACGCCGGAAGTACACACACCGTCTTGCAGCTCAACCGTCACATTGGTCAAACCCGCTTCTTCGATGTCGTTAATACCGTCTTGGTCTTCGTCTAACCACACCAAGCCTGAGATAAGGCCGGAGCGAGTGTCGACGAAGTTATTACCAAGATCAGCACTTTCATTACTTGGCATTGTATTAGGCGGAACTTGCGCAACCGATACAGGAATCGCATTGTCATTACCATTAAGATTTGCCACCAGATCAACATCATCAACGTTAATCTCGTCGGCATCAAATACCGACTCGTATCCGGCTGGGTCAATTTGCACAACAATATAATTGCCCGCAATCAAACCATCAAAAAGGTAGTTACCATCGCTGTCGGTTAGCGTAGAGCGCTGAACAGATCCATCATCAGGGTTCCCGGTTCCCAGGGGATCTGAAAACAACAAGACCAGTACATTCTCGAGATTTGCATCACCGACACCATCGCCATCAATATCTTCGCTTACGTTGCCAGATATCTCTGAACGATTGGAGCTTTTCGGGTTACATTCTTCGTCACTATCACTGTCACCAGCGGGGTCGCCACTCGAATCAAGAAGTATCCCAATTGCCGTATTACAAATTTCTTCGGGCGTGAACGGTAGTGAGGTAACTATAGTTTGATAGGTGAAAGTGACTGACTCGCCAACACCAAGCCCCTCTGGAACAATGACACCCTCTTCATCAAGCGGAAAGATTGTTGTCGCTGGTGGAACCGAATCGTCAACCAACGGGGTGGTAATGCCAGCCAACGTGACAGTCGTTGAGCCTGCAATATATTCCAATTCTGGCGGCAGTAAATCACCCAATTCGATTTGATCTGTTGCAATCGGAATTAAACCGATATTGGTGACATCTACTTGGTAGGTGATCAAATCTCCAATATTTGCCTCGCCATCATTATTGATATCTTCACTGATGGCACTGCGCTTGGAAACTACAAAATTTCGGATATTTGGAATCCCAGTTCCTAAATCTAAGCCCGGCGCCCCGAAACTCGCTACATCCGCATCTTGGCCCCATGCCGCAGTAATAACGCCTTCGGTTTGATCGGAACTGCCTGCTCCATCGTTGTCACAAGTAAACAGCAACATACCAGACTGGTCGCCATCCGGGTCGCGCACTAAGCGGGATTCGAAAACATCGAGATTGATTTGCAAGTCATATGTACGCTGCGAAATCGGATCAGTAGACGGCCCTCCATCGCCATTGAAATCGACACAAATATCCACGCCATTTGCGGAAACATTGTCCCCATCTTTAATTACAGTCACCCAAATCGGAGAACCATTCTGAGTTGGCGCCACAGTCGAATCAGGATCACGGCCAATACCTACACCAACCAAAACCTGTGAGCTCAGAAATTCTTGCGGAATCAGTGTGATACCCCAATCATGATTGAAGCTTGCACCGTCGTTGTTTGACTGGTCCACCGAAACTACTGCATAGAATTCCTCGTCGCCCGTTGAAAAGAATCGAGCTCCGGTCTCACCACCTCCGGCCGCCGCTTCCGGCATCAGAAAATCTGCCTGTCCGCCCGCTGGCACTGTAACGACCCCTAGGGTACTTACCCCACCACTACCATCAGCGATTTGCGGCTGAATATCGATGGGTCCGGCGCTAGGATTGAAAAAAGTTACCACCGCATTAACGTCTGCGCCTGACGTTGATTCAGTATCTGGAATGCTGAAAACAGGGTTGTAGTAAGCGTTGGACCATGTAGCACGAGGAAACAGCGTATAAAACCTCGATTCAAAGGTATCGCAAATATCTCCGGTGATAACATCTACGCGGACATCTTCAGTCGAAACCACGACGGCCCCAAGCTCGATACCACCGTTAACGTGTAACGACTCACCTTCATCGAGATGTACGTTTTCAAAATCGCCGGGGTCAGCAAAACTGCCATTCGCGTTTAAATCAACGCTGACTAAGGTATCGTCTGCCGACGCCAGTATGGACGCACCCACGTACTCATGAATGCTGTTATTGTCAGCGTTTTCTCCAACTGGAAAGACATAGTTCGTACCCCACTGCTCATTGGTGTTGTACATCTCAAACGCACCCGCTAGAAGGGTATCTGTACCGGTTGCCCAACCAGCTCGCGTTGCCGCTATGGGCAAGCTGGCACCAATTTTATCGCCGCCGGTGCGTAAAAAAGGTTCAGTAGGAGCTTGTTCTGTATCAATATCGTTGCGTAAAACGATCTCGCTACCCGGCGCTATGATATCGCCACCTGCATTTGCATTACATGCTGCCAGATTCGCAAACTCGGGGTTGAAGCCATTACTGCAATCACCATCTCCCCAAATTTCAGTTGAGCTCTGCACAGGGTTGTTGAGAATGGGTTCGAAGCCATCTTCCTCATGATCGTAGTAGATAACGGTATCTGTGCCCAAAACTGTTATTCCAACAATGGTGGTGACGTCATTGACCGGAGTGCTGCCATCATTCAAGCAAATACTTGAGTTGGAAATTGATTGCAGGGCCTCGAGTAAATCATTTTCAGGATACGGCACGTAAAAAATATCATTCACTTCGGGGCCAGGATTAGACAACAACACACCCACCGTGGAATCATCAACGACAACATGGGTGACCCCGTTCTGCGTCACACCTGCTGTAATCACGTCGCGCTCGCTAGTGCCTTCAACGGTTAAGGTAACAGTCGCGGGGAATATGCAGGAGACGTTGTCTCCGGCAGCAACGGTTTGCCCAATTAAGTTCGCGCAATCGGCGGAAAGAGCATTTAGATTACCGTGTACGTCATCGACCAGCGAATTGATGGTGAGTTCTTCTGTGGCCGAGGTATTGCTTAACTGAAAACGAAAATTAACAACACTTGTACCCGCTTCCATATACTCAAAATCGGAGAAAAAACTATCTTCATCAGCATTATTGGTTTTGGAAATTTCGAATTCTGGATCAATTTCCCCTGTGACCAGTACATCATCGATCGCCGACTCCACGATTCCAGCTAGCGGACCTACGGCATTGAACTCGAGTTGAATGGTATCGCCGATAAACTGACTGATATCAGCGGTATAATTTATGTAGTTGGGAGGTTGTGCGAAGCTAGTCGTATCTTCTGCAATATTTATTTCGACGCTATTTGCTGTGCTCGAACCTAGTACAGTCGCAGTAAATACGTCGCCTACAACACCAGCGCTGGTCGATACAAAATAAAACTCGAAACTGAGGCTTGCTCGATCTAGATTGGCAGGAATGTTGATATTCACAGATCGAGCGGTGGTATCACCACCGTCGAGATCATCAACACCATTATTACCAGCCGCGTTTACACCCGTAAAAATCGCGTTGCTTCCACTCGGTGTGGTGCCATTTTGAAAGTCTGTCCCAGCTGGGTTAGCAATTATCCACTGCCCAGTGGTCGCGGTATCGTCGCCATCAGGATCAATGGTCCAGTTTGCCGTTCCACCTTCAAAGTCATCAGAGAATATTTGTACGGTTGCCGCTTGGCTTGCTGCACAAAATAGAAGCAGAGCAACAAACATGACTTGCTGCTTTAATGATCGAGAGAAGCAGCCATGTTGGCTACCTAGATAAATGTCCCCAAAAACGCGCGATGCGTTTGCTAAATGCGCTGCTGGCATAGCTTAACCCCATAAATGTATCACACACGTGCACAGTTATAGGGTTGTCAATAACGAAGCTGCAACTTTACCAACGATGCTGCCGCAATTTCTTTATCCCAACCAAAGAATCAACCGTACACACAGTACACGGCTCTGGAGAGCAAGCAATTTCGCTGAGCCCCCCCGAGCTAGCGTGTTTCGCATGCAAGAGCATGCTTGCGGGCCAAACATAAGTTTCGACTCGCACTGGAAGGGAAAGCGTTGACCCTTTTTATATCAATTTGAAAACGTCATCCCCCACAGATACATCAAGTGTAACTAGATTTTGATCATTAACAAAGCCCTGAGAACAACAATTGGCCTTTGGTCTAGCCGGTCACTGCATCCACACCCATTTATTGGACAAAATGTAAAACAGCTCAGCCTTTAAGATATCAAATTAAAAATCAATGCTGAGATTCGTTGCGCTTCAAGCAATTGAGATCTGCGAAACATTCTTCCAATCGTTTCACAAACCGCTCTTCCCCGTTGCGGAGAACCTTACGAGGGTCGTAGTACTTTTTATTCGGTTGATCGTCGCCATCGGGATTACCGATCTGAGTGGCCACATAGTCCTTGAATTCGGTGTAGTAGTCGCGCAGCCCTTCATTGAAGGCCCATTGCATATCGGTATCAATATTCATTTTGATCACCCCATAGCCAATGGCTTCAGTAATCTCATCCGGCGACGAGCCGGAGCCGCCATGAAACACAAAGCTGACGGGTTTGGTGTCAGGCTTACCAATTTTCTCGGCTACAAAAGCTTGCGAGTTCTTCAAAATAATTGGCTGCAACTTTACATTGCCAGGCTTATACACGCCGTGCACATTACCGAATGACGCAGCAACCGTCACGTTGTCACTAATACCAATCAATTTGTCGTAGGCGTAGTGCACCTCTGAAGGTTGAGTGTAGAGCTTGCTACTGTCAACATCTGAATTGTCCACTCCGTCTTCTTCACCGCCAGTAATTCCAAGTTCTATTTCAAGGCCGATATTAATTTTGCTCATGCGCTCGAGATAGCGCTGACAAATTTCGATATTTTCTTCAATCAGCTCTTCAGACAGATCGAGCATGTGCGAGCTGTAAAGCGGATGACCATGCTCGGCATAATAAGCTTCTTGAAAGTCCAACAGCTGATCGATCCAGGTGATGTTCTTTAAAGCGCAATGATCAGTATGAAGAATGACCGACACGCCATACATCTCAGCCATTTTATGCACATGCAAACCCGCGCTAATACAACCAGCAACGGAGGCTTGCAGATTTTCATTTGGCAGACTTTTACCTGCGTAAAAATGGCCGCCGCCAAACGATAATTGAACAATGACCGGCGACTTAAGTTTTGCTGCTGTTTCCATTACCGAGTTCACCGTGCTGGTGCTCACGACGTTCACCGCTGGCAGCGCATATTGGTGAGTTTTTGCATCTGCGTAAACTTCGTTTACTTCATGGCCAAAGAGTACGCCAGTTCTAAACTTGCTCATTCGGAAAGCTCCAATCTTATTCGTGGGAACCGCGCTTACTTAGTAGTTATTGGCCGCGGTGGTAACAGCGGCGTATTTTACCTAAAAGCGCCGCCAGTTTGTGGCGCATTTTCGTCGTTGCATCGATCGTGCGATACTGCCAATGCAAACCAAGCAAAAATAGAATCAAATGAGCAACTTAGTCATTGGGGGCCATGAAATCGCGCCCGGCTCCACCCGTCAACTGGACTTACCGGTCGTGCGTCTGTATACCGACACCGATATCAGCATGCCCGTGCATGTCATTCGGGCGCGCAAGCCAGGGCCCTGTGTTTTCGTGGCGGGCTCTATTCATGGCGATGAAATAAATGGCATCGAAATTATTCGCCGCCTCATTCAGCTCAAAACGTTTAAACTAAACGCCGGTACACTCATCCTAGCCCCCATCGTGAATGTTTATGGCGTGTTGAGTCGTAGCCGCTACATGCCAGATCGTCGCGACCTCAATCGCAGCTTCCCCGGATCTGAGCGTGGTTCTCTGGCGGCGCGAGTCGCAGACACCTTTATGACTGAGATAGTCCAGCACTGCGAGTACGGCATAGATTTACACACCGGCGCAATTCATCGATCAAACTTGCCACAAATTCGCGCCAATTTAAGTGACCCAGAAACGCTCGAGCTCGCACAAGCCTTTGATGTGCCGGTATTAATCAATGCTCCCTTACGTGAGGGCACGCTTCGCGAAGCCGCGGTGCATTCCGACACCAAAATTTTACTTTACGAGGCGGGTGAAGCACTGCGTTTTGACGAACTATCAATCCGTGCCGGCGTACGTGGCATTCAAAGCGTACTTGCTCAGTTGGGTATGGTGCGAAGAAGTAAAAAACTCAAAAAGACCAAGCAAAGCCCCTATGTCGCTAACAACAGTTCTTGGACGCGAGCTAACTCTAGCGGGATTGTGACCAGCCTAAAAAATCTTGGAGAGCACGTTGAAGAAGGAGATGCGCTGGCTCGCATTGGCAGCCCCTTTGGGGAAACTTTCTCAACCGTGGAAGCAAGCAGAGAAGGCATTATTGTAGGCAAACAAAATATTCCCCTTGTGCAAGAAGGCGATGCCATGTTTCATATCGCTTATTTCAGTGACGAAGAACAGGAAATAGCCGAACACATTCGTGATATGACTGACACTTTATTACCGGAGAGTGGCCGTGAACTTGTTTAAGAAATTATTGATCTTAGTCTCGGCACTGGTGGTGGCGATTCTGCTGACCATGGTGATAGTGAGTCCCGGCCAAACCAGCAAAATTACGGCTGGCCTCAGCCCGATTGTTGAGTCTTTGGATGTTGAGATTAATGGTGCTCAACAGCGTCTATTGATTCGCAGCCAAGACCAAAACAACCCTATTCTTTTGCACGTGCATGGTGGCCCTGGCGGTGCCGACCAAGCAATGATGCTCAGCGGCGGCTTTGATTTAGAAGACAAGTTCACGACTGTTTACTGGGATCAGCGCGGCGCTGGGGCAAGTTACAGCAGCGAATTAAACCCAGAAACCTTATCGCTGGAACAAATTGCAGCTGATGGGATCAAAGTAGCCGAGTACCTCACTAAAAGATTTGGCAAACCTAAATTGATCTTACAGGGGCATTCTTGGGGCACCTTGGTATCAGTGCACATGGCCCAACAACGGCCCGACTTGTTCTCAGCCTTTATCGGCATTGGCCAAATCGCAAATTCCAAACGCGCCGAGAAGATTTCCTTCGACTTTACAATGCAGGCCGCCAAGGCTGCTGGCGATCAAGAAACCATTCAAAAACTAGATGAAATAGGTTCACCTCCCTATTCAGCGCCGAAAAAATGGATAAACACTGTGATGGTAGAGCGTGGCTTGATGCAGCCCTACGAAATGCCAGATGGCTCAATGCAGTTCAGCCTGATGGACATCTATAAGATATTTACTTTTTATCGCGGCTACACGATTGGCGAAAAGCTTGGCTCTTTAGAGGGCAGCAATATTTCGCTACAGCGCTTGTGGATGGAGGCCATCAACGCTGATTTATTTAACACCCACCCGAGCCTAGAGATACCGGTATTGATTGTGCAAGGAAAGTACGACCAGCACACCGTAACTGAAGTAGCCAAAGATTATTTTGAAGCTCTGGTAGCACCCACTAAAGCCTACCTAGAATTTGAGAACGCTGCGCACTGGCCTCATTTACGAGATTTTGATAGATATCGAACTGAGGTTTTGAGCTTTCTGGAGGGTTTGGGGGTTGAATGAGATTCGTCCCAATCGGCACAACCAACAACCCAATAAAAAAGCCCGCATTCTCGGGCATTTTGATTGAGTGGTGGGCCGTGCGCGATTCGAACGCGCGACCACCTGATTAAAAGTCAGATGCTCTACCAACTGAGCTAACGGCCCTTCTCAAACTGTCTTGAAGTAGCTCTCACTACCTCGTAAATCCTATCATCCATCGTGCGCGATTACTCGTATCTTCCTGATACTCGCCCTGCGGGCTGCCTGCGGCAGTTCAAATTCGCTCCCGGCGAATTTGTCGAACGCGCGACCACCTGATTAAAAGTCAGATGCTCTACCAACTGAGCTAACGGCCCTTCTCAAACTGTCTTGAAGTAGCTTTCACTACCTCGTAAATCCTACCATCCATCGTGCGCGATTACTCGTATCTTACTCAGAATGGCGCTTCCGGTTGCCAGTTCAAACGTTTCTTTTCAGTTGGACTTATTTTTAGACAAATCCTTGGCCCAGCTCAAAAGAGGCGTGATTATCTTTTTTTGACCATGTCCGGTCAAGCGTTTTTAACAGCTTTAACAGCTTTCTATTTAGACAAAATTATCAGCAGTTCGATCACCGCGATAATTACGGTGGAGTATATGATGGCCTTGGTGGTATGAATGTTTACTTCGTGACTGGTTTTCTTTTCCGACAAGCCCAAACCGACAATGGTGGTCGCGACAATTACGGCGTAGATCGGCAGTTTTAGCCAGAAATCACTGGCCCGGACATCGGCCGATGTGATGACCATGGTTCGCACAGGGTCGGTCACTGAGAACAAGAAGTCTGTCGCAATCACTCCACCAAACCAGACTGCTGCCGTAAACATCAAAACGCTGGCAACCAAACCGATAAATACCGCGATTACTGATGGAGCTCTTAAATATTGTTGGGTCGGCACCTTCAATAGTTCAAGCGCTAGAACTTGCTTGCTCCTTACCATCTCACCGAGCCAATTGGTGACGATACTGCCGGATCTCGCCGCGAACAGCATGGCTCCTATCGGCGGTGCTAAGTAGAGCGCATATACGCCGCCCATCATATTAAGCAGATCATCGGCTTTGAGAAATAAGCCGACAAAACCGGTAAGTGCGTTATCTGCCAGTAGTTTTACTACGGCGATGGTTGTCGCACCTAACATCAGGCCAACGAGCGCAAAAAACATCAAGCCAGTTAGGCAAGCAAGATAGAACACATAGCTGGCTGTTTGCAGTTCATCACGCCCAGACTTGGGCCAATGGGGTAAGGAAACTAGACTCGCTAAAACACCGCGCAGCCAATTCGAGAGTGCCGATTCCCCAAAATTGAGGCCTTTGTGGGAGGTTTGCGCTCTGGCAGCCCTGTTAAGACTAGGTGCGGTTAACAACAGCTGTTGCACCTCGGCTTGCCGGGTCTTGAATTCATCTGGCGAACTGGGGTGGCTCTTCCAGCTGGCAAGTTCGGTTAGCTCACCGGCGTCTAAATAAAGCACCCTATTTGCAATCTGCGCAATATAGATCGGATTATGCGAAACCGTGACGCTGGCTCTATCTGCAGACTGGTCATTTACCAGCTGTGCCAAGCTATCAAGATTGCGCACATCCAAACCGGCGTCAGGTTCGTCGAAGAGCAAAATATTGGGTTGCTGTAACAAACACCGTGCAATGGCGATACGACGTTTTTGCCCGCCACTGAGTTGGCTTACATTTGTTTGATGCAACGATGATGGTATGTTCAGGTCTTCGAGAATCGCAGCGGCATCACCTTGAACTTTGTTGTAGCGGGCCACCAGATTGAGGTTTTCGAGCACAGTTTTGCGCTCCAGCAATGCGCCCTCTTGCAGCACCACAGCGGCTTGCTGGTTCACATTTGGGTGCTCCGCTAAACAACGTAATAAAGTTGATTTACCGGAGCCGCTACCACCAACGATAACGATGTGTTCACCGGGGTTTAGCTCTATTGACAGGTCTTTAAATAAAACATTGCCACTGTAGTCGGCGCTTAAGTCACCAACCTCGATCCCGGTTGCCATTCAGTGAGTTAGAGAGCTGGATCTTCGTAGCCAGCGGCAGCAAAGCCTTCTGCGCGGATTCGGCAGCTATCACAGACGCCACAAATAGCGCCATTGCCTTCTGGGTCGTAACATGAAAGTGTCTGGCTGTAGTCCACACCCAACGACATTCCTCGCCGAATAATCTCGGCCTTGGTGAGCTCTAATAACGGCGCTTCTACTTTAATCACATCGCCTTCAACGCCGGCTTTGGTAGCCACATTGGCCAAGGTTTGAAACGCCGAAATAAAGTCTGGTCGGCAATCGGGATAACCTGAATAGTCCACCGCATTTGCACCAATGAATATGGATCTAGCCCCAAGCACTTCAGCCCACCCAAGTGCCACAGATAAAAATACCGTATTACGGGCCGGCACATAGGTAACCGGGATGTCTTCAGTGCCGCCAATTGGCACGTCGATATCGTCATCAGTTAAGGCAGAACCACCAAACTCCCCGATGTCGATTCGAACAACTTTATGATCTTGCGCTCCATTGCTCTTTGCGACCATGACCGCTCGCTGCAACTCAATTCGGTGGCGCTGCCCGTAATCCATACTCAACGCGTAACATTCAAAGCCTCGTTCCCGCGCAATTGCCAGTACCGTGGCAGAGTCTAAGCCACCGGAGACAAGTACTACCGCTTTCTGAGGAGTTGTCATTAGCGGCCCGCCTCGTTTTGCCACAGCACCTTATGCAATTGCAGCTGCATGCGCACCGACAAACGGTCTTCAACAATCCAATCGGCTAATTGGGTTGGCTCGAGCTCCTCCGCTGAGGGAGAGAAAAATACTTCAGCAGTCTTAGTTAAGGCTTGTTGAGCGACTAGGTTTTTGGCCCATTGATAGTCATCTTCATTGCAGATAACAAATTTCAAAGCATCAGAGGGTTTGAGCTTTGCGATGTTGTCGTATCGATTATTTTTCTCTTCGCCAGATGCGGGCGTTTTAATGTCTAGCACGACATAAACTCTTGGGTCGACTTTGGATATATCAATTGCGTTACCGGTTTCAAGCGACACCTTGAAGTCACGATCACACAAGGCGCTGAGTAGCTCAATACAAGCCGGCTGCGCGAGTGGTTCCCCGCCGGTCACACAAACATGCTGGGCCCCGTAGCTTTCAACTTGATGGAGGATAGATTCAAGCGTCATGCGCTCTCCACCATGGAAAGCGTACGCAGTATCGCAATAGGTGCAGCGCATCGGACAACCAGTTAGGCGCACGAACACGGTGGGCTGGCCGACATAAGCGGACTCACCCTGAATAGAGTAAAAAATCTCGGTAATTTTGAGCGACACAGTAAAGCCTCGTGTCAGCGAGCAACGCTAATTGAGTTTTTCTAGGCGATTCTTTGCTGAAATCGCTGCATCAGAACGCGGATGATATTGAATGATCTCTTGCAACAGAATTCTCGCTTCAATCTCATTCCCTTGGTCCTGCTCAATGTAGGCTGTTTTGAGCATCGCATCAGGAACTCGCGGGCTTTGCGCAAAATTATCGATAATGGCGCGGAAGTATTGCTTAGACTCGGGCAGGTTTCGATTTAGATACATCGACTCTGCAACCCAGTAATGAGCATCATCCGCAAAGCCACCTTCCGGGTATTGCTCAATCTGTTGTTTGAACACGTCGACAGCGTCATCGTATTTAAATTGCTTCAACAAGTCGAAGCCTTGCTGGTACAAAACATCCTCCGACAACACCGCAACAGCCGCAGGTGCAACAACGGCTGGCGCTGCTTGTGCAACATTCGGTGACTGTGCAGCCGGTGCCGTGTTGGATGGGATTTGGATTACACCGCCAGTAGACGCTTGCGGTGCAGGCGCTGGCAGGTTTGATTGCGCTGCTACCTGCCCTGGAGTAATAACTTGCGTTGGAGCTGCGGTCGCGGGCGCCTGATTTGCACTCTCCACCGGAGCTTGATTAACGACTTGCGGTGGCGCGGTGCTCACCCAAGTATTTGCAGATCTTGGTGCAGTCTCAGCACTGGCGCTATTTACATCGCCAGTAGAACTTGCTTGACCACCGATAGATCGATCCACCACAGGAGGATAGGTTTCGTTGGCTTGACGTGCTTGCCGCGCGGCCGACACGACTTCTGGGTTCTCATCCACAATGGTGCGATCACCCTCGTACGGTCGATAAAATTCTTCCTCGCCTTGAGCTGGTGGCGAAGCAGGAACGCCCGCAGTTGCAGAAGTAGTTGGCTGTGGGTTGTCAGAATAGGGCACCAAGGAACCATTTTCAGTGCCAGACGCCGACGAGGGTCGCTCATTAACCACTGGCACGCCTACTGGTGCACTACTGGCTGGGGAACTGTAAGTCGGTTGCGACGGCGGCGCAGAGAATGACGGTTCTGAACGCGACGGAGAAGTTGCCGCGCCAGAGCCTCGTTGCAGTTGTCGAATTTGGTATTGCTGCCGCTCCAAAAGATCTCGTAATTCAGCAATCTCAGCTCTGAGCTGCTGTAATTCCAACACCATGTTGGCTTGCTGACCAGATTGGGCCTGCACCGGAGTGGCATAAAAAATCGGGGCCACCACTAGAGCTACCCCGATCAGCCAAATATAAATCTTCGCTGTCTGCATAATAGTTTTGTGTGACATCATCGAACGAAAAACTCGCTCTCCGTCGTTGGGTGAGTGAGCCAGGAGCAGGAGCTCCTAGCTCGACAGATCACCCTGTCTGTGGTTCTAGTACGCGATTTCGACGCGGCGATTTTTCTGCCACGCTGCTTCGTTATGCGACGTGTCGACTGGGCGCTCTTCACCGTAAGAAATATTGCGGATTTGCGCACCACTGGCACCGCTAGACGCCATCAAGTTAGCGACGGCCAACGCACGACGCTCGCCCAAGGCTAAGTTGTAATCACGCGTACCACGCTCATCAGCATGGCCTTCAAGATTGACCTGTGCTACACCAGTTTGGCCGATTTGAATAGCGTGCGCGCGCGCGATCACTTCAGATTTCTTATCAATCGCTGAGCTGTTGTACTCGAAATACAAAGTCTTGTAGTTCAACGGATTACCAACGATGCCAAGATCTTCCAATTGAGAGATCGTGTAGCCGAGCCCCTGCAGTCCAAATGGGTTTGTATCAGTAGCAGGATTCGCGACATCACCAGTACCTGGAGTCGACTCTACTACTGGGCCTTCAGGTTTTTTGTTACTTGCACAGGCCGACAAAAACAGCGTAAGGCCAAGCAGTAGGGTTAGATGTAACTTGCGGTTCATATTGTTCACTCCAGGAGGATTTATTTTTTTGCCGAATATTATTGTCTAAATTATTGTCTAAGGGGTGACCACGACGGCTCACGCACATCACCCTGCACAAATTCTAATTTGCTACGAACTCGGCCATCCGAAGATGCCACCATCAAGGCCGGTTCATAATCTTGCTCGGACGCATACAATACCATGTCTCCATTCGGAGAAAAACTAGGAGATTCGTCAAATTTGTTGCGCGTTATCCAAGTCAATTCGCCTGTTCGCTCCTGCATTACGGCAATTTGCCCGCCATCGTGTACTAAGGCTACCCGCTCGCCGTTATAGTCGTAAGAAGCATTAGCATTTTCATCACCATCGAAGGTAATTCGCGTACTTTCTTGGCGCGCAAAATCATAGCTGTATATCTGTGGCTTGCCAGAACGATTTGAGGTAAACAATAGGCTGCGGCCATCCGGTGACCAAGCTGGCTCGGTATCAATACCGTAATGCGTACTGATACGGGTGTGCTGCTTACTGTTCACGTCATATACGTAAATATCGGGGCTGCCATTCTGCGAGGTGGAGTATGCAAGTTGGCGACCATCCGGTGACCAAGCCGGGGCTGAATTCACGCCCTTAAATTGAGCCACAATCTCATGCTGCCCTGTGGTGGTGTCCATCACGCGAATTACCGAGCCAGTCTCAGCAAATGACACGAACGATAAAAAGCGGCCATCAGGAGACCATGCTGGAGATAACAACGGTCGCCATGACGCGAAGACTTCTTGTTCGCCAAAACCATCCCAGTCCGCAACCATTAGGCGGTAGCGAAACCGCTGAAATTCGATTTCTGAGCGCTTGATGAATGCAATTCGCGAATTGAACGCACCAGGCCTGTTCATAAAGGCTTGGTAGACACTGTCGCTAATGATATGCGCTGCGGTGCGCAAGTCTTTGCCGCGTAAATTGGGGATTCGCTTACCCTGCCCTACCTCTAACTCTCGTGCGACATCGAAGACGCGGAACTGTACTTCGTATAGATCCGTGTCGAGCTTCCAAATTTCACCAATGACCAAAGCCTCAGCATCTATAAAGCGCCAATCCTTAAAGCGAACCTCTTCTGAGCGAGAAGGGAAGCTCATGTAATTGTTCGCGCTAATCGGCTCGAACTTGCCAGAGATTTTTAAGTTATTGGCGATTACTTGGTCTATCTGAGTGCCTGGCGCGGTGCCATCAATGGTTCGAAACGGCACGATGGCAATGGGTTTGCCGCGTACGGTTCCACCACTGATATCGATACTGACCTGTGCCTGCGCCGTAAAAGCTACGCTAAACAAAACGAGAAGGAGCAGAAAAGCTGATTTATTAATTAATTGATTCATAGCGATCTACAAGCCGGGTTAGCGACCATCGATTGAGAAATTGAGCGTAAGGTCTTGGAACATTTTGTTTACGTCTGGGTCTTCATCTTGTGAAGGAATCGGTAACGGGCTAGAGGCATAAATCGCAGTCTCAACGGCTCTGTCGTAAGCACTGTTGCCGCTGGATTCTATGATACGTACTGCACGCACATCGCCTGATGACGACAATTTAACGTTCATTCTGGTCGACAAAGTGGGTGAAAAGTCTGGCGAGATCGTAATCTTCGGCTGTACGCGCTGCTTGATTAGGGCCGCGTACTTACTCGACAAAGTGGTAGCGCGCTGCTGCGCTCGCTGCTGCCGAATCATCTGTTCTTCTTGCGCAAGGCGCTCATTCATTTCACGTCGAGCGGCCAATTCCTGCTCTTCACGTTTGATCCTATCCAGCTCTTCTTGTTGTAATCGTTCTTGCTCACGTTTTTTAGCTGCTTCGGCTTCTTTACGCTTACGCGCATCTTCTTGTTTCTTGCGCTCTTCGGCTTCTTGTTTACGCTTGGCCTCTTCTTGAGCCTTCTTCAACGCAATTTCTTTACGTTGTTGCTCAAGCTCGGTGGCTTTCTCTAGTTCTTGCTTTTGTTTTTCTTTGAGCTCGTCAATACGCTTTTCTTCTTTTTGCGCATCGTCCTTGAGTTTTTGCAGGCGTTTGCGTTCGGCTTCTTTCTGCCGGCGCTGCTCGCGCTCTTTTTGTTTTAGCTCGTCCTGCTTTTTCTGAATCTCCGATTCGTCGATGGTGGTCGCCTTTACCACGTCGACCTTCTCAGCAAAGTCCGCCTCAATAGATTCAGGCTTGCTGCTGAAATTAAACACCATGGCACCGATAATGATCGCGTGCACGATGCCCGCGGCGATGTACGCCATTAATTTGCTACGCCCTTGCAGACGCTTTCTGCGCTCGCTCATCTACTTACCCAAAACCCACTAATTATTTTCCGGTGGCGATGTAACCAAACTGACGGTTTCTACCCCTGCTTCTTTGAGTAGCACCATCGCCTGCAACACATCGTCGTACACGGCCGCTCGATCACCGCGCACCAAGAAATCAGTCTGCGGCTTAAGCCGGTACAAGGCACTTGCCGCAATCAGCACATCCTCTGGCGTTTTTTCCAGATCATCTATGTAGTACTGCCCACCCGCATCAACCGTCAAAATAAAGGGTTCCGGCGCCTCCGGATTAAAATCCACCGGATTGGAATTCGTTTGCGGCAGGTCAATTTTCACGCCCTCGGTGAGCAAGGGTGCCGTCACCATAAAAATAATCAGCAGCACTAACATCACATCGATGTAGGGCACGACATTAATCTCGGCGATTGGTTTGCGTTTGCGGCTGCGGTAACTCATTGCTTTACGGCTACTTAAGCTTTCTCTTCGATTTTCAATTGTCGATTAACAATCGACACAAATTCTTCCATGAAAATCTCATACTGCGCGACCAGCTTTTCGACATGATATGAAAAGCGGTTGTAGGCGATTACCGCTGGGATTGCCGCGAACAAGCCCATCGCCGTTGCGATTAATGCTTCAGCAATGCCGGGCGCAACGCTGGCCACGGTTGCTTGCTGAGTCGATACACCCAGGGCTCGAAAGGAGTTCATGATTCCCCACACAGTACCAAATAGGCCCACATAGGGGCTGGTTGAGCCAACCGTAGCAAGAAAAGGAATCTGCGACTCAAGATGGTCAATTTCACGGCTGAGCTCTACCCGCATGGCGCGCTCTACCGCATCTAACAAATCGTTGTTGTTGGCATAACCACGTTCAGAGAGCCTTTGGTACTCACGATAACCAGCCACGAATATTTCTGACATGCCTGAAGCCTTATCGGTTTGTGCACCCCAGTCGTTATACAAAGACTGCATGCTCCCGCCGGCCCAAAACTCCTCTTCAAACTCATTCGTTAAACGCCGCTCGCGACGCAAAGATTGGAACTTTGAGAAAATAATTGACCACGAAACCAATGAGGCAAGAAATAACAACAGCATCACCAGCTGAACCGTCAAACTCGCCTCGGCCATCAGCGAGAGTATTGACATGCTATCCGGCGTCACGGTATGCGCTGTCGCTTGGAGATTTTCAGCTACCTGGGTACCACTTTCCAGAGTTTGCGTTGTTATATTGTCTTCACTCATGAAACTGTTTTCTCAGCTGTTTGGGTTCGGTGATGTTTTAAAAAAGTGAGAGGGATTTGCGAGAACTAGCTGCTTACATTTCGTCGCCCATTTCGCCTTTGCGCATGGCTTCGATTAGCGCCTTTGGCATGGCGGTTAATTTAAACGATGTGCTGTTCAATGTCGCTAATTTTATACGTGCTGAGCACAATAATTCAGCGCCATTATAGACAGCCTGTTGTACCTCCAGCTTTACCTTACCGACGTGCAATACCTCGCAGCTTACGGTTAGTTCATCGAACAGTCGTGCCGGAGCATGAAAAATCACATCTGCTTGCTTCACAACCCATTGAAGTTGATGGTTTTGTTCCAAACTAACCACATCATGGCCGATGGCTTCTAACCAGTCACAACGGCAGCGTTCCATGAAATTCAGGTAATTTGAATGGTACACAACACCACCCGAGTCGGTGTGTTCGTAATACACCCTGTGGTTAGAGCGAAACATACTATTGTTGGTCGAAAAGTTTGCTTTGCGGGTGATCGGGCTGATCTGGTGCGGTTAAACCAAAATGTGCCCAGCTGCGCTTGGTTACCACGCGCCCTCTTGGTGTGCGCATCATAAAGCCTTGTTGAATCAAGTACGGTTCTATAACGTCTTCGATGGTGCCACGTTCTTCGCCTATGGCGGCCGCCAAGCTGTCGATACCCACAGGGCCACCATCAAACTTCTCCATAATGGCACGCAATAATTGACGGTCCATCCAATCTAAGCCGTTGGGGTCAACTTCCATCATATCCAATGCTTTCTGGGCAATGTCTTCGGACAACTGACCGTCACCTCTGACTTCAGCATAGTCGCGCACTCGCCGCAGTAAGCGATTGGCGATACGCGGTGTACCACGGGCACGATTCGCCACGGTAATCACGCCTTCCGGCTCGGTAGGAACTTGCAGGATATTTGCTGAGCGCTGCACGATACGCGTTAAATCCTCAGCGTTGTAGTACTCCAACCTTTGCACAATACCGAAGCGATCACGCAGTGGAGAAGTTAATAATCCCGCTCGAGTAGTCGCACCGATTAAGGTAAATGGTGGCAAAGAGAGTTTTACCGTGCGTGCTGCCGGCCCCTCACCGATCACAATATCCAGCTCAAAGTCTTCCATCGCCGGGTAGAGAATTTCTTCCACAACTGGGCTAAGGCGGTGAATTTCATCGATAAATAACACATCGTGCGGCTCAAGGTTGGTTAACACCGCGGCCAGGTCACCGGCGCGTTCCAGCACCGGCCCGGAGGTTGAACGCAGCTTTACCTGTAACTCACGAGCAATAATATTTGATAGCGTGGTCTTGCCTAAACCCGGTGGACCAAACAGCAATACATGATCAAGCGCTTCTTTACGCGAGCGAGCGGCTTCAATGAAGATTGATAACTGTTCCTTGAGCTTGGGCTGCCCAATGAAGTCTTCGAGTAATTCGGGCCTTAGACTACGATCGATAACATCGTCGTCACCCAATTGAATATCAGGATTGATTGGGTTCTCTTCCATCTACAGCACCTTGCCCGACAAGGTTCTTAATGCCTGACGAATCAGTTCTTCGCTAGTGAGTTCGGTATCTAATTGATCGACCACGCGTTTTGCGTCACCGTGTTTGTAACCTAAAGACACTAAGGCAGAAATTGCATCTTGTCTGTCGTCAGTCTTGTGAGACCCGACCTCGAGCGCCACGTCAGCAAACTCTTTCTCAAGCCGGTCTTTCATTTCAACCACCAGACGCATAGCAGTTTTCTTGCCGATACCCGGCACTCGACACAATTGCGTGACGTCTTCGCTGGCCATGCACTGCATGAGTTCCTGAACAGACAGAGTAGACAATACTGCTAGAGCCACTTTTGGCCCCACACCATTGACCTTGATTAAGCTGCGGAATAAGTCGCGCTGTTGCAAACTGCCAAAGCCAAACAGTAACTGCGCGTCTTCTCGAACCACCATGTGCACATGCAATTCCACTTGTGTTTGCTCAGCCGGCAGGTCGTAGAAGGTTGAGAGCGGCGCTTCAAGCTCGTAACCAATGCCGTTGACGTTTAATAAAATAAAGGGGGGTTGCTTGGCCAACAACACGCCCGATAACCATGCGATCACTAGGCGACACCTCGGCTAACGGCGTGATTTATTTGTTGATGATGGGCATGACAAACCGCAGCGGCCAGTGCGTCTGAGGCATCTTCGGCCGGCGCTACGCGCAAACCCAATAACACCCGCATCATATGCTGTACCTGAGTTTTATCGGCTCGCCCTCGACCCACCACGGTCTTTTTGATTTCGGTTGCGCTGTATTCCATGACTGGAATCGAATTATTAATCGCCGCCAACATAGCCGCCCCACGGGCGTGACCTAACACCAATGCGGATTGCGGGTTCTTAGCAATAAATACTTTTTCTAAAGAAACAATGTCTGGCCGAGTTTGTGCAATCACGTTTTGCAGGCGTTGATAAATCTGCTCCAGACGCACACTCAATTCACCTTTAGGCAACTTCAACGATTCTGAATAGACATGTTTGAGCTCAGAACCGCAGGCGGTGATCACACCGACGCCCGTTACCTGCGACCCAGGGTCAATGCCCAAGATCGTGACGGTGGGGATTTTGGTCGCTTGCACGGCCAATTAGGCAAACAAGGATTCAGGAAAATCCGCGTTAGTAAATACGTCTTGTACATCGTCGAGCTCTTCAAGCGCGTCGATCAACTTCATCACCTTTTCGCCGTTGGCATCATCGAGCTCAATTTCGTTGTCCGCTTTTTGCACAACCTCAGAAGAAACCGGTTCAAGTTTGGCTTCAGCAAGAGCGGTGATCACAGCATGGTAGGCATCGGCGGGGCAAGTGATCTCTACGGTACTGTCATCGTGCGTAACAATATCTTCAGCACCGGCGTCGAGCACAATATCCATCACCTGCTCTTCGTCGCTTCCTTCTGGCAGCAAAATAACGCCAAGTTTTTCGAACATATAAGCAACCGATCCTTCGGTGCCCATATTGCCGTTGTATTTGCTAAACGCATGACGCACTTCAGCAACGGTACGGTTCTTATTATCGGTGGTACATTCCACCAGCACGGCGATGCCTGCCGGGCCATAACCCTCATAGCGGACTTCCTCGTAACTAACACCTTCGAGATCGCCCGTACCGCGTTTGATTGCGCGTTCAATAGTATCGCGCGTCATATTAACGCCAAGCGCCTTATCTACGGCAAGCCGCAATCGAGGGTTAGAGTCTACATCTCCGCCTCCAGAACGGGCAGCGACGGTGATTTCACGAATATGACGGGTAAATACCTTGCCTCGCTTAGCGTCTTGAGCCGCCTTGCGATGTTTGATATTCGCCCACTTACTATGACCAGCCATGTGTATTTCTTCACTCGAATTGAATCGAGCAATTCTAACACTGGCGCTAAGGATTAACTACACAGAGTGAGGGGTTGAGAGCGAGTCAGTGGATTACGCATCATCTTTGCTACTCTCAACAATTTTGATGTAGGTACCTGGCTCGGCTTCACCCTTGGGGTAATAGCCATTCATAGCGCGCAGGTATTCCTCAGTGTACTTGCCCAACTCCCTAGATTTCGCCAAGGTAGCGAAAGTTTCTCCAGGTTCAAGCCGTTTGAAGGTGAGTCGTTTTACTTCTGAAGGCGATAAATCATTGCGCGTAGCGCGACGAAAGCTGGTAATGATCTCGACCAACTGCTGATCTTGCTCTTCAGTTAATTTATTGTTTCTAGCCAGGCCTAAAAAATTGAAAGTGTTACGACCTACCCTGACGGCCCCTACACGACGTTTTGCCGCCTCTGGCACATGAGCAGCAATGGTGCCTAAATCTTTGGTGGCTTTGTCGTCAATCTTTTTTACGTCGGCGAGATCGCTGGGATATTTAGCCTCAAGCAACTGCTTACTATCGAGTGTTTTGTCTTGTGTCTTTTCAATTTCAATTTTCAGCTGCAAGGTCGCGTTCGGATCTTTTAGAACAATCTTGTTGCCTTTGAGGTCGCGCGACCATTCTTTGGGATATACGAAAGTAATGCCTAAGCTTTTGTTTAAGTAACGTTCTTGATCGACACGCTTATTACCTGTGAAGTTAGGGCCAAAGACGATTCCATCGACCACGCGTCGGAACTCAGCGCGGCCACGAAACTCTTCACCTGGAGGCAACACACCAGCACGGTCAATTGCGGCACGCCGCCGTTTATCAGATCTTGGATGGGTGGCTTGAAACACTCCGTGATACGAGGTGTTCACATCATTGATTTTGCCGAGTAAGCGAGTGTTGTCGGCCAAGACGCTCAACATACCGAGCATTTCTTGTGGATCATAACCAGCTCGATACAGATACTTTGCACCAAGCTCATCTGACTCGAGCTCGATCTCACGCTTAAACTTCAATAGCCTTTCAGTCGACGCCAGATTCATCGCACGGCCTACGGCACTATTGCCGGCGAACACTGAGCCTAAAAAGCCGCCAAGATTAGACAAGGCTAAGCGGCTCTGGAGTTTTTCTTTATGTTTGCCAATATGGTGACCGAGCTCATGCGCCAGCACGGCGGCCAACTGCCCTTCAGAGGTCATCATCGAGAGCATGCCTCGATCTATATAGGTAATTTCATGATCAGGCGCTTCCGCGTTCACCGCATCACTGTCGCGCACGAAAAAGAAGAACTGCGTATTCGGCCAGTCACTCACTTTAGCGACTTTCTGACCAACCTTATAGACGTACTCGGCGAGCTCAGGATCATCGTAGAGCGGCACTTGCGCTAAACGGGAGCGATGGAATTTGAGCGCCGCAGGGCTCATCAACGCTTCTTGTTCAGCAACCGACTTGGCCGCCACTGGCGGGGCCAAGAGTAAAGCTAAAACCAGAAATACAATCGGGGCACTAAATTTAAACATGGACTTAAAGCCTAGCGAAGCCGCTTGATACCATCGCCATTATTAACAAAAAAGTTAGATAGCTGATTCCCCATTCCCTCGCAGGCATTGCCTTCGACGCGAGCAAGCATCGGAATTGGAACCACAAAGGCGGGCATATAAGATTGCCCTACCGCCTCAGTACTGATTCGCCCCACTTCTTTGAAGGATCGCACATCCCAGATGGTGGTTTCGTAGTCACTGGTGTCTTCCCAGGTGCCGAAACCGAAGCAACCACCGCCACCAGGCCCAATTGAACAGGTCATACTGCCTTTTGAGTCAGTACGTTCTGTAGAACCCTCAACCCAAATAAAGTATCGAATCCCAAGCTCTTCAATACGACGCGCCACATGGGGTTGATCAAGAACCTTGCGCAGCTTAACCGGGTGTTGGGGAGCTGTACGCGCCTCAAACCAAGGATAAAAATTGTTCACAAACTGTTGCTCGGGGATCACATTGACATTGCGCAATCGGCGTTGCAGGCGACCACCAATACAAGAAACCAAACTTGATTCGGTTTCGACTTCGGCGGTGTTTTTACGCCCTAAAATCACCACCGAATCGCCTTCAATAATTTCGATATTGTCTTCCAACTGTACATGGTCGACATTAATTGTGGTGCACGCACCCAACAGCAGGAACGCACAAGCCAAACCAACTCGTAGAAATTTATTCATCTGTATTCTCCGCGGCGCCGTCAGTAAGCGCCGCTTTGTCTTCAATCAGATCCTCCGCCTTTGTCGTTGCCGCCTCAACCACCTCGGCAGCGTCATTCAATGGGGTTTGATCTGGTTCAACATCACCCTCACTCTCCAACTCCTCGTCAGTGACAGGGGCTGGCTCTGGTAGTTTGCGTGTGGCGATGTAGTCTTCAATGCTGGGTTGAGTCACAAACCCGATTGCCAACTGAGCACCAATATCACGCAAGGCCACATTGCTGGCGGTATTGAAGGCTTTAAGCTGTGAAGTCAGCATACTGGTCGGCGTTTTGCCGTAACCCTTGACCACCCAGTCAGCGATTTCGGTGTCGTTTTTGTCGGTTATTCTGAGCCGATACTTAAGCCAAATCTCATACATATTGACTTTGGTTTCAGCGGGGATGGAATATTGAAAGTCCAGTATCTGAGGCTGAATTTTCATTTCATAGTCGGAGTCTTCTGCCTCGACTATGGTTAACAAGTTGCTAAATACGCGCTCGAACATGCCAACCTGCGCCTGCCCGAAATCAACTTTTTCTAGCGCACGGTCGTCGCCGCCCTCGACATATACGTAGTTTTTAAACTCTTCGCTGTAATCCATTTTGGCCTTCATTGCCACCCGCTCTATTAGGGGCTGGGGCACTTCACTGGTCACCACAAAACTCTTACTGCAGCCGCCAAAAATTAACAGCGACGTAAGCAGTGCAAGCCGAACAATGGATTTACGTTTTTTATCGAACATGATTTACCCCTACAAATGTACCATTATTTTGCTCGGCTAATGAACGCATTAGATTCGCATAGCGCACGGCATTATTACCTGGCACGCCTCCACCACCACGAAAATGCACTGGAAAGCCAATAGCATGAATGCGTACCAAGGTTTCGCCGCGGCTGTTTTTCTCGTTAATATTCTGCACGATATCTAATACACGTTTGACCGATCTGCCTGAGTAGTCATCCCCGAGCACGTACAGGCTGATCTTCTTGTTTTTGTCGTAAAAGCGCCGAATTGCAGCGGTGATACCTTCTACCGGACTACTGTTACTGAAGGCATTCCAAGTTTGTAATTTTTGCAAAATGGCCCTGCGCCGCGAGGGCGAATCCGGTATCCAGTCACCCGCGTAGGTCGGAAACATATACTGGCCTTGGTCATTCAATACCTGAATGCCACGAACCTTTGGATATATTTTCAGCGTGTTGGATACTTCTCTCAACATGCGACCCCATGCAGTGCTGAACATACTGCCCGAGGTGTCGACAATAAAAACCAAGTACTCGGAGTCTACCGGCACACCACCAATATAATCGTTTTGCGATTTGCGGCCACGCAGCAAGGCTCGCATCTCGCGCGTTAGTGTCTGTAAGGCGACCTCTAGATCAAGCGCTTCAGTGGCCTCAGTTGCACCATCGTCTTCAACATTCGCCATGCGGGAATTAAGTAAATCGAATTCACTGCGCAAAATTGCCACGCGACGTTTATCTTCACCAAGCTGCTCGTGTTTTGCATTTAATTCAGTCTCCAAGTACTCCACCTGGCCGCGAATTTCAAACAAACGTTCTTGCAGCGCTCTTACCTGCCCGTCTTTCACGATAACCGATTCTTCGATCACCACTGGCTGGGTCGGCTTAACAATAACCAACAGCAAAACGATGGCGCCAAAGCCACAGCAAATAATGTCTAAGAAGGAAATATTTGAGTCGCCGCTGGTGCGACGTTGATATCGTCTACTCATGGCCAATCACTCGCCGGGGTTACAAAGGCACCACGCGTCACAATCGCCATGCGCCAAAAGGCAGCGGCGGCATAGGTGTCGCCTTCAAGCGGCAATAACATCGTGTTAACTGGGATGTCTGGCAAGATCAACGACAGTGATCGGTTGAATAAGCGCAAGCGATCAGTACCTGACACCGAGCCGCTCTTCTTACCCTTGTCGCCCAAGGTTGGCAAGCCATCAGTAATCAAAAATATATTGTCCGGACGCGGTTGCATATCCATCGCCAGCTTAAACACATTGTCGAAGTTCGTGCCGTTTTCTGGAATCACGTCGTCCAAGCCCTCGGAAGCCTGCTGCAAAGCTGTGCGATCTGAAACCTCGTGCCACACCTCGGCTTTGTCTCCAAAAATCGGCTCTGGTTCTTGGTTGAATGACAATACCTGGAAATCACTCTCAGGCGGTAAGTTGGCAATCACCCATTGCGCGATGCGCACCGCTCTGCGCCACTTCGGTGCACTCTTCTTTTGCACGTCCCCCATGTTGCGACGCCGGATAATATTGACGATTGACTCGTCGAGCATGCTCGCCGATGCATCCAATAGAATTAGCACATTTTCACCACCGAGACGCAAACCGGTTAAATACTGGCGTTCACCATCACCGCTAAACTCGTAGGCTTTACGCCCACCCACGTCAGTTTGCTCAAGCGCTTTTTTTTGCTGCTCCAGCTTGGCGATCTTATCTTTAATTGCTTCAACATCGACAGGCGCATCTGGGTTTATTTCTTCGAGTACGCTTTTGAGCTTTTCGATGTCTTCTTCGATCCGTCGCGCTAAGCCTTGCGCAGTTACGCTCTCATCACTGACGTCGCTGATGGTATTACGAATGCGAACCAATTTGAGTTCACCTTCCTTGATCTCTTCCTCAAGCAATGAAACTTCAGACATGACTTGCGGGTCGAGTGGAGTTGGCCCATCAACGGTATGCTTCAGCA
>CALJJR010000148.1 GCA_937973905.1 uncultured Arenicella sp. | reverse complement strand
AGACCACCGATGACAAAAATGATCACAGCCGCTGATGACGGTCTCTTTCATCTGAGCAACGGGCGTATTTCGTATGCGTTCCGTGCTTCGCCTGAGCAAATTTTAGAACACATCTACTTTGGTGCGGCGGTTGACGTCGATGGTTTAGCTGCGGGCCCGCGCCGCGCGTATCGATGTACTACCACACAATTTGAGAGTGTGCCGAATTACAACCTCTCGGATATTCCGCAAGAGTACCCTCAGTTTGGCCGGTCAGATGTGCGACTGCCCGCGTTTCACGCGGTCAATGCCGACGGTAACAGCACAACTAACTTGCTGTTTGACTCTTTTCGTGCCGAGCAAGCTAAGCCTGCGCTTATGGGCCTACCTTCCGCACGCGGAGGTGACAGCGAAACGCTGGTGGTGACACTGCTTGATGATTTGCTGAAGTTGCGAGTCGAATTGAGCTACACGGTCTATGCAGATCACGACGTCATTGCGCGTTCGACGCAGATTTTCAATGACGGAAGCGACGATCTTGATCTGGAGTCAGTGATGAGTTCGGCCTTGGATCTGCCGCAAGGTGACTATGAGATTTTGCATTTTTCAGGCACTTGGTCACGAGAATTTAATACCCAAAGAACCAAGGTGGCACCGGGTCGATTTGAAGTTTCTTCGGCATCTGGAACAAGCAGTAATGCACACAGCCCATTTGCGGTGGTGATGGAGCAGGGGACTACTGAAGAATCTGGTCGAGTCTGGGCCAATGCCTTGGTGTACTCAGGTAACTTTTCAATCTCGGTAGAGCAAAGCGAGTTTGAAGCGGTCAGAGTATTGGCCGGTATTAACCCATTTAATTTTCGCTGGCGATTAAGTGCTGGCGAGTCGTTCACAAGCCCCGAGAGCCTGCAGGTGTTCAGTGATGCTGGTTTGGAAGGTATGAGCGAAGTCTGGCATGAATTTATTCGTCGTAAAATTAGCCCGCCGCAATTTGTCGATCAGGTTCGCCCCACCTATCTCAACTCATGGGAGGCCGCGTACTTTGATGTGAACGAAGACTTGGTTGTTAACCTTGCCGAACAAGCCAAGAGTCTCGGTGTTGAAATGTTGGTGGTGGATGACGGTTGGTTTCGCGGTCGAAACGATGACACCTCCTCGCTAGGAGATTGGTTTTCTGATACCGAGAAATTCCCAAATGGTATTGAAGCCGCGGCGGCTAAAGTTAAAGAATTGGGCCTTAAATTTGGTCTTTGGTTCGAGCCAGAAATGGTCAACGAAGACTCTGATTTATTTCGTGATCACCCAGATTGGATTATTCATGTGCCAGGGCGAAAGCCCTCCACTGGCCGCCAACAGTTGACGTTGGATTTATCGCGCGCGGAGGTGGTGGAGTTCTTGTTCGAGCGAATCGATAGCTTTTTATCGAGCGGCAACATCGATTATGTAAAGTGGGATATGAATCGAGTGATGACCGAGATAGGGTCCGCCGGTCTCGATGTAGCACGTCAACTCGAGACGGCGCACCGTTACATGTTGGGTGTGTATGACCTGGTATCTCGCGTCGTGACTAAATATCCGAATGTGCTGTTTGAGAACTGCGCTTCTGGCGGCAATCGCGTCGACCTCGGGATGTTGAGTTTTATGGCGCAAGGGTGGTTAAGCGATATGTCTGAGCCAATTGGCCGCTTACCCATTGTTACAGGTGCTTCGTACCTTTATCCGCAAAACACCATGGCGTCTTATATTGGCCCAGTGCCTAGCCATCAGAATGCGCGCAACGCGTCGTTGAAACTACGTGGCGAAGTCGGGTTCTTTTGTGCGGCGAGAGGGCTTTCCATCAATCAAGCCGACATGGCGGCCGATGAGGCCGAAATTAAGAAAATTGTTGAGCACTACCGAGCAACGGCAACCGACATGACTCGCGGCCAGTTTAGACGGCTTCGCGCGGATGCCAACGAGTATTGCTGGCAGGTAAGTTCGGACGACGAACAACGTATTTATCTTGGTTATTTTCATATTTTGTCGGCACCCAATTTGCCTTATCGCCGAGTGAGGCTGAGAGGATTAGATGCGTCGGCTAAATATCGAAATAAGGCCAGCGGCGAAATCTATTCTGGGAGTGCGCTAATGAATATGGGAATGGATATGCCCTATGTACATGCGCTGCAGTGGGCCGCAGGTGAAACCTATATGCTGCCCGGAGACTTTTCATCTTGGCTGTGCGAACTCGAACGGATCTAGGCCACCCAATCGCCGCTGTTTTTATGTTTTGACAGATTTGTGAACATTGCTGTAAAGTAAAAGCATATTTATCATATAAATATACATTGCAGTCACAAAGGTGAAAGGTGCACGGAAGTTTAAACGCTTTAAGGCTCCACTCCTCCCACCTTGGCCCGTTCAAGTTGTTGGCCAGTTCCCGCAGGATAAAAAGCCATGAAGATCACCAATTTCAAACTCTACCCCGTTAAGCCTCGCTGGCTATTCTTGGCCATTGAGACGGACGCTGGGGTCACTGGCTGGGGAGAGCCGGTCATTGAAGGCCGAGCGCATTCAGTGGCCGCTGCGGTTGAAGAGTTATCTACCTATTTGATTGGCAAAGACCCGCGCCGCATTAACGATCATTGGCAAACGCTGTACCGTGGTGGCTTTTATCGTGGTGGCCCGATTTTGATGTCGGCGATTGCTGGCATAGATCAAGCGCTCTGGGATATCAAAGGTAAGGTCATGGAGCAGCCCGTGTACGAGTTGCTCGGTGGTCAGGTACGCGACAAGATGAAAGCCTATTGCTGGGTGGGGGGGGATGACCCCGCAGAAGAGGGCGATCATATGCAAGAAATGCGCGCTCAGGGTTGGGATACATTTAAGTTAAACGGCTGCGGCCGACTGAAAATGATTGACGGCCACAAGGCGGTCGACAAAGTTATTGCTCGTGTCGATGCGATTCGTAGCCGCTTCGGCAATGAAATTGATTTCGGTTTGGATTTTCATGGCCGAGTATCGGTTCCCATGGCTAAAGTACTGTTGCGAGAGCTGGAACAATATCGCCCGCTATTCGTGGAAGAGCCGGTTCTGGCCGAGCATGCAGAACAATACGCTGAGCTAAGTTGTGGCACCTCAATTGTGATTGCGGCTGGCGAGCGCATGTTTAGTCGTTTCGAGTTTAAACGAGTTTTTGAAGGCGGTGGTGTGGGTATCATCCAACCCGATCTGTCTCATGCCGGTGGTATTACTGAATGCATGAAAATCGCTTCGATGGCAGAAGCCTATGATGTTGCCTTGGCCCCGCATTGCCCACTTGGGCCAATCGCTCTGGCGTCATGTTTGGCTGTTGACTTCGTATCCTACAATGCGGTGATTCAAGAGTGCTCGCTCGGTATTCACTACAATAAAGAAGCTGAGTTATTGGATTACGTTTTGAACAAAGACGACTTTGCGGTGGAAAATGGTTATATGCGTCCGCTCGGCAAACCAGGCTTAGGTGTGGAAATGGATATTGATGCCGTTGAACGTGCCGCGGCCGAGGGCTGTGATTGGAAAAATCCAATTTGGCGCCATGAGGACGGCACCATTGCTGAATGGTAGACCTACTATTTAGTTGTTCGATACCGTTAGTTGTTCGATACCGCTACTCGAAAAAACTCCCTTGCAACTACATTCTGGAAACTACTCAGAACAGCTGGCCGCCAGCTAAGCGACTCTTTCTAATAAAGCGTTGTTAATTGTTGCTAGTGCAGAAGCCGTTAATAGCGCTGCTTGGTCGGCAGCCTCGTCCGGCTTTTTAGACAAAATCGCGTCGTAGATGGTTTTATGATCTGCATACACTCCGGCTTGTACTCCGGTGCGCATATTGGTGAAGCGAATGCTTACTCTGAGCGTAGTATCGATGATTCTGCCGAGTTGCATAAAAAAACGATTGCCACTGGCATTGAGGATGCTGAGGTGAAAGGCGATGTCTGATTCGAGCGGGTCATCTAACCCGCTCTCGGCCAGACGCATGCGTTCAAGTGCTTCACCGATTGCGGCGATTTTGTCGGCATCTTGCCTTTCGGCTGCTAGTCGAGCCGCTTCTGCTTCAACCGCAACCCTGAGTTCGGTAAATTCCTTTAACAGTTCTAAAGAAGGGTTAGAGTCTCGCATCCAACGCAGGACATCCGCATCAAACAGGTTCCACTCGCTTTCAGCTTGAATGCGAATGCCTTGTCGAGCGCGTGATGTGATGAGTCCCTTAGCGGCCAGCGATTTTACCGCTTCGCGCGCTGCACTGCGGCTAACCTGCAATTGCTCACACAGTACGGCCTCACTGGGAACCGGGTTATTTTCATTGTACTCCCCGCGAATAATCGCGCTACCTAAGGTTTCGGCAACCTGTTGGGTAAGATTAAAGCTTTTGCTCAGTTGGCTCATTTGCAAGGCTCGGTGTTGACATTGTTTCGGCATCCGTGAGGGTGTGGCGATGAGTGTATATAAATATGATAATTGGAGCAAACGCCAAATCCTTTGCTTATATCTTATTTATATGATAAAACGAACACAGAGTTTGGGAGAGCTGCGCATTTAAACGCTCTTGTTGGCTTATAAATGCTCGGCGCTCTCATAATTCACTAGCATTTCGTGACGTTTTCGTTGCAGTTTTTTACAATAAGCGTCTAGAGCGTGCAACTTAACAATGCGCTCATAACGAAGAAACGCTACAACCTGCTAGCAAGTTGAAACAGAATCATCTGAGGAGAGGAATCATGCAGAGTAAACGACTTTCAAATTCAATTAAGTCGCACCAGTCTGAGTCGGCTTCCCGACGACAGACATTTAGGCGTACCGCACTAGCGGTGGCCGTATCAGGCGCCATCCCTATGATGGCAGCAGCACCCGCCGTTGCCCAAGAAGGCGGCGTATTGGAAGAAATCATTGTCACTGGCATTAAGGGCTCGATTAAACGAGCACAAGATATCAAACGTGATGCCGCCGGTGTGGTTGACTCAATCGCCCAAGAAGATTTGGGTAAGTTCCCCGACCTAAACGTTGCTGAATCTTTGCAGCGTATCGCCGGTGTCTCGATTGATCGCGCGGGTGGTGAAGGGCAACAAGTCACTGTTCGTGGTTTAGGGCCACAGTTCAATACGGTACTGGTGAACGGTCGACAGATCGCCACTGAATCGGGTGGACGTGAGTTCAACTTTGACGTGCTCGCAGCCGAACAAATTACCGGTGCTAACGTATTCAAAACAGGTACGGCTTCTCTCCAAGAGGGCGGCATTGGTGCCACCGTAAACGTAACTTCTGCTCGACCCTTTGATACACCAGGCTTGCAAATCGCAGGTTCGGTAAAAGCGATCTATGAGAGCTTGTCTGAAGAAACGGCTCCTGCAGCTTCGCTACTCATCAGCAATACCTTTGCTGACGATACCATTGGTATTGGTTTTGCGGTCAGCCATCAAGAGCGTGATGTACAAATCAACCGTATTCAAACGGCTGGTTGGCGTCCTGGTCAAACGATTTCAAACAACCGCGATGGCGTATTGTTTGAAAACGCGTTTATTCCTCGTAACTGGGACCAAATCGTTGATGAGCAAGAGCGTGAAAGAACCAACGCAAGCTTAGTGCTGCAGTTCGCGCCTTCAGAAGATCTACAAATTACTTTGGACGGTTTTCGTTCAACGTTTGAAGTTGATTCTCTGGTTACCGACCTTGCATCATGGTTTGAGCCTGATCGAGTTGGTTCCGGCACAATTGACCCTGCAACTGGCACGTTGGTTAACTTCACTCAGGAGATTGGTTTGAACCAAGGTTCTGGTGACCCTGCAACTGACTTCGTATCGAACACTCGAAACGGTCGTGATTCCACCACTGATGGCTTCGGCTTGAACATCGAGTGGGACATCAATGATCGCTTGCGAGCCACGTTCGATGCGTCTACATCAGAAGCAGAAAATGACCAAGCTGGCCAACAGCGATTCAACGTAATCGGCATTATCAACAACTACTCGTTTGACGGCACAGGCGGTACGCCAACTGTTCAACACGATGATTTCGGTGGTGGCCAGGTTGCAGCCGCAGACCGCACACGCTTGCACTATAACGAGCGTAATGGTCTGACTTTCAACGATGAAATTGATGAGCTGAAAGTTGATTTTGAATTTGTTCCACGGTCAGAAATCATCGACACCATCAATTTTGGTGCTTATACCTCATCACGTGAGAATTCGCGCTTCCAAGTGTTTGGTAACCAGTGCGCATTCTGCGGATATCAAGTAGCGGCGCCGAATTCAACGGTGGGTCTGGAAGTATTCACTGCGAATAACTTCTTCCCAGGTTTGATCGATACCTTCTACACTTATGATGGCGATGCGTACGAAGCGTTCTTGGCTTCAACTGGTAACCCGGTTGTACCAACGTTGCAGAATAATCGCTTCACAGTTAACGAAGATGTGAATAGTCTGTATGTAGATGCGACGTTCAATTTATCGATGGGCGATATGCCATTAACATTGAACACCGGTTTACGTTATTCAGAAACTGACATCGATGTTACCGCAGTACAGAGCTTTATCTCTGACGTAGTACCGACTACTGACTTGACATTGTTCTCAAACCGCTTTGGTCCAGCTACCGACATTACTGAAGGTGGTGATTACGACAACGTGTTGCCGAGCATCACGGGTAAGTTGGAGTTGAACGACAACATGATCTTGCGCTTTGGGGCTTACGAGTCTCTAACACGCGCAACTTTGTCTGAGTTGTCACCATCAACTACGTTTAACGAGCCGCGTCGTCAAAACTTGACCGCACAAGGTGGTAACCCCGCTCTTGAGCCATTTGAGTCAACTAACTTCGACCTAGGTTTTGAGTGGTACTACGGCGATTCCAACGTGTTCTCGGTTGCTTACTTCCGTAAAGACATTGACAACTTCGTGACTACGTTAACCGGCGCGGAAACGTTTACGCTGGCTGATCGTAGTGCGGCTAACGGCTTCCGTTGCGCTGACGCACTTTGTGCGCCAGGCGCCTTGGTCGCTGGCCAAGACATCGTCGGTACCACTGAAGAGTTGAACGGCGAATCTGAGGTCTATCGAGTTAGTCGCCCGCAAAATGGTGAATCTGCTGAAGTTGATGGTATTGAGATCGCTATAACTCACATCTGGGAAAACGGCTTTGGTATTACTGCCAACGCCACGTTCGTAGACAGTGACGCTGAGCTCAGTGCTGACGTTTCGCAAACATTCGCACTTGAAGGTGTAGGTGATTCGCAAAACTTGGTGCTCTTCTACGAAAAAGATCGCATCCAAGCACGTATCGCTTATAACAATCGTGACGAGTTCTTGCGTCGCATCGACAATGGCTTCAACGGTGAACCAGTAAACACTGAAGAGTTTGGCCAAGTTGATATTTCAGCGAGTTACGACATTAACGACACGCTAACTGTGTTCTTGGAGGGGATTAACATCACCGAAGAAGAGCTGGTACAGAACGGTCGTTTTGCGAACCAAACTTTCAACATCGAAGACAACGGCTCTCGTTACGCTGTTGGTTTGCGCGGAAAGTGGTAAGTGTTTCGTCTTAGACCACCGCTTACGCGGTGGTCGCTCTCCTAGGAAATGGCCCGCTTTGCGGGCCATTTTTTTTGCCTGCAAATCTTGCCTACTTGGCAGTAGCCAAGTGGTGGCTAAGTGCTCCAAAAGGGCAGTCGGTAGTAGGAAACCTTTGACCGAAAGGCTCTCTTCAGGATAAGGATGTTGTAGCCGTCAGAGCGTAATGGAAAAGTAACAATACTGTCGCAGGGCAGTCATATTCGGTTTCTATATTTCAGCCTTTAGATGACCGATCTTGGAGCGGGTTTGATCTTAAAACGGCTTCAAAATCCCCTTTTTATGACCGAAGTATGAGAA
>CALJJR010000147.1 GCA_937973905.1 uncultured Arenicella sp. | reverse complement strand
GCCGAAAAGCTTAAAGAGCAGCTAAATAAATAGGCTTAATTCTCTTCCCGTTTAAAACCGCTGCCTTAGTGCAGCGGTTTTTTTTTGCCAACGTGGAACACAATTGAAACCGCGAAATCACTAACGGATGTTAAATATTCGAAATATAATCAGTAACTTATATTCATGAGTTGTTCTTTTTAATCTTGCTACGGCTCGCTTCAATCCCTATACTTGGGCGGCTAGTCTAAGAATAGGGTTTTGGGAAAAAATGAATAAGCCAACTATCACGCGGTCGGAGTTGATCGACGCGCTAGTGGAAAAACAACCGCACTTGGCTCACCGAGATGTAGAGCTTGCTGTTAAAGCGGTGCTAGAAAAAATGGGTAAATCTTTTGAAGCAGGCGAACGTATTGAAATTCGTGGGTTCGGCAGCTTCTCTTTGCATTATCGTCCAGCTCGTATCGGGCGCAATCCGAAGACCGGTGAGTCGGTTGCCGTAGAAGACAAATTTTCGCCGCACTTTAAACCTGGCAAAGAGTTAAAGGAACGGGTCGACGCAATTAATCGATTCAATTAGAACTCGCTTGGTGGTTCTCCATGCTTTGTATGCCCCAGTCTGAGAACTAACTGGATGCAATGCGCTAGACCACTTCAATAGCGGTTCGCCTGTGCATTGCTAACCGGTATACTTTCCGCATTGTAAAGAGTTTGGTTTCACCATGAAAAAATTACTGTACTTGTTTTTTTTCCTTCTGCTAGCTGTATTCGCGCTGACGATCAATTTAAAAAATCCACAATCAGTGGTGTTGAATTACTACTTTGATCTTTCATGGGAAGGACCCTTAGTGCTGGTGCTCACCGCGACCTTTTTATTGGGTTTACTATTTGGTTGGATATTCATGAGCATGTCGGTAATAAAGAACAAGCGCGTGGCTGGGAAGACCAAAAAACAATTGGCGAAAGTGGAGCGCGAGGTAGAAAACCTGCGCGCAATGCCAATCAAAGACGAGCTCTAGATAATTTTTTCACCACGTGTCTGCTAGCTGGATAACCGTTTGGTTCTGGCCTGCTATTGGGCTCGCATTCTTAGTAGGAATACAAGCAGCGCGTTGGTGGCATAGACGCTTTCGGCAAAGTGCGGGCTCGGTCAATCGAGAATATTTCAAAGGACTCAATTTCTTACTTAATGAAGAGCCAGATAAAGCTATTGAAGTCTTTATCAAAGCGTTGGAAGTTGACAGTGAGACGGTAGAACTGCACTTAGCGCTGGGAGGATTGTTTCGCCGCAAAGGACAGGTTGATCGCGCTACTCGAATCCATCAAAACCTAATCGCCCGACCTAGTCTAACGGATGAGCAGCGTTTGCAGGCGATTTACGAATTGGCTCAAGACTATTACAAAGCAGGGCTGTTGGACCGCGCGGAAAACTTATTCTTAGAATTACAGGAATCACCAAGTTATCGGGAACTCGCTTTGGGTGGCCTATCCGACCTTTATCAACAAGAAAAAGAATGGGCAGAAGCGATTAAAGCATCGCGGCAACAATCTGGTACAAACGCCAAACAAAACGAAGGGCGTATCGCTCATTATTGGTGCGAGCTCGCTGAATTAGCGATGCAAAGCGAGCGATTTGATGATGCTCGAAAGTCACTACGAAACGCGTTAAGCCAAAATCGAAGATTGGTGCGCGCTGTGTTGCTGCGCGGAGAGCTTCACTACCGTCAGCGCGAGTTCAAGCGTGCCCTTGAGCTTTGGCAAAGTGTTGCTGCTAAGGACGCAGCCGCTGCAACCCTTTACATTCAGCAGATAATCAGAGCTTTTCAGCAAATAAACGATACGGCCGGGCTGCGAGATTTTTTACTGCATAGTTCCATTGTGCCTCGCGAAGCGCCAGCTTTTTCAGCCTGGCTAGAAGCACTTCATGCCAACTTTGCCAGCGCCCAAGCAAAGCAGCACATTTTTGACCGAGTAAAACAGGAAGGGTTGAGTGGTCCGGTGGCTGAATATCTACTGAGTCTGAGTGTTACCTTGTCCGACGAGGGAAGTCATAGCGGGTCAATTGGCGAGAATCTGCAACAGTTGGCGCAAGACCTTCTAGCGCGCGCAAAAGACCGCCGAATTGAGTATACTTGCCAAAGATGCGGCTTCGGTACGAAGTCGCATTATTGGTTGTGTCCGAACTGCGGTGGGTGGGACAGTTTCTCGGTTTGACCATTTCTAACGCTATTTAAAATTGTTTTTATTGGCGCACCACTTGTGTGGCTGTCCCTAACCTGACCGTTGTGACAACTCAAATAAAATACCTTCTATTCAAAGGCTTAGCGAAGAAGGAAGAGATTCTCTTCAAGTCTTTTCTAAACCTCGCGAAAAATGACCTGGATTACCAGATCGTCGCGCTTAAATCTTCCGAGATCGAAGCAGACGATCCGGATATCGTGATCGTGGATGAAACATATAGCTTCGAAGATCACGAAAGTGCTCTAAGGCTGTTACCGACGGTAATCGTGGGAGACGATCATCAAAACAACGATGATTGTTATGTCACGCGGCCGGTTCAATGGAGTGAGTTTAAGAATGCCATTACGAGTTTGGACATTCAGGTTGAAGAGACAGAAAAAGAGGTTGAGCGAATTTTGCCTGAAGCAGTCAGAATGGTTATTGCCGATGGTGAATCCGTAAGCGAATCGGGGTCAGAGCAAAGCGAGGGAGTTGCTAGTGAGGTGCTCTATTCTGATGAAGGCGAGTATGAGTATGAGCTGGATAAGTTGAGCGTCGACTATCATAGTTTTACCAATAGCGATTACATCAAAGTGGTAGACGATGTACGTCAGTTCCACGATAAGAACGAAGTAGTAACAGACGAACCGGTCATTTTAGTCACCGATGATGAGAGCGCATCGGCAAACAGTGTGCTCATTATTGAGACCAATTCGATGGATGCCTGGGAGCTCAGCGAATCTGATTTCAGCTCGACTCAAATCTTGGATCGTGTTGCCGGGGGGGCTGATTTTGAGGAACCGCTAACTGAAGAAGTGGTTCTTGAGCAACGCGCTGGTTTTCCGGTTGAAAGGGGAGACGAGTTTTGGCTGGAAGACGGAGAGATAATCGCCAACAACCTTACCTTCATGTTCGTTAAGCCGCAGCGAGAAATGGTTTATAGTCAGATGGAACCGGGTCGGTGGCCAGAACTAATACAGCGCGGAGCACTTTCTAAAGCCCCGTTGGCCGACGATTGGCGCCCTCAGGAAGAACTCACTGCCTATCCTCTGAGTAGTTTGAAGTGGGTTCACACTTTGGTAAATGCGACGTCTGATTTAGACACTTCATTTGATGATAACGCCGAATATCAACTTGAGAGCTGGCCGCAGTTTAATCTCCTTGAGCTTGATAACGTGCTTCTTAAGCTATGCACAATGTTATACGTTCGGCCAGAATCGGTAGCGAGTTTAGCCAATAAATCCGGCTACGGCCGCTCGACAATACGCGGTTTGATGAATGCTTGTCATCAAATGGGGTGCTTGAAACTTCCTAGTCAAATCACCGGTGAGCAGATGGTTGCTGCAACATCGGCCGAAGAAGGCATGTTGGGTAAAATTAAGGATGTGTTCCGCTAGGGCACGCTCACGTTAAACCGTTTGGACGTTCTTTTATGATTCATATTGCTGTAGCTGGCGCTACTGGCCGGATGGGCGGAGCAATAGCACAATCTGTGCTAACTAAAGCGAATAAGTTCAGATTGACTGCGGCCGTGCAGCGCACCGGTGGCGATAAAGTTGGTCTAGACCTTGGTACGGCATTAGGAGTATCAGAGTTAGGGGTAAAGATTACCGAGGAAGTACGACATGCACAGTTTGATGTGCTCATTGATTTCACACTTCCGGTTCCTTCGCTCGAAAACGTGGCCGCCTGTGCTGCATTGGGCAAGGCTGTCGTTACGGGTACCACAGGCTACAATGACCAGCAGGTGGACGAACTCCGTCGTCATGCGGAAAAAATCCCCATTGTGTTTGCGCCGAATATGAGCGTAGGGGTGAACTTATTATTTCATTTACTTAGCCAGGCAGCGAGCGTTGTTGGCCAGCAAGCGGATATCGAAATTAATGAAACCCACCATCGGAATAAACTTGATGCACCGTCAGGAACCGCATTAAAAATGGGTGAGGTTATCGCTGAAGCCCTCGGGCGAGATTTAGCGCAATGCGCGGTATTTGATCGTAGCCAGGCAGCTTCGGCGCGTGATCAAGCATCAATTGGTTTTTCTAGTATTCGTGCTGGTGATGTGGTCGGTGATCACACGGCGCTTTTTGCTCTAGATGGAGAAAGGATAGAAATTACTCATAAGGCGTCAAACAGGGGTATTTACGTTGCCGGCGCACTGCGCGCTGCGCAATGGATAGAAGGCCGAGCGCCCGGTCTGTACGATATGCAAGATGTCTTGGGTTTGAAGGCATGATTCGTTTGTGCTGATCACTGGCTTCCGTTAGAATACGCCGCAGTTTTCTGAGGGCATAATGCGCGGATCGTCGACTTACCTGAAGTTCTGTCGTCAGGAAAACGAATACAAGATTAATCAGGTTGAGGCGAAATGCTGTCGGCCAGACGTTTTTAAGGTGGAAACACCATTAGTGGGTATACGTTGAAAACACATGCAACGGCGGTTTACGCCACTATCGATTCGAATATGAGGGAGAAGCTTTAACGGCTTCTCCCTTTTTTTGAGCCTTTTTTTCGTATTAGAACCAGCTCACAGCGAGCGACGTGCCAGGAGAAACAGAATATTGTGAATGCAGACGCCTTATTAGCTCTTGAAGACGGGACCCTTTTTTGGGGTCGCTCCATCGGGTATCAAGGCCAGTCAGTAGGCGAGGTGGTATTCAATACTGCTATGACTGGATATCAGGAGATCCTGACCGACCCATCTTATGCCCAGCAGATGGTCACCCTGACTTACCCTCATATTGGCAATACTGGTACCAACTCCGAAGATTTGGAATCGGATAGCGTCTTTGCCACCGGATTAATCATTCGCGATCTCCCCAGAATGGCCAGCAATTGGCGCAATACTGAAAACCTTAGCGATTATTTGGCTCGCAACGAATTGGTCGCTATCGCAGACATCGACACCAGAAAGTTAACTCGATTGCTGCGCGAGAAGGGCGCGCAAAATGGCTGCATAATGAGTGGTGAACAAATCGACTCAGCAGCAGCGATTAAAGCGGCGCAGTCTTTTCCCGGCTTAAAAGGAGCTGATCTCGCTCAGCAGGTCAGCAGCACCGAAACCTACCAGTGGGACCAGTCTGTTTGGTCGCTTAAGGCCGGATACACACCAGCCGCGACGCCACGATTTAAGGTGGTGGCTTATGATTTTGGTGTGAAACACAATATCTTGCGCATCCTCGCCTCGCACGGTTGCGAACTGACCGTTGTACCGGCACAAACCCCGGCTGCCGATGTGTTAGCGCTGAATCCTGACGGTGTGTTCTTATCGAACGGGCCCGGTGACCCCGAACCCTGCGACTACGCCATCGCCGCAACGCAAACAATCATCGAAGCCGGTGTGCCAGTTTTTGGTATCTGTCTTGGGCATCAAATTTTGGCGCTTGCCTCTGGTGCCAGCACCATGAAAATGAAGTTTGGCCACCACGGAGCGAACCATCCAGTACAAGACCTCGCGAGCAAAAAAGTGATGATCACCAGTCAAAATCATGGCTTTGCAGTTGCGGAAGATACTTTGCCAGACACGCTTGAGGTAACTCATCGATCCTTGTTTGATGGCACGGTGCAAGGTATTCGCCGCACAGATGTCGCTGCATTTTCGTTTCAGGGTCACCCCGAAGCCAGCCCAGGGCCACGAGATGTCGCGCCCTTATTTGAAGAATTTATTGCCTTGATGGAGAGCAACAAAAATGCCTAAGCGCACCGACATACAAAGCGTACTGATCATTGGCGCAGGGCCAATTGTGATTGGCCAAGCATGCGAATTTGATTACTCAGGTGTGCAAGCCTGCAAGGCGCTTAAAGAAGAAGGGTTTCGTGTAGTGCTGGTGAACTCAAATCCAGCCACCATAATGACTGACCCCGGTTTCGCTGATGCCACATACATCGAACCAATATCTTGGCAGGCGGTAGAAAAAATCATCGAGATAGAGAAGCCCGACGTGCTGCTACCAACCATGGGTGGTCAAACAGCCTTAAATTGCGCCTTGGATTTAGAGCGTGAGGGTGTTCTGGCCAAATACGGCGTGGAAATGATCGGCGCGACCCGCGAAGCCATCGATAAAGCCGAAGATCGCGAAAAATTCAAAGTGGCAATGAACGGTATTGGTCTCGAAACCGTAAAAGGTGACATTGCTCATAGCATGGAGGATGCCTATAAAACCTTGGATGGCTTGGGCTTGCCAGTCATTATTCGACCTTCCTTCACGATGGGCGGTACCGGAGGTGGAATTGCCTATAACAAAGCGGAGTTCGAAAAGATCTGCCGGCGCGGGCTGGATGCCTCGCCAACGAATGAGCTGCTCATCGAAGAATGTATCTTCGGCTGGAAGGAGTACGAAATGGAGGTGGTGCGAGACAATAAAGATAATTGCATCATCATTTGCGCGATCGAAAACTTTGACGCCATGGGCGTACATACCGGCGATTCAATCACAGTCGCACCGGCGCAAACGCTGACAGATAAAGAATATCAGATCATGCGCGATGCCAGCCTCGCAGTACTGCGTGAGATTGGTGTCGACACTGGCGGTTCCAATGTGCAATTTGCGGTTGACCCAAAAACTGGGCGTATGATCATTATCGAGATGAATCCACGGGTTTCGCGCTCTTCGGCATTGGCATCCAAAGCAACCGGCTTTCCAATCGCAAAAGTGGCCGCTAAATTAGCCGTCGGCTATACCTTGGACGAACTCAGAAACGAAATCACCGGCGGGCTCACACCGGCTTCATTTGAGCCGAGTATTGACTATGTGGTTACCAAAATACCGCGTTTCGATTTTGTAAAGTTTCCCCAGGCCGATGCCACTCTAACAACCCAGATGAAATCAGTTGGTGAGGCCATGGCGATTGGTCGAACCTTTCAGGAATCCTTGCAAAAAGCCATGCGCAGTCTCGAGATTGGCAGTTTTGGGTTTGAGCCGCAATTGGATCCAACATTGTCCGATGACGACCGCACGGATGTCCTACGACGCGCACTTCGCGTGCCCAAAGCGGAACGCTTATGGTACATCGGAGATGCTTTTCGCGAGGGCTTGTCGGTTGAGGATGTTCATGAATTGACCGGCATAGAGCCATGGTTTTTAGCTGAGATCGAAGATCTGATCAACAACGAAGATTTGATCTCTGCGAGTGATCTCAGTGCCTGGAATTACCCACAATTATTTGCTTGGAAGCAACAAGGGTTCTCCGATGTCAGGCTGGCTAGTTTGTTGAACGTAACGGAAGACGAAGTCCGCGCCAAACGGCATGAGCTAGCAGTGCGGCCCGTCTATAAACGGGTTGATTCATGCGCTGCAGAGTTTGCTACAGCAACGGCTTATATGTACTCGAGTTATGAACAAGAGTGCGAAGCAGAGACTGAAGACAAGCAAAAGATTATTGTGCTCGGAGGTGGGCCGAATCGAATTGGGCAAGGCATCGAGTTTGACTATTGTTGCGTTCACGCGGCCATGGCATTGCGCGACGATGGCTATCAAACCATCATGGTCAACTGTAACCCAGAAACGGTCTCTACCGATTACGACACGTCCGATCGATTGTATTTTGAACCGCTCACTCTAGAAGACGTGTTAGAGATCGTGCATAAGGAAAATCCAACTGGTGTGATTGTTCAGTATGGTGGGCAAACACCGCTAAAACTGGCTCGGCCTTTGGAAGCAGCGGGAACACCCGTAATTGGCACATCACCTGATGCAATCCATGACGCCGAAGACAGAGAGCATTTTCAAGCCTTAATTGAAAAGCTTAATCTAAGGCAACCACCGAATAGAATTGCCGCCAGTGAAGAAGACGCGTTAAAGCTAGCCGATGAGGTCGGATATCCGCTTGTGGTGCGCCCGTCCTATGTGTTGGGAGGGCGCGCGATGGAGATCGTGCATGACCGTGACGCGCTTGCACGCTATATGCGGGTTGCCATCCAAGTTTCTAATGAATCACCGGTGCTGTTGGACCGGTTCTTAAACGATGCGATTGAGGTCGATGTCGACGCAATTTGCGACGGCAAAGATGTCGTGATCGGCGGCATCATGGAGCACATCGAAGAGGCAGGGGTGCATTCCGGTGACTCGGCTTGCTCGCTGCCACCATTCAGCTTGTCTGAAGAAACTAAGCAGGTTCTGCGTGAGCAAACCAAAGCCATGGCCTTGGCGTTGAATGTGGTTGGGTTGATGAATGTGCAATTTGCAATTAAGGGCGAGGATATTTATGTCTTAGAAGTGAATCCGAGGGCCTCCAGAACGGTTCCCTTTGTGTCAAAAGCCACATCACGACCGTTGGCAAAGATTGCCGCGCTATGTATGGCAGGAAAGTCCTTGGCTGAACAAGGCGTGATAAGCGAGATAATTCCCACTTATTTTTCGGTCAAAGAGGCCGTTTTTCCTTTCGTTAAGTTCCCTGGAGTAGACACATTGTTGGGCCCAGAAATGAAGAGCACCGGTGAAGTCATGGGCGTCGGCGCTAACTTTGGCGAGGCTTATAATAAATCTCAGCAAGGTGCGGGCGCGGTAATTCCTCATTCAGGAAACGCTCTTTTTAGTGTGCGCGACGCGGATAAAACGATCGCCGCGGAGTTGGCAAAATACTTGGCTCAGTCAGGCTTTAAAATTTTCGGCACAGCTGGAACAGCGCGCTTTTTTAATTCTCAAGGTATCGAAGCCCAAGAAGTGAATAAAGTGAATGAAGGGCGGCCTCACATCGTTGATATGATCATCGATGGTGATGCGGATTTAGTGATCAATACCACATCAAATACTGAAAGCTTGGCGGATTCGTATACAATACGCCGAGAAGCGTTGATGCACCGCGTCACTTATTACACCAATATCGCAGCTGCGCGAGCAGCCGGAGAAGCTCATAAGGCTCATGCTGCGATGCGAGTGAGCAGGTTGCAGACTCTGCATCAAACTATTGAGAGCTAAGCATCTAGCTTAAATCACAACGCTATTCACCCAACATGTCTGGCAGCGCCGCTGCCGGCTCTAAAAATTCGATTAGGTATGAGTTGAACTATGGACCGAGTATTACTAACCACCAAAGGTGCGGTAGCGCTGCAGGCGGAACTCAAAAATTTGAAAAGCGTCGAACGCCCCAAGGTAATCGAAGCGATAGCCGAAGCGCGCTCGCATGGTGATCTCTCTGAGAATGCTGAGTATGACGCTGCGAAAGAACAGCAAGGCTTTATTGAAGGTCGTATTAAAGAGCTGGAAAGCCAGTTAAGTATTGCCGAGGTCATTGACCCAAGCAAACTAAATGCGCAAGGTAAGATTGTGTTTGGTGCCTACGTAAAACTATATGACGAATCCGCCGATCAGGAAGTCAGCTACCAAGTTGTGGGTGACCTAGAGGCGGACATCGACAAAGGCCAAGTTTCGTTAAGTTCGCCGATAGGTAAAGCGATGATCGGTAAGTTTGAAGGTGATGAATTTACCTTAATGGCACCCGGTGGTGAGAAGAACTTCGAAGTTCTCGAAGTCAGCTACGAAAGCTAAATGCTCGGTAATGTGATTTTTGGTTCTTCACCAGAGCGATAAATCACCCCAACTCGGCCAATAAGTTGAACCGGTTGGCTGTCTGTTTGCGATGTTATCTGCGCCAATGCCGCGACCTTCTCAGCCTTGCTGTTGCTTGGTAATTTGATTTTGATCAATTCGTGCTGGTTTAAGGCGTTTTCGATTTCCGCCATCACGGCGTCGGTCAAGCCTTTGCCACCTATCATCACAACCGGGTTAAGGTTGTGGGCGACGCCGCGAAGGTAGTTTTTTTGTTTTCCACTAAGTGTCATTGACTCTCTTAAACCTGCTAAATTGATTATTGGAACCCGTAATTGGTCTGAACCGCTCGATGCCCAGACCGGGAATCGATATTGGCTTTTGTGATCTTTTCGAACTCTAATTTGTACTAAGGGCGCGCATTCTACTTAATCGGCGCAGCTTGTCTAACTAAAATACTACGGAAATGGCGAAAAAGGGCAATAAAACTGGCGAATGGGCACGTCGTCATATGAACGATCCCTACGTGAAAAAGGCGACGTCGCAGGGTTATCGTTCTCGTGCCGTGTATAAATTGCAGGAAATAGACCAACAAGATAAATTGATCAAGCCAGGTATGACAGTCGTGGACCTCGGTGCCGCGCCCGGTGGTTGGTCGCAATACGTGGTTAAAACTTTGCATGGCAATGGGCAGATTATCGCGATAGATTTGTTACCCATTGACCCGATTCCTGACGTGACATTCTTGCACGGGGATTTTCAAGATGAGTTAATACTTGCCCAACTTGACGAATTGCTCGCCGGTCGTCCGATAGACCTTGTAATCTCGGATATGGCGCCCAATATTACCGGTGTACGCAGTGTCGATGAAGCTCAATTCGAGTCATTGCTGGATTCGGTGTTGTACTTTTGTCAGCAAAGGCTAAAGCCTGAGGGCCGATTGTTAGCTAAGTTGTTTGAGGGCAGCGCTGCTCATGCTTTTCGCCGAGCGGTAAAGAGCCAGTTTAAAAAGGGTGTGGTCAGAAAACCCGATGCTTCACGGTCAAAGAGTAGAGAGTATTACTTTTTAGCCGGCCATCATCAGCCAAAGAATTAGCAGGTTAGTATTTGGATAAACCAGCGCACCCATCAGAAACTGAGGAGAATTGCCCCTCAAAAGGCTTCCTTCGGCCCCGTAAACACTCACACTGTAACCCTAATCGGCTGTTACAATCGAACATAAAACTGCCTTTAGAACTATTATTGGTAAAGACGTAGGCCAACAACTGGCCAAACTTTTAGGAAAACTGTTTTGAACAAGATTACGAATATTATCGTTATGGGCCTTTTGCTACTCATGATTGGTTCATGGGTTGCGGATCAAAGTGCCCCAACCAACAGTGTTGAGTCGCTAAAGTATTCTGAATTTATGGCCAAGGTCATGGCCGGTGGTGTGCGCAACGTCGTAATCGACGAAGGTGAGCGCACAATTACTGGTGAGATGACCGACGGTAGCAGTTTCGCCACGGTGATGCCCAATGATGGGCAGTTAATCGATACTTTGGTCGGTCGCAATATTCCTTTTGAAGCATCGCCCCCAAAACAAGGCTCATTCTGGAAGAGCTTGTTGATTAATACCCTGCCATTGGTGCTGTTTATTGGTGTTTGGATCTACTTGATGCGCCAGATGCAAGGCGGTGGTGGTAAAGGCGCAATGAGCTTTGGAAAAAGCCGAGCACGTTTGCTCAACCAGGACACAAATCGCGTTACGTTTGAAGACGTCGCAGGTATCGAAGAATCTAAAGAGGAAGTGCAGGAAGTAGTGGATTTTCTACGCGACCCATCTCGTTTCCAAAAACTTGGCGGTCGGATGCCTAGCGGTATATTAATGACCGGCAGTCCAGGTACTGGTAAAACCTTACTCGCCAAAGCGATCGCCGGTGAGGCCAGAGTACCATTCTTCTCTATCTCAGGATCAGACTTTGTTGAAATGTTTGTCGGTGTGGGCGCATCACGGGTTCGTGACATGTTCGACCAAGCTAAGAAAAACGCTCCATGCATTATATTCATTGATGAAATAGACGCTGTCGGTCGACAACGGGGCGCTGGTCTTGGCGGCGGACATGATGAGCGCGAACAAACTTTGAACCAATTGTTGGTTGAGATGGACGGCTTTGAAGGTGGCGAAGGCATTATCGTCATCGCTGCAACCAACCGACCGGACGTGCTTGACCCGGCATTATTGCGTCCGGGCCGATTTGACCGTCAGGTAAACGTACCGTTACCAGACATTCGCGGCCGTGAACAAATCCTCAAAGTTCATATGCGCAAAGTGCCGATTGGGCAAACTGTCGATGCCGCAATTATCGCGCGAGGCACGCCAGGTTTCTCCGGGGCAGACTTAGCCAATCTGGTCAATGAAGCAGCGCTGTTTGCCGCTCGCGGTGATAAAAAATTAGTCGAGATGGCGGACTTTGAGCTCGCCAAAGACAAGGTGATGATGGGCGTAGAACGACGTTCTATCGTCATGCCGGAAGACGAGCGTATGAACACGGCCTATCACGAATCTGGCCATGCCGTCGTTGCTGAAGTGTTGCGTGAGCATACCGATCCAGTACATAAAGTTACTATCATCCCTCGTGGTCGGGCTTTGGGCGTAACCATGCAGTTACCAGAAGAGGATCGCTACAGCCACAATCGAGATTACTTGTTGGCGCGAATTGCTGTCCTCATGGGAGGCCGCATCGCCGAAGAAATCTTCATGGACCAGATGACTACTGGGGCATCCAATGATTTTGAAGTTGCGACAAAAATGGCGCACAACATGGTGGCTCGCTGGGGGATGAGTGATGCACTTGGCACACGTGTGTATGGTGAAAACGAATCAGAGGTGTTCCTTGGTCGAGATGTGACTACAAACAAGAATATGAGCGAGAAAACTGCCAATCTTGTGGATAGTGAAATCTCCAGAATCATTGATGAAGAGTACAGTCGCGCCAAGCAAATTCTCGAAGACAATCGAGATAAGGTAGAGGTTATGGCGAAGTGTTTGATGGAATGGGAGACTATCGATTCGGATCAAATCGCCGACATAATGGCCGGTAAGCAACCGTCACCTCCTTCAGATCTGCCGACCCCTAAAAGCGATAAGCCAGACGATGAGTCGAAGGGTTCAACCCCAATTAAGCCGCAAATGGATACGCCCGCCAGCGAAGCCTAAACGATGGCAGGTACTTCGCTACGTGAGCTGCTTAGCCAGCCGCGAGCATTGATTATGGGGGTCGTTAATACGACCCCTGATTCGTTTTCAGATGGTGGTCACTATCATCGCCACGAAGATGCAGTACGTCATGCCCTCAAGCTCATCGAGGAGGGCGCCGATATTCTAGATATCGGTGGTGAATCGACGCGTCCCGGCGCCGATTCGGTGTCGATTGATGAAGAAATGGAACGAGTGATTCCCGTGATTGAATCGCTGGTCGCTGCAGCTGAAGTGCCAATTTCGGTGGATACATCCAAAGTTGAAGTTATGCGCGCTGCCATGCAATCTGGCGCAGCGATGATTAATGATGTCAACGGATTGCGTGCGCCTGGTGCTGTCGCGGCTGCTGCAGAACACAATGCCGTGGTCTGTATTATGCATATGCTTGGTGAACCCAAAACCATGCAAGCTCAGCCACAATACGAAGATGTTATAGCGGATGTGAGCCACTTTTTGACCCAGCAGATCGATGCATGCCTAGAGGCGGGAATACCCCAACGAGACATTATTGGTGACCCTGGCATTGGCTTTGGCAAAACGCTAGAACATAATCTTGCTTTGCTAAACTCGATTGCCAAAATCCGTTCAAGCACGGGTTGTGAGATGTTGATCGGCGTTTCCCGAAAATCAATGATTGATGCAATTCTCAATCGGCCCGTGGATGAAAGGCTCGCCGGCAGCCTTGGTCTGGCAGTGCAAGCGGTTATGAATGGCGCTAAACTAGTGCGGGTACATGATGTACGTGCGAGTCATGACGCCATTCGGTGTGCTGAAGCAGTGATGAGTGCGTCAAACTACTAAAATAAGCATGAAAAAGAAATTTTTTGGCACTGACGGCATCCGTGGTCCGGTTGGTACGGAACCAATTACACCAGCGACGATTGTCCAACTAGGTTGGGCTTTGGGAACCGTGACCAAAAAGCATTACGGGAAAGGCTCAGTTCTAATTGGTAAAGATACGCGAATCTCAGGTTATATGATGGAGTCGGCGATGGAGGCGGGGCTGTCTTCGGCGGGTATGGATGTCACCATGTTGGGGCCGTTACCAACGCCTGCTATCGCCTATTTAACACAAACCGCTCGCGCTCATGCTGGCGTCGTGATTTCCGCATCGCACAATGCGTTTACTGACAATGGCATTAAGTTCTTCTCGCCTAACGGCACCAAGATCTCAGATGAAATTCAGGCTGAGATAGAAGAGCTCATGTTTGCGCCCATGCAAGTGGTTAAATCCAGCGAGCTTGGCAAAGCATTTCGAATGGATGACGCCTTGGGCAGATACGTTGAATTCTGCAAGGGTACGATTCCTCGCAGAATGGACTTTAAAGGCCTCAAGGTTGCAATTGATTGCGCCAATGGCGCCGCATATCACTCAGCACCTATGGTGTTTCATGAACTCGGTGCCGATATCCACGTTATCAACAACAAACCTGACGGCTTCAACATCAATAACCAATGTGGATCAACCCACATCGAAGGTTTATGCCAACACACGGTAGAGCACCAGTGTGATGTAGGCATTGCCTTCGATGGCGACGCCGATCGTGTGATGATGGTAGATCAGCACGGCAAAGTGGTAGATGGAGATCAGCTGTTATTTGTTATTGCCAACAGCTTGCATAAGCAGGGGCGATTGCGCGGTGGCGTAGTGGGTACCTTAATGAGCAACTTTGGTATGCAGAAGGCGCTCGAAGATCTTGGCATACCATTCGTGCGGGCCAAAGTGGGTGATCGTTATGTGATGCAAGAGTTGAAGGCGCGTGATTGGGTTTTGGGTGGCGAGTCATCTGGCCATATTATTTGTTTGGATAAGACCACCACTGGAGATGGTCTAGTATCTGCGCTACAGGTTCTCACTCAATTAAAATTCAGCGAAAAACCGCTGCATGAGCTCGCGGCAGAGATGCAAATGTACCCTCAAAAAATGATCAATGTGCGGCTACCAGCAGACACGGATGCGGCCGCAGTCTGTGAAACAGACGAGATCAAACAGAGTGTTGCAGCCGAAGCAGAACAACTGGCTGATCATGGCCGCGTTCTGTTGCGTCCCTCCGGCACCGAACCCGTGATTCGCGTAATGGTGGAGGGCGATGACGAGGCTATGGTCGCGGCCAGTTGCGAGCGTATTTCCGATAAAGTTTCGCAATATATTCAAGGCTAAATAGTGGGTTGTGACGCTGTTTTTTTGTCATTCATATTGTAGTCCTTAGGACTGCCCTGTGGTAACATCCGCGCTCTTCTGAAACCGTGAAATAGTTCCAACATGCGACGACAATTAATTGCTGGCAATTGGAAAATGCATGGCAGCAAGGAAATGACCTCCGAGCTGATTAATGGCATCGCAAATGGCCTCGGCCATGTTTCAGGAGCGAATAACTTTGATGTGTTGGTTTGCCCTTCGAGTGTGTACCTCTCTATAGCCTCTGGCCTCGTTTCCGAAACCTCGGTAAAACTGGGTGCGCAGAATGTTAATGCAAATGAGCAGGGTGCGTTTACCGGTGAGATTTCGCTGCCCATGTTGGCAGAGATTGGGTGTCAGTACGTTTTGTTAGGGCACTCTGAACGACGAGAACTCTTTGGTGAAACGAATGGCCAGGTAGCCGAAAAGTTTTCGGCCTGTGTGGCGCTCGATTTCACGGTGACGCCGGTGCTTTGTATTGGTGAAACCTTGGAGCAGCGGCAACAAGAACGTACCAATGCGGTTCTTTCTGAGCAGCTTGATGCCGTGCTCGAAGTGACTGGCATTGCTGGGTTTGCAAAGGCTGTCATCGCTTACGAACCGGTATGGGCGATAGGCACGGGTGAAACAGCAACTCCCGAGCAGGCGCAAAACGCACACGAGTTTATTCGCAATAAATTGGCTGAGCATGATCAAGACATCGCTCAGCAGACAAGAATTTTATACGGCGGCAGTATGAAGCCTACCAATGCTCTCGAGCTATTGAGTCAGGCGGACATAGATGGCGGCTTAATTGGTGGAGCGTCACTGCAAGCCGAGAGTTTTCTCGGTATTTGCAAGGCAGCGGCGCAAATTGGCATTGCTTGATCTTGCCGGTTTAGCCACACCACAGGAATTAGAGAAATAGTATGACCACAACAATTTTGATCATCGTTAACGTCTTTGCGGCGTTGGCGATTATAGTTCTTGCCCTTATGCAACAAAGCAAGGGCGACATGGGTTCCGCGTTTGGCGGGGGCGGCTCAGCCAGCATGTTTGGAAGCCGCGGTTCGGCCAATTTTCTAAGCAGAATGACCTCATTGATGTGTGCGGTGTTTTTTATCTCCAGTTTGTCGCTCGCATATATATACGCAAAGCGTGCTGAAAACAGCAGCGTTGTAGACAGCACCTCGGTGCTAGAGCAAGTACAAAGTAGTGAGAGTGAAGTGCCTACCATTGACGCCGTTCCGGATCAGAGTGACCCGGCTTCGGAAGTTCCGAGTTTAGATATCCCTAGCGATGATGTCCCGGAACAAGTTGAGACCTCAGTTGATCAAGCAGTGGATGCCGTAGAAGAAGCCGTTGATTCAGTGGAAGAACAAGTCGAGTCTGAAGTACAAAATTAGAACAATGCCCAGGTGGTGGAATTGGTAGACACGCTGTCTTGAGGGGGCAGTGGCGAGAGCCGTGCGGGTTCAAGTCCCGCCCTGGGCACCATTAACCGAAACTAGATCGCCTTCACTGGCGCAAAAACTCATGCCTAATATTACTTTTGTGGATTTCGAAGGAACTGCTCGTACTGTTGACGCCAGAAACGGCGACAGTGTGATGGAGGCCGCTACTAGTAACGACCTTCCTGGAATCGACGCGGATTGTGGCGGAGCTTGTGCATGCGCTACATGTCACGTATACATCGATCCAGCTTGGATGGATGCAGTTGGTAAGGCCGACGACCTTGAGGCTGAGATGTTGGAAGTCGCAGAAGATGTCAAAGAGACATCGCGTCTTTCATGCCAGATCAAAGTCACTGACGAACTCGAAGGATTAGTCGTCAATACACCAGAGAGCCAATACTAGAGGACGTCTGGCGCGTTCATATGACGCGTCACCTAACTTGCTAGGCCATTCCAGGTTTCTACAAAATCGCTGGTTTTACGTTCGGGAAGCGGCTTAACGTTATTCGCAGTACCAAGATAAAGAAACCCGACAATTTGGTCCGTCGGTTCAAGACCTAACCCCTCTCGCATTTCAGCAGCGAACATCAAACTTCCTGAACGCCAAATGGCGCCTAGGCCAAGTGCATGCGCGGCGGTCATCATCATCTGGGCGCTGGCGCCGGCAGACAAAACCTGCTCTATATCCGGTATCTTATGATGCGCTCTCACGGTGGCAACCACAGCGATAATAGTCGGTGCACGAAAAGGCTTTTGTGCGAGTTTTGCCGCCAACTCAGGATCAATTTGGCCACCATCCATTGCTGCTTTCACCGACGCCATCAGCTGTCCAAACTCTGCCCGCGCCTCACCTTCAATCACCAGATACTTCCAAGGAGTCAAACAACCGTGATCACATGCGCGCAGACCGGCTTGAAAAATGGCTTCCATCTGCTCCGAGTTTGGGCCAGGTTCACTGAGCAGGTTCGCTGAATTGCGAGTATGTAAAGCGGTAATCGCGTCCATGGCTTAACTAAACTAGGTTGTCTGAAGCTTTATTTTAACAGCGAAAGGAGACGATCGCGCAAACAAGTGATCTAGATAAAGCGCACGTTATTATTCGGTGTCTGACTAGCTTTAGAGGATGGGAGTTACGCTTCCCGAAATTAATGAAAATACATGCGCAATGCTTGCCGAGCACGCATATGGGCACCTCGGAAGAATAGTTTGATGGCAGCACACGATAAAGTTCAAAGATAAAGTTCAAAAAAGGTGGAGCTCAATCCTTTGAGAGTGATGCTTGAAATGGCTCCCCGAGCTGGACTCGAACCAGCGACCCAATGATTAACAGTCATTTGCTCTACCAACTGAGCTATCGGGGAACAGCATTTTCAGCAGGAGCGAATCGTACTGATTCGCCCTTGTTCGGTCAAGATGTTTAGCTCGTTTTTTTACGTCTTTGTGTGCATTTACCCACCAGCAGCCTGACGGCAAATATCTCTCTGTCTGTCGGATAGGTTCTGATTTACCCTTGCTCGCCCTGTATGCAGGAGCAAAATATGCCGTGCATCTTCATATTCGGCGCTGCATAAATAGAAGCCAGCGCTGCGAGCGCTTCCAGTTGGAAAATACCTGAGTCTGCCGCGCTGATTAAATACGATGGTGATATTACCCTTGTGCTCTACCGTGCGCAAAATCTCATCACCATCGTCTAGCTCATTGTTTAAATTCTTATCGGCAAATATGAGCCAACCGTCAGACCAATTTCGATTGCTTGAATAATCTGTAGAGCAACGCTGTTTGCCTGCAGAAGTATTGCAAATATGAACATTATGTTGGTGCGCTATGGCTTGCGAGCGAGCGTAATAGAGTGATTCGAGCACGGCGTTGCTTTGCGTCGTTAGTTCATTTCGCACGATCAACGAGGCAAAGCTGGGAGCGGCCAGCAAGATAAGGATACCGCTTAGGGCGATGCTGAATAAGGCTTCTAATAAGGTATATCCACTCTGGGTAGACCTTTTTGCATAGGTAGGTAATGTCATATGTTTCCTCCTTGAAACAAATTGTTTTGATTTTGATCAGCTCATCCTGAGCTTTGGATACATTAGCTCAGACAAGAGTTTTTTTCAATCGCTCGATGCCAACCATGTAACCGCTACCACGTCTCCCGTATACTCTAGTTCATCCTAATGCGATCAAGTTTTGTCTGTGGCACGTTTATTTAAACTAGTAAGTGAGTACCAACCCGCTGGTGATCAGCCCACTGCGATCAAGAGTTTAATTGGCGGTTTGCGAAACGGTGAAGCCTTTCAGACCTTGTTGGGTGTAACTGGTTCGGGCAAGACGTTTACGATGGCGAACGTCATCCAATCTGAACAGCGACCGACGATTGTGCTCGCGCCAAATAAAACGCTGGCCGCGCAGCTGTACTCAGAAATGCGTGATTTTTTTCCGCACAATGCAGTTGAGTATTTTGTTTCCTATTATGACTACTACCAGCCTGAAGCCTATGTGCCGAGTTCTGATACCTTCATAGAGAAAGATGCGTCGGTAAACGAACACATCGACCAAATGCGCCTGTCAGCCACTAAGGCGATTCTAGAGCGTGAGGACGTGATCATTGTCGCCACAGTGTCGGCGATCTACGGTTTGGGCGATCCTCAGGCTTACCACGAGATGATCTTGCATCTGAGTGTGGGTGACATCATGGATCAAAGAGCGATTTTACGTCGCCTAGCCGAGCTGCAATACACGCGCAACGACTTAGAGCTCAAACGAGCCACCTTTCGCGTGCGTGGAGACGTGATCGATATCTTCCCGGCAGAGTCTGAGCGCTACGCAATCAGGGTGGAGTTGTTTGGCGAAGATGTGGAAAAAGTTTCCCGCTTTGACCCGCTTACCGGGGCGGTTGAAGAAGAGCTAAAGCGGGTTACGATTTTCCCTAAATCTCACTACGTCACTCCTCGGGTTAGGGTTCTAGAAGCTTGCGAAAAAATCCGCGATGAGTTGCGGGAGCGTTTAGCCTTCCTGCGCGAAGAGAATAAGCTGGTTGAGGCGCAGCGCTTGGAGCAGCGTACCTTGTTCGATCTGGAAATGATGACCGAACTGGGCTATTGCAATGGCATTGAGAATTACTCGCGTTATTTGTCTGGCGCACAAGCTGGCGAACCACCTCCAACCCTGATTAACTATCTGCCGCCGAATGCATTGATGATTTTGGACGAGTCGCACGTCATGGTTCCACAGTTGGGCGCCATGTATAAAGGCGATCGATCACGTAAAGAAACGCTCGTTGAATATGGCTTTAGATTGCCCTCAGCGATGGATAATCGGCCGTTAAAGTTTGAAGAGTTCCAACAGCTGATGCCGCAAACGATTTTTGTTTCGGCTACGCCTGGCGACTACGAAATCAAGCAAAACCCAGATACGATTGATCAGGTGGTACGTCCCACTGGCTTGATAGATCCGCAAATTGAAGTGCGCCCAGTCGCGACTCAGGTTGACGATGTTTTGTCTGAGATCACCAAGCGCGCAGCCGTTGATCAGCGCGTTCTCATCACGACATTAACCAAGCGTATGTCGGAGGATTTGACTGACTATCTCTCTGAAGCGGGCGTTAAAGTACGCTACCTCCACTCGGATATCGACACAGTAGAGCGGGTGGAGATTATTCGTGATCTGCGTGCTGGCGAATTCGACGTGCTTGTGGGCATCAATTTGTTAAGAGAAGGCTTGGATATGCCGGAAGTAAGTTTGGTGGCAATCCTCGATGCGGATAAAGAGGGCTTTTTACGCTCGACTCGATCATTGATTCAAACCATCGGTCGAGCGGCACGCAACCTGCACGGCAAGGCCATTTTATACGGAGATCGAATCACCAATTCGATGCAAATTGCCATTGATGAGACCGATCGGCGAAGAACCAAGCAGGAGGAGCACAATAAAAAACATGGGATTGTGCCCAAAAGCGTCCGCAAGGCGGTACGCGATATAATCGATGGCGCCACCAGTGATGCTGCGCAGGAGCTCGCAAAATTTGAAATCATCGATGAAGAGCTCGAGCTTAGTAACGACCCGAAAGAATTTGCCAAAGTGATGGCACGGTTAGAGAAAGAGATGTTTCAGCACGCTGAAAATCTTGAGTTTGAACAAGCCGCCCGCACGCGGGATCGCATTGAAGAGCTGCGCGCAGCGTATCTCAAATAACCTGTGGAGTTTTCATTTGCTGTTCTTTTAGCTCTATGCTTGGCCGCCTTTGCCGCGGGTTACTTGGATACACTGGTTGGCGGCGGCGGGCTAATCACGATACCTGCGTTGCTCATGGTCGGCGTTCCGCCGTTGGCCGCACTCGGCACCAATAAACTGCAGGCGGTCACCGGGTCTGGAACAGCTTCGCTAATGATGTTTCGTCTCGGCAAGGTTCGGTTCCGCGAAGTGCGCAACCTGATGCTCATTGCTTTCGTGAGCTCTTTAATCGGCACGGTTGCGGTTCAATACGTTTCGACCGATGCTCTGAACATTCTTATTCCCATTGTCATTGTCAGTATTGCACTGTATTTTATTCTCGCGCCGCAACAGGCTGCAGAAAGCCGCGCGCCTAAGGTGAGTGAGCGCATCTATAAAACCACGGCAGTGCCGGTTGTCGGCGCCTATGACGGCATGTTCGGGCCAGGCACCGGTTCCTTTTTTGTGCTGGCAGGTGTTTCCCTTCGGGGGCAGGAGATCGTCTCCGCCACTGCACGAGCAAAGACGCTTAACTTCGCAACGAATCTCGCTTCTTTGTTGGTATTTCTCTTTTACGGCCAAGTTGTCCTAGTGGCTGGCGTGGTCATGATGTTGGGGCAGGTGACAGGGGCGCGACTGGGCGCCGCAACACTACTAAAGATTAACCCAGTCTTATTGCGCTACTTAGTCATTGCTATGTGTTTGGTCATGCTGATTTCTTGGGCAGTTAAAGAACTGTAGTTTGTTTTGTGTTGTCCTTAGAATCACAAATTTTTATTGGATAATTGGCCGCTTGACGTATTTAATGCTTAGAAATTTGTTCTAGAATCTAAGCAATAATAATGCTCAAGTAGAGCAAATAATACGGAGACAAAGTTATGTCGCAGAATTCTGAGAGTTTCCTTTCGTCAGTAGAACGTACGTTTGATCAAGCTGCAGAGCTGGTCGGAATATCACCTGGGCTGCGGCATAAAATTAAAGTTGCCAATTCAACCTACACCGTGCGCTTCGGTGTGCGTTTAAGGGATCGCTTGTACACTTTTACGGGGTATCGATCTGTGCACTCAGAACACATGGAGCCAGTTAAAGGCGGCATCCGATACTCACCGTATGCCGATCAAGACGAAGTAGAAGCACTTGCCGCCTTGATGTCGTATAAATGCGCACTCGTCGAGGCCCCATTTGGCGGCTCTAAAGGCGCTTTGGTGATTGATCCAAACGAATGGGAGGCGTTTGAGTTAGAGCGCATTACACGCCGTTTTACTCAGGAGCTGTCTAAGCGGTCTTTAATATCGCAGGCACAAAACGTGCCCGCTCCTGACATGGGTACGGGTGAACGCGAAATGGCGTGGATGGCGGACGAATATAAACGTTTGCATCCAGAAGACTTAAACCCTTGGGCCTGCGTTACTGGCAAGCCTGTTAACAAAGGTGGTATTCGAGGCCGTGTTGAAGCAACCGGGCGGGGTGTTCAGTATGCGCTCAGAGAATGCTTTCGTCATCCCAAAGATATCGAGGTTGCTGGGCTCAGTGGTTCATTAGATGGCAAAAGAGTTATCGTGCAAGGACTTGGTAATGTGGGGTATCACGCAGCTAAGTTTTTGTCTGAAGAAGACGGTTCTAAGATCGTGGCTGTGTTGGAACGAGACGGCGCGATTGTCGACTACGATGGGATCGATATTGAAGCCTTACATGCCCATATCCTTGAGCACGGTGGTGTCAAAGGCTATGCGAATTACCAAGAAGACGCAAAATCTTGCCTAGAGCTAGATTGCGATATTTTGATTCCAGCGGCGATGGAAGGGGTCATTACGCCTGAGAATGCGGAGCGTATTCAGGCCAGGTTGATAATCGAAGCGGCCAACGGCCCGATCACGTTTACCGCAGACCAAATTTTACGCGACAAGGGTGTGGTGATTATTCCCGATTTGTACGCGAATGCCGGTGGTGTGACTGTCTCATATTTTGAGTGGGTCAAAAATATTGGCCATATCCGATTTGGGCGTTTGCAAAGACGTCAGGAAGAGCGAAAAACCACGATGATGGTTAGCGCGATCGAAGAGTTGGTTGGTAAAAAGTTTCCTGAAGGCTTGCTCGAAGAGCTGGTTGCCGGGCCAACCGAACTCGATCTAGTTCGATCGGGATTGGACGATACCATGCGTCAGGGCTATCAAGTCATCAGTGAAAAATGGCACAGCGACGATAAAATCCCTGATCTTCGAATTGCGGCAATGATGATCTCGTTGGAGAGAATTGTAGACTCTTACGTATCGCTTGGCATTTAGCTACTCCGACAGCGCTTGAATCGCTTGTATTTACAAGCGATTCGTATTCACGCTAGAGAACCGCTACTCGTCTTCGATGACCCCGGCTTCTGGATCGTTGTAGATGTCGAGATCCATCCGGTCTTCACTCTTGGCGACAATGGCTGTGACCACACCATCACCGGTGACGTTAACGGCCGTACGCAGCATATCCATCAAGCGATCTACACCCAATATATAAGCAATGCCTTCGACCGGCAGATTTACTTGTGCGAACACCATCGTCAACATCACCAGGCCGACAGAAGGAACCGCAGCCGTACCAATCGATGCCAACACTGCAGTCACGATAACCGTAATGTAGCCGCCCAAGCCCAGATCAATGCCGTAGAGATTGGCGATAAAAACAGTGGCCACACCTTGCATCATCGCCGTGCCATCCATATTGATCGTGGCACCAAAAGGTACACTGAACGAAGATACGGCTCGGTCAACCCCCATGCGTTCTTGCATGGTGCGTAGGGTGACCGGGATTGTCGCACCAGAACTAGAAGTACTAAAAGCGAACAATTGAGCTGTGCGTATTTTCTGCAAGAACGTTTTTACGCTCAGCCCTGAAAAAACCTTTAAGAAAACCATTTGGGTCACGAGGGCATGAAAAATAAGCACACCGGTCAGCACTAACACGTACCAAGCGAGTTCTTGCAGTAAGCCCATGCCAAGTTCTGATACCGCCTTGGCGATCAAGCAAAACACCGCGATCGGTGCGAAGTGCATGACAAGGCTCACCATCTTCATCACTACGCCATTAATTTGCTCAATAAGTTTGATCAAATCTGGTGAATCTTTCGCCACCGAAAGCAGCGCGATTCCAAAGAAAATTGAGAAGAAAATAATCGCCAACATATCGCCGTTGGCCATCGCTGCGATCGGGTTGGTCGGAATGATGCCGATTAAAATATCGAGAAAAGACTGCGCCTCGCGCCCCTCGAAATTGGCGTCAGACGGCACTGTCATGCCTTTGCCAATGCCAAATCCAGCCGCGAATACCACCGCCGTGGTGATGGCAATGGCCGTGGTGAGCAAATATAGCGCAACCGCCTTTGAGCCGATTCGGCCAAGGAGCCGTACGTCGCCAATCCCGATTATGCCGGGAATCAACGAGAACAGAACCAGTGGAACGACCAACATTTTCAAGGCGTTAACGAATAACTTTCCGACCAGGAGAAATATTCCACCGACTACGTTGTCAGCCACCCAAGGTTGTTGGCCTAAGCCACTAATATTTAGTGCCAAACCAACTAGAACGCCAAGTGCGAGCGCAATCAGAACTTTATTTGCGAGATTCATTTATTAATTCTTCTTGTTATTTGTTGTGCGCAGTATAGCAGCCACAAAAAACGGCGACACTAGGGTCGCCGTTTGATATTTCTTTGTTTTTACTGAGCTATTTCAAAAACTTGCTCGCTAAGCCAGCTAGCCCGCTCAAACCACCGACAGAGTCAAGTAGTTCGCCACCGCTGGATGATTTGTCTACCACTTGCGGGATCATTTCCTGCAAGCCGCGTAACAGATCATTTTGATCCGCACCTAGTTTTGATGCGGCTTCTTGGACCTGGGCAGATCCTAATAGCTGCTCTATTTGCGAACGAGAGATATGCTCGTTGGCGCCGTCCCCTAGCCATGACTTGGCGACATCGGCCAATCCATTACCTTGCAGACCCTGCAATAAAGAACCGAAATCGATACCTTGCTTACCAGAGCCACCTAGGAGTTCCCCAATTACTGATTGCATCAAGTCGTTATTTCCGCCGGCTGAACCACCCAGTTTGCTACCAAGTACTTGCGTTGCCAATTTCATTAAATCCATCTTTATTCCTCACTTTAATTATAGACCAAACGTACAGAGCGCACGTCCGCTGAGATTATTATGGGACGCTCAGCCAAAAAAACAAATAAAACTCTGAAAACAACTGTTAAACCATCCTCAAAAGGTCTGATTTTGCTACGGAAAATTGCTGCGAATAAGCGCTAAAAACCGTTGAATCCATTGAGCTTGTTTGATATCTTCCCGCACCTGATCGCAGACGCGTAGCTCAGTTGGTTAGAGCACCACCTTGACATGGTGGGGGTCGTTGGTTCGAATCCAATCGCGTCTACCATTTATACTGAATTTAACTAATCCTTAAAACGAGGGGTTACCCATAGCAACCAAGAAAAAACAGCGTGTTAATCAAGATATTACCGCGCCAAGCATTCGACTTATTGATCAAAACGGCGAACAAGCCGGGATTTTAGACCGTGACGCGGCTTTTGCAGCTGCCGAAGCAGCCGGTCTTGATTTGGTAGAGATTTCACCAAATGCAGATCCACCCGTGTGTCGAATCATGGACTATGGCAAGTTTTTGTACGAAGACAGCAAGCGAAAAGCGGCTGCCCGCAAAAACCAAAAGCAAATTCAGGTTAAAGAAATTAAATTTCGCCCTGGTACAGATATCGGCGATTACGAGATTAAACTTCGTAAACTCACGGAGTTTCTTGATGGCGGTGACAAAACTAAAGTTACCATCCGCTTTCGTGGGCGAGAAATGGCGCACAAAGAGCTTGGTATGGATCTGCTCAAACGAATCGAAGGTGATTTGGAAGAGTATGGTACTGTCGAGCAGTTCCCCAAGCTAGAAGGGCGGCAAATGGTGATGGTGCTGGCACCAATAAAAAATAAGTAACTGAGAATCCAGCTGTTTTTTGCAGCTTATCTGTTTGAATTTGATAAGAATTTAAACAATACAACGGACCGGATGAGTCAACTTTTAAACTTGATTCGGTTATCAATGAAACGGCAACCGGCGATTTCGCCTGAGGTAATTATGCCTAAAATTAAAAGTAACAGTGGCGCGGCCAAGCGCTTCAAAAAAACTGGGAGCGGTAAATTCAAACGCTCTCAATCGCATCTTCGTCATATCCTGACCAAGAAATCCACTAAGCGGAAACGTCATTTGCGGCACGGCACAACTGCCGAGCCATGTGATGCGCGTTTGATTAGCCGTATGTTGCCATACGCCTAAGCGACTTTTGATACCGGAGAACTAAGATGCCTAGAGTAAAACGTGGTGTAACCGCACGTGCAAAACACAAAAAAGTAATCAGTCAAGCCAAAGGCTATCGCGGAAGAAACAAGAATGTCTTTCGTGTTGCTACGCAGGCTGTCACACGCGCCGGTCAATATGAATACCGTGACCGTCGTCAACGCAAACGCCAATTCCGTCGTTTGTGGATCACACGCATTAGCGCCGCTGCTAAGATGAATGGTTTGAACTACAGCCGCTTCATTAACGGCATGCAGCGCGCAGGTATTGAGCTCGATCGTAAAGTGCTGGCTGACATTGCCGTGCATGATCAAGCTGCTTTCGCGCAACTCGCTGAACAAGCCAAAGCAGCGCTGGCTGAGGCCGCCTAGGTTTTATCGATCTAGACAGAGTTGGCATGCGAATGCATGCAAAGGCATAAAAAGGGAGGCTTCGGCCTTCCTTTTTAATGTTGGTCAAACGATAATCGATCGCTTGGCGTGGTAAAAATAACCTATTAAAAAGAGCCCATGAGCACTTCATTGGAAGAAAGTTTAAACGCGATCTCACAGCGCGCGATGCAAGCAATCGCCGAGTCTGATACTCCGGCAGCGCTGGAAATGTTGCGCGTTCAGTATCTTGGCAAGAAAGGTGAACTTACCAGTCAATTAAAGCAAATAGGTGGGCTGCCCGCTGAAGAGCGACCAAAGTTTGGTGATCTGGTCAACCAGATAAAACAACAAGTAGCGGCGGCTATCGGCGGCAAAAAAACTGAATTAGAGCTTGCTGAGATGGCGGCCCGTATAGCTGCAGAAAAAATTGACGTCACTTTGTCTGGACGGGGTGATTTAACCGGTGGCATGCATCCAGTTAGCCGCACCTTGCAGCGCATTGAGGATATCTTCGTTGCTATGGGGTTCGGGGTCGCCACGGGCCCGGAAATTGAGGATGATTTTCACAATTTTGAAGCACTGAATATCCCTCCTGAGCACCCTGCAAGAGCGATGCACGACACCTTCTACGTCGAAAGTGAAGGAGAGGGCGTGAATCTACTGCGCACTCACACCTCACCCGTGCAGGCTCGTTTCATGCTCAACCAGCAACCGCCCATCAATATCATTGCGCCGGGCAGGGTTTACCGCTGCGATTCTGATGTCACTCATACGCCGATGTTCCACCAGGTTGAAGGCCTGATGGTGGACGAAGGAATCTCGTTTGCTGACTTAAAAGGTATTTTGACGCAGTTTCTACGGCAATTCTTTGAAGCTGATTTAGAGATACGGCTGAGGCCATCATATTTCCCATTTACCGAGCCATCTGCCGAAGTTGATATTTCGTGTGTGTTCTGTGACAGCGGCTGCAGGATTTGTAAGCACACTGGCTGGATCGAGATTCTAGGTAGCGGCATGGTACACCCGGAAGTGTTTAAACACGTTGGAATCGATTCTGAACGTTACACTGGTTTTGCTTTTGGCGTGGGGGTAGAGCGTCTTACGATGTTGCGCTATGGCGTCGATGATCTCAGGCTCTTCTTCGACAATGACCTGAATTTCCTGGAGCAATTCAAATGATCATCTCCGAACACTGGTTGCGTGAGTGGGTGACTACCGAACTCTCAACCCAAGAAATTGCGGATCGATTGACTCTGGCCGGTCTGGAAGTCGATGGTGTGAGTCCCCTCGCCGGTGAGATCGAACATCTGCTGGTGGGCCACGTTCTAGAAGTAAGTAAACACCCAGATGCTGATCGATTAAACCTGACTAAGGTAGATATTGGCAGCGAGCAGCTGGATATTGTCTGTGGCGCCTCGAATGTGGCTGAAGGCCTGAAAGTAGCGGTGGCTACAGTGGGCGCTGAGTTGCCAAATGGCATGCAGATTAAGCGCGCAAAGGTCCGCGGAATCGAGTCAAACGGCATGCTTTGTTCGGCAGCTGAACTGGGCTTAGAAGACCACTCAGATGGTATTTTAGAGTTGGGCGGTGAAGCCGAAATTGGTCAGCGAGTCGACCAACTTCTGGCTTTGGATGATAACTTGATCGATATTGATCTAACGCCCAACCGGGGTGATTGCTTGAGCGTTCAAGGTGTTGCCCGTGAATTAAAAATATTAGCTGACGCGGAGTTACATCCGGTAGCAACTTCCCCGGTACCTGCGAGCAATCAAGAACAGATTGATATTGAGCTGCAAGACAGCAGTGCATGCCCGCGATACATTGGTCGTATCATTAAAGGGATAGACAGCAATGCTGCGACACCAATTTGGTTGGCGGAACGCTTGCGACGTTGTGGTGTCAGGCCGATTAGCCCTGTTGTTGATATAACCAACTACGTGATGCTTGAACTCGGGCAACCCATGCACGCCTTTGATTACCGTAAGCTGGATAGCAAAATCGTTGTGCGGCCAGCTAAAGCAGGCGAAAAAATCAAATTGCTGGATGAAAGTACGGCCACGCTCGATGAGCAGACTTTGGTCATTGCCGACGCATCGAGCCCAATTGCCATTGCGGGTGTGATGGGCGGTTTAGACAGCGCGATTGGTGATAGTACTCATGACATTGTTTTAGAGGCTGCGCATTTCACTCGTAAATCAGCGGCAGGCTGTGCACGACGCTATGGTTTGCACACAGAATCTTCGCATCGCTTTGAGCGCGGCGTTGATCCAGAGTTGCCCTCCATTGCGATGGAAAGAGCGACGCAATTAGTGCTGCAAATCTGTGGTGGTGATGCAGGGCCAAATTGTGAGCAAGTCAACGACAGTGCATTGGTAGATCGTGCTGATGTCGAAATCAGGCTCGCTCGTTTAGAGCAATTGCTTGGTATGCCGCTGCGTCGCAGCGAAGTAAGCCATATTCTTCAGCGCATTGTTGATCAGGTTCAAGACACCACCACAGGGTGGCGTGTAACTCCCCCAAGCTATCGTTTTGATATTGAATATGAAGCTGATTTGGTGGAAGAGGTTGCAAGGGTTAAAGGCTATGATGCCATACCAACCGCCATTCCGAGGCTCGCGCCAAGGTCGATAACTGGGTCTGAGGCGACAGTTAGTCAGCGCAGTGTGCGGCAAGCATTGGTGGCACGAGATTTTCGAGAAGTCATCACCTACAGTTTTATCGACCCTGCAAATCAGGCTGATATGAGTGATGAGAAACCCGTAATCTTGGAGAATCCACTCGCTGAAAATATGTCAGTGATGCGTACCAGTCTATTACCCGGCGTGCTTCAAGCTGCGCAGTTTAATCATAACCGTCAACAGGGCCGCTTGCGTTTGTTCGAACTAGGCGCGAGCTATCATAGAGCTAAGAAAGACCAAATTTCTGACAATCCCGGTTTTGTTGAGAAGCAACGATTAGCCGTCCTGGTGACCGGGAGTCGGCATCAAGGGCAATGGGGCGTGGATGGAGCCAGAGCTGCGGATTTCTACGATCTGAAGGCGGATTTGGAGGCGGTACTCAGCTTGACGGGTATTAAAGAACCCTTTATATTTAATGAGTTCGAGCACATTTCTATGCATCCGGGTCAGCTTTCCTCGGTGACTAAAAATGGTGATGAAATCGGCTTTATCGGCCGTCTTCATCCTCGATTAGAGCAGCAGTATGGGTTCTCTTCAGAAGTGTTTGTGTTCGAGCTTGATCTTTCGAAAGCCTTGGCAGCACAGTTGCCAGCATTTCAAGGAGTGCCCAAATTCCCAAGTATTCGCAGAGATTTGTCGGTCGTTGTTTCTGCGGAATTAGCCGCCGCGGAATTATTGTCAACGGTGCGAGATGGTCTTGGAGAAAAGCTTAAAGACGTGGCCATATTCGATGTTTATCAGGGCAAAGGCGTCGAACAAGGGCATAAAAGTGTTTCGCTAAGCCTGACCTTACAGGATAAAGAGCGTACACTGACTGACGAATATGCCGAGGCACTTTTGGCGAGTTTGCTCAACGCTATGCATAATAACCATGGTGCGAGGTTGAGAACTTAGCGCCATTGGTATTTAAATACTGACCGCGGCGCTAGCTGATAATACGGCAGCAGTAAATAGCAGTGTTGTTGATTGTCAGAATAGTTGTAGTTTCAGTAGTTACGTCTCATTAGCATTCGAGCCATGGCCTAATGCAATGAAAGTAGCTAACAGGTAGACGTTTGAAGGCAAGAATGTTTACCAACAACGGCCGGTTGGGGCTATTGAAGCAGGGGTGATTACCGCACTACTGGATAAATCCTAGGGCAGTGATCATGTGGTTCTAAATATTCAGGTGGGTATATGTCAACAACTAAAGCAGAACTGGCGGTCTCCTTACATGAGGAGTTGGGTCTCAATAAGCGCGAATCGAAAGAGTTTGTGGAACAATTTTTCGAAACAATTAAATCAGCGCTCGAAGAGGGCAGCTCAGTCAAATTATCCGGATTTGGTAATTTTGGTCTCCGAGACAAGCCAGCTCGACCAGGACGAAACCCTAAGACTGGGGAAGAAATCCCGATCTCAGCTCGCCGAGTTGTAACGTTTAAGGCGAGCCAGAAACTCAAAGAGGCGATTGATAATAATTCCTTCTCCTTAAAGCAGCTTTTTCGCTAGTATTTCCGTGATTTTTGTCCATTAGTTCAGCAGAATTTAGCTTAATTCTGTTTAACCGCTGTACGGATTCTCACGCAAACTGGTAGACTTTCACCACAATAATAACCATCGGAATCATCAATGCTAGACCAAGGGGATAACGCCACCTTACCGCCAATTCCAAGTAAGCGGTATTTCACGATTGGTGAGGTCAGCGAGCTGTGCATGGTAAAACCCCATGTGTTGCGTTACTGGGAGCAGGAATTTTCCCAATTGAATCCGGTCAAGCGCCGTGGCAATCGACGCTATTATCAACGCCATGAAGTTCAGCTGATTCGGCGTATCCGCAGCTTGCTGTATATCGAGGGTTTCACCATTAGCGGCGCAAAGAACCAAATCGAGATGGAAGCTGGCGGACAATCTACTCCCACTACTCAAGTTAAACGCCAAGTGGTTTCCGAGTTGATCGAAGAGATTGATGAGGTTGTGGCGATTCTTTCCGAGTAGTTTTTTATTCGCTACGTTCGCTT
>CALJJR010000146.1 GCA_937973905.1 uncultured Arenicella sp. | reverse complement strand
TATTTCATCTTCTTCACTGAGTAGCTCAGGGCCATCACGAGTCCAAAAGCCATCTGTGCTTAGTTCTTCGTCCGCATATTTAGAGTCGGAATCAAGCTCAGTTTCAGTGAAATCTTCAGCCGCGTCATCGCTGGTGATCTCAGTGACGTCGTCACTGGCATCGGAGCTGGAATCGAGATCAGCAAGTTGTGCGGGTTCAGGGGGAGTCTCTGACTCAGCGGTCAGTTCTGCATCTGTGTCTTGCGCTGATTCGGACTCTTCGATTTCTGGGCTTTGCGCAACATCTTCAACTTGGTCAATGTCGGCGGCCTCTGCGACTGTTTTCGCACCCGAAAAATTCCATTTTTCTTCAATCTTTGAGTCAGTTTGAGCAAGTACAAGATGGCTAGCCGCGAAGGCAACAACGCCTACTACGGTCGGATTTATCCAAGCCATATTCAATCTTCTCATCGACCTCAGGAGCGCCTTTTTAAGGCTACTAGGTTAACTCTCAATCTTCTTTTTGTTTACATACTCTATTACTGACCGGCCGCAAGCCGGAATCACCATTACCGATTTGTAACGATCAAAGGGTAATTCAGGGCAGCTTGTAGGGTTAAACAAAGCGACTGTATATACAGTACAGCTTAATTGAGTTGTTCAGTAGATGCGCGGCTCGACTTCCAACTCAATCCCACTCCAGTCTAAGATATCTTGGCGGATTTGATGTGCATATTTCATGACGATTTCGCCCGCCGAGCGGTTTGGATTGGTGATTACCAGCGCTTGCTCCTTATGTACTCTGACTCCTTGTAGAGATTTTTCCTTCCAACCCCGTCTTTCTATCAACCAAGCCGCGGCCAGCTTTATGCCATCGGCCGTCTCAAACCCAACGATCTCAGGGCATTCCTCTTGCAGCTCCTTAAACTTTACCTCGCTAACCACTGGGTTCTTAAAAAAGCTCCCGCAATTTGGCAGCTCTGCAGGCAGCGGCAATTTAGCACTGCGTATTTGGCAGACAGCATCGAATACCTCACGAGCGGTCGGCGATGAGTTTTTAAAACGATCGCTCAATGGTGCATAGCTGAGATTGACCTGCGCGTATTTAGAGAGCTTAAAGCGAACCGAGGTAATAGTTGCGCTACCCGCCAAACGATGCTTAAACACGCTGTCTCGGTACTCGAATTCGCAGTCTTGCGCATTGAGCATTTGCTCTTTTGGCTGCTCGTGAGTGACGTAGGTCACCGATTGAATACTGTCTTTGACTTCGACGCCATAGGCACCAATATTTTGCATCGGCGCGGCGCCGACGGAACCTGGGATCAGGGCTAGGTTTTCAAGTCCAAACCAACCTTGTTCGAGGCAGTAAATCACGAATTGGTGCCAGTTCTCCCCTGCCGCCACATCGAGCAACACGCTATCAGCGGTTTCCTCGACCATGCGGATTCCGCGTAGTTGATTGAGCACTACTAGACCGCTGAAATCTTGGGTGAAGACAGTATTGCTGCCCTCACCTAATACCAATAGATCGAGCTCTCTTTGCGCGGCAAACTCCTGCGCCGCCTGGAGCTCCGCTAGGCTGCTAGCTGTGTGCAGCCAAGCCGCCTTGGCTGGCGTTGCCATCCCACTGTGGCCCTGCAAGGGCGCATCGGGTTGCGGCGCAAACGTCATCCAGGCTTAGGTTTCTTTAGGCTGGGCAGAGGCGCGTAGGCGGATATGCAAATCTTTCAACTGATTCGCTGAGACACTTCCTGGTGCCTCGGTGAGCAAACATGAAGCCTTTTGCGTTTTAGGAAAGGCGATGACGTCTCGAATCGATTCCATGCCAGCCATCATCGCGACAATACGGTCAATACCGAAGGCGATACCACCATGCGGTGGAGCCCCGTATCGCAGAGCATCCAATAAGAAGCCAAACTTTTCTTCGGCTTCGTCGTCGTCAATCCCAAGCGCAGTGAAAGCCAGCTTTTGCACTTCCGGTTGGTGAATACGGATTGAGCCACCACCGATCTCAGTGCCATTCAGCACCATGTCGTAAGCACGCGACAACACATTGCCAGGGTTCGTGCTTAGCTCTTGCAACTGATCTACTTTAGGCGCTGTAAATGGGTGATGAAGAGATGTCCAATTGCCTTTATCGTCGGCTTCAAACATTGGGAAGTCGACCACCCACATTGGCGCCCACTCGCCTTCCAATAAGTCCAAATCCGCACCCAACTTATTGCGCAGGGCGGCCATGGAATCGTTTACGATTTTTGCATTGTCTGCGCCAAAGAAAACGATGTCTCCGGTTTCTGCACCAACACGTTCCATGATGGCGTTAATCGCATCATCCGGGAGGAACTTTAGAATTGGCGACTGTAGTCCTTCGCGACCTTGAGATAAATCATTCACCTTAATGTACGCGAGGCCTTTAGCCCCATAATTGCCTACATAGTCGGCGTACTGATCAATCTGCAGACGACTCAATTTGCTGCAACCTTGCGGCAAACGTAAGGCCGCAATTCGCCCATCAGGCGAGTTAGCCGGCCCTGAGAACACTTTGAACTCTACGTCTTGAAGTAAATCAGTGATACTCACCAAGGTGAGCGGATTACGCAGATCAGGGCGATCGATGCCGTATTTCTCAACCGCATCGGCGTAGCTCATGCGTGGAAACTGGGCGGGCAATGCCACGTCCAACTTATCCTTGAATAGATCGCGGATCATGCTTTCCATCATTTGCATGATCTCTTCTTCATTCATAAACGAGGTTTCCACATCGAGTTGGGTGAACTCTGGCTGCCGATCGGAACGCAGATCTTCATCTCGGAAACAACGCGCGATTTGGTAATAGCGTTCGAAACCCGACACCATCAACAGCTGTTTGAATAATTGCGGCGACTGTGGAAGAGCGAAAAACTCGCCAGCATGTACTCGGCTTGGTACCAAGTAGTCACGCGCACCCTCTGGCGTCGACTTCGTCAGAATGGGCGTTTCGATATCAACAAAGTTTTTTTGCTCAAGAAAATCACGGAAAAATTTGGTCACCGCACTGCGCAGGCGAAACGTTTTTTGCATGCTCTCGCGGCGCAGGTCGAGGTAGCGGTATTTAAGACGAACCGCTTCGCTCACATCGTCTTCGTCGAGCTGAAAAGGGATCGGATCGGCACGATTAAGCACCTCCATTTCCGTGGCATACACTTCGACCATACCGGTTGGCATATCAGGGTTGGTAGTGCCTTCTGGGCGAGCGCGTACTTTAGCGGTTACCGTCAATACGTGTTCATTGCGAACTGTATCAGCCAGCTCGAACGCCTCTTTTGCATCAGGGTCGACTACCACTTGCAACAGCCCACTGGCATCGCGCAGGTCAATAAAAATAACGCCCCCGTGATCTCGACGGCGATGGGCCCAACCACAAACAGTAACTTGGTCACCAATCAGGCTTTCATTGACCTGAGTACAATGGTGGCTGCGAAGTGTTTTCATTTTTTTCTCTTTATTGAAATCTTAATCAGGTTGATCTTGCGCCTTACGACGTTTTATTTCTTGCATCATGCGTTCGGCGTCTTCTGGGTTGTCTAAAGGATTGACGACTCCGGCCGAAAGAATCATTTTTAAGCCGACTTCCACCGGTATATTGAGGCGTTTTACGTCACGTGGCGGAACCATCAGATAAAACCCTGAGGTTGGATTTGGCGTGGTCGGCACGTAAATATTAATTAGGTCCTCACCCACGACATCCTTAAACTTAGTTGGCGTATCGCCAGTAACAAAGGCCAGCATCCATAATTCTCGACGAGGGTACTCAACCAGAACCACTTCCCGGAACGATTGGCTGGCGTCAGCAAACAAGCTCGCGGTGATTTGTTTCACCGCGCCATACACTGAACGCACTAGCGGAATCCGTGACAGCAGCGACTCCCAGCCACTGACCAAGCGCCGCCCCACAAAATTTGCCGCCAAAAACCCTGTTATGAGCACCAACGCCAAGGTCAGAATTACTCCGAGCCCTGGTATTTCAAAACCAATGAGGTTTTCCGGCCGATATTGATGTGGCAGTAACAATAAGCTGCGATCAATTAATCGAATGGCAAAAGAGACCACCAAGAAGGTCGCCACAATCGGCAACCACACCAACAACCCAGCAACAAAATATCGGCGCAGACGGCTCATCAGTCTGCCGTTGCCGGAGAGCTCGCGCTCGTATCAGATTTGGTTTCGGCTTTCGGTTCGGCCTTAGCACCACCGCCATCATCAGTCTTGGCAGGAGCAGGTTTTTTCCCTGAGTTTTTGAAATCAGTCTCGTACCAGCCAGTTCCCTTTAGCTTGAATGCGGCCGCAGTTAACTGCTTCTGCAAGGCCGGTTTTTCACAGGCCGGGCAATCGGTTAAACGGGGGTCACTCATTTTTTGCAGCGCCTCCATCTCATGACCGCAGTCGGAGCACTGGTATTGATAAATTGGCATAGGAGTTATGTTGTGGCTGCGAGCATCATCACGCAGCTCATCCTCGAAACAGATAGGGCTCAAAAAAGCCCGCGTATTATACTGATTTGACGGCTACTTGTACCCTGAACCTTAACGAAAATCAGGATGGGTTCGACGGCGGTTAACTTCCTGCAATAGTGAGGTTTTCCACCAAAATTGAACCTACAGTGGTATTGCCACGTCGATCAAAATCATTGCCTAAGGCTGCGATGCGCTGATAGATATCAATCAGATTGCCGGCAATGGTAATTTCTTCGACTGGGAACTGGATTTCACCATTTTCCACCCAAAATCCGGCCGCACCTCTGGAGTAATCACCAGTTACCATATTGATCCCGGAACCAATCAATTCCGTAACCAGCAGGCCAGAGCCCATTTGGGCTAATAGTTCCGCCTGATTTTGACCAGTATCACTTACCTTTAAATTGCGTACCCCCCCGGCGTTTGCGGTGGTGGTGAGACCAAGCTTG
>CALJJR010000145.1 GCA_937973905.1 uncultured Arenicella sp. | reverse complement strand
ACCTAAATAGAGCTGACGCAAAAGTTTTCATGCAGTGTTTCGACTTTGCAGAAAACCAACGCCTACGTGAAAAACTTGGTTTAAAAACGCCGTTGATTCAATTAATCGGCGAGAATTCTTGGGGCGAGTCCACGACGGATTATGACTACCTACAAACCGCTGAAGGCCTTGAAGAGGCAAGCCAATACGTAGATGGAATAGGCCCTTGGATACCACAGGTTATTGATCTGGCTTCTGGGCAGCCGACCAACCTAGTCGCTCTAGCGCACAAGTTTCAATTAGAAGTTCACCCATACACGTTTCGCGCGGATCAACTCGATGATGTCGGTGAAACAACAGCACTAAACCTACTATTTTCCAAAGCCAAAATTGATGGCCTATTTACCGACTTCTCTGACAAAGTCATAGAGTATTTACAAGCGAACCCGACCGAATAATGCTGCGTTGGCTTTTGGTTTTTTTGTTCGGCCTATTCGTTTTCAAGCTTATTATTAGTGGCGAACAAGCCCTAAGCTTACAAGCTGGCGTACTGGCCGCTAACGAACCGCTGCAAACCAAAACCACTCTGCAACCTTTTGAGTTTCGAAGTTATGAAATTACGCCCTTGGCAGATTTCAATATCCAGGCCAAGGTGTTGGCGCGTAGAGATTATCGCTTTGGTCGTGAAGCGGATTTATCACCCACAGATTTAGCCCTTGGGTGGGGACAAATGTCGGATCAATCAGTCGTCGATCAAATCAAGATTCGGCAATCTGGCCGCTGGTACCGGTGGTCGGTTGAGAGTTACCCAATTCCGCAACAACAAATAGAACAACAGAGTGCAAATATGCATATGATTCCTGCGACGCGAAGAGTTGCCAAAGCACTTAAAAGCGTCAAAGTCGGCGAGATTATCACCATAGACGGCAGCCTCGTTATGGCCTCTGCCAATGATGGGTGGCGCTGGCGAAGCTCTATGCGTAGAGACGACACTGGCGCAGGCGCCTGTGAGCTTATCTTGATCGATTCCCTGACCATTCAACCCCCAACGGCCCTCAACTAGAATGAAACTACTTCCACTCGTCATATTAATGTTATTCCCGAGCATCGCAATAGCTTGGGGCGAGCGAGGCCATGATCTCGTTACCCGCGTTGCGGTTAAAAAGCTTGCCGAAATGTCTGGTCATTCAGCGCAGTTCACGCAACCGTTTGCGCTTAGAAATCATATGCTGTCGCACTTATCCAATGTGCCTGATTTTCATTGGCGCGCTGATTACATGAGTGAAAATGATCGAGATCTGAACTATCCGACCCATTTTATCGGCTTAGATTCGATCTACCCTGACGCCAAAGAACTGACGGATATCGATCAAGACATAAACGTTTTCTACACTAAAGCGCGCGATGCTGGGTTTGAAAACCCGGCCAAAATAGGCACAGCACCTTGGCGAGTTGTGCAACTTCAGCAACAAATGGCTGTGGCGCTCAAAGCGGCCAAGGCTGCAGAATCAGAGCAACAGAAAGTAGACGCTATTAATCAGGCGCTACTTTATGCCGGGATTATGAGTCATTTCGTTGGTGACCTAGCCAACCCACATCACACCTCTACCAATTATGATGGCCAGCTAACCGGTAACACCGGGTTGCACGCTTATTTTGAATCTGACGTAGTGCGTGAGTTGCCGATGCAGCTGGCGGGTAAAGTCGAGAAGAAGGCTGGCCATTCTCTAATGCGTAAAACGCTGCTCAAACCCTATAGCAAAGCGCAACGAAACAACATTCTTACAAACCCAAGCGAACTGATATTTGCGCTGGTTCTCGACAGTCACACACGAGTTGATCAGCTGCATACACTCGACGACAAATACTCGATTCTCGATCGCAGCACAGATGCTAAGACCCGAGCACGCCGCAAACCGCCCACTGTAGTAATGCATAAATATCAAGCATTTACCGTGGAGCGACTCGCACTAGGCGCAAGTGTGTTGGCGCAACTTTGGTATCTTGCTTGGCAACAGGCCGGTCAGCCAGACCTCAGTAGCTTTCAAAGTTACAAGTACTATTTGGCCCCAGATTTTATTCTGCCCAGTTATCTACCTAACTAGTATTTGAAAACACTCGATTCGATTACTAAGCTTATTTGCCCCAAATAAACAACGCTGTGCGCACACGGCAGGAGCAAACATGTCAGTAGCAAGAGTAACCGAGATTACATCTTCATCGCCAAAGAGCTTTGAGGATGCAGTAAAAATTGGTGTAGAACGCGCCAGCAAGACCCTCAAAAACGTTTCTGGCGCTTGGGTAAAAGATCAAGAAGTTGGCGTGCAAGACGGCAAGGTGTCGGACTACCGTGTAAAATTAAAGGTAACCTTCATATTGGAAGACTAGCAACCAGCCAGCAAGTTGGACAATAAACTCGAGAGCAGGTTTACCCTGCTCTTTTTATTTGGGAATCCTATTTATGTTCGTAGTCGAATTTATCAATGAGATTTTGTGGGGCAAGTGGCAAGTACTGATCTATATGCTGTTATTTGCCGGCTGCTGGTTCAGCTATTCACTGGGCGGAATTCAGTTACGTCGATTTACTCATATGTTTGCCCTGCTAAAGGAAAGTAGAAGCAGTAACAGTTCGGGGATCAGCGCCTTTCAAGCCCTTTGCACCAGTCTTTCAGCACGCGTTGGAACCGGTAATTTGGCGGGCGTCGCGATTGCCATCTCTGCGGGTGGCCCAGGCGCGGTATTCTGGATGTGGGCAATTGCCGTGTTGGGCATGGCGACCGGATTTGCCGAAAGCTTGCTAGGGCAGGTTTATAAAGTCCGTGATAGCAATCAAGAGTTCCGCGGCGGCCCAGCCTACTATATAGAACAAGGCTTGGGGCTGAAGTGGATGGCTATCCTGTTTTCCATAAGCTTGTTTGTCGGCTACGGATTTATCTTTAGCGCGGTTCAGGCAAACACGATTGTGGATGCGATGAATTATTCCTACGGATTCGATACCACCACCGCTGGAGCGATAATTACCTTGGTAGCCGCCATCATTGTTGCCGGGGGCTTACGTGCTATTGCGCGATTCGCCGAAATCGTGGTGCCCATCATGGGTGGGATTTTCATCCTAGTAGCGTTAACAATTACGCTACTTAATATTTCCCTGTTGCCTGATGTTTTGCTGACAATTTTTAAAGCAGCCTTTGGTCTGCAAGAGGCCGCCGCAGGGAGCTTTGCCGCTGCACTTAAAATCGGCATGCAGCGTGGACTCTATTCAAATGAAGCCGGCGCTGGTAGCGTACCCCAAGCTGCGGCCGCCGCCGCGCCGACCCCAAATCACCCAGCGACGCAAGGCTATATTCAAATGCTTGGTGTGTTTATAGATACGCTGGTGCTTTGTACCTGTACCGCATTCATCATATTGCTGGCGGGTGGGGCCACTTCAGGCGAGGTTGAGGGCATTCGGCTTACTCAGGCTGCGATGGAATATCATATTGGCCCAGCGGGCGAGCACTTTGTTGTCGCGGCAATCACTCTATTCGCATTTACTTCAATCGTTGGCAACTATGCCTACGCCGAAGCGAACCTGCACTTTTTTAAGCTCGACAATGCCTTGGGTAGATTAATCTATACGCTCATTTTCTTGCTTATGATGTTTCTGGGCAGCAGAGTCGCGCTTACTCAAGTTTGGGCCACCGCAGACATGGCTCTCGGAGTTATGACGGTTATTAATATCGTGGCGATCATTATGCTTACGCCCACGATTAAATCTGTTAGCCGGCACTATGAGGGAAAGTTAACAACATCTGGTAACAATCAATATCGAGCAGGAGATTGCTTCATTCAAGGTAAAAGTGAACGCAATGTCTGGTAAAAATCACCCATCTGGGTGATTCGCCGGCAAACGAAAATCACTACTATGGTGTTGCCTAACCGGAGAACAATATGTCAATTTCTACTTTAAAGATAGGGTTATTAACACCCGCTGAGATGCAGCAACTAGCCGCACTAACGAGAGAGGTTTCTAATTTAAGCGGCGAACGATTTTCGCTGTTAGATCCGCAGCTTGTCGATAAGTTACGGCAGCGATTTGAGGCCGCTGACGCCGTAGCGGAACTGGTTATTTTACAGGAGTTAGCCAGGCGCTTAGCACCAACCAAAAATAACCACCATCATTTTGATATACACGATGGCATAACGCCAAATTTGGGCGTCAAAGTCCGTTTTTACGACCGGCCTGCAGCTTAAATCTACTTTATTGGTAATGAGATCACAGCGATTAGCAGCTCAAGCATACGCTGATCGATAGTTCACATCGCTCCTCATAGCGCATCAATCGTAAAACGCTTCAACAATTCTTCTATCGCCCAACATAAACGAATCAGCTACCAGCTTTAGCGGTGTGAGATCTACATCGCTCTGACCGAGTTCAATAAGATCGACAAATTTATCGTAAATCGACTCGTACTCATTTTGTTCCTCAATCTCCAGCTCCTGACCATCTAACACAAAATCAGCACCGCCATTTTTTAATAGCGCGTGACCTTCATCGGTTTTCACGGCGATACTCCATTGCTCATCGCCCTCTTGTCGCCAATCAAAATCCAGTTTTATAGGAACTCCGCCGGCAGTTAAAAACTCGAGATGCGCAGCGATCGGGGCAGCTTTATTTTCCGGAAAAGTAAGTTTGCTAGACCTTACGTAGGCCGGTGCTGGAAGAATTTCCGTGAGTATGGACAAACCATTGATACCGGGGTCGAACACCCCAAGACCACCAGCTTCCCAAATCCAATCTTGACCAGGGTGCCACTTGCGCACATTTTCTTTCCAATTAACGCTGACTGATTGCCATTGGCGCGAACTTAACCGTTGTTTGGCTTCTTGTACGGCCGCTCCATGTCTTGAATGCCAAGTGGCAAATAAGCTCAGATTATTTACATCGGCAAGTTGCTTGAGATGTTCAACTTCGCTCACCGTTGCACCGGGTGGCTTCTCGAGCAGCGTATGCAGTCCGTTTTGCAACGCGATTTGCGCTATGTCGTAGCGGTACTGAGGCGGCATGCATAGCGCAACGGCCTCTAACTCCGGCGTTGCTGCTACCATTTCCTCTATCGATAAATATGCTGGCACGCCTTCGACTGAACCGTTACGACTGGCGGTTGCAACCAATTCAAGGTTTGGGTTTTTACTAATTGCGGGAAGATGCTGATCCCTAACGATCTTGCCAACACCTACAATACCTAGCTTAATCGAACTGTCTGTCACTTTTTACTCTCTATTTTCGGTATCTTCTTCGATAGCGGTAGCCACCACTTGAGCGATTGGAGCGTTTGCGCCGAGTTCGGCGCCAAGCCAAAATGGCAAACGCCAACACAGCAACGATAATTAAGGTCGATAAAGACATGTGCCATGTCGACCTCCAAATCGCACTGTGAAGAATCGTTTCGAGTGCTGAATCTATCAATGCGTCCATGATTCAGATTATCTCACAGCACCACGTGCAATGTTTAGAAGAACTTTATTGCTGCACGCTAACGACACATATCGCATAATGTAAGAAAACCGTATCCCAGTTCTTATGCCACACCGCACATTAGTTTTGGCGTCATCGTCGCCGTTTCGAAAAACCTTAATGGAAAAATTAATGGTGCCGTTCGAAACTGCTAATCCGGATATTGACGAAGAACCCCGCCCCGGAGAAAGCCCGCAAGAGCTCGTTGAACGCCTCGCCATTGATAAAGCCAAGGCGGTTGCTTTAGTCTATACCAGCGCCTTAGTGGTGGGCTCTGATCAAGTTGCTGTACATGGCAATAAAATTGTTGGCAAACCCCATACCCATGAACGCGCGGTAGAACAATTACGGGAAGCGTCGGGAAATGCAATCACGCTCTATACTGGCCTCGCTTTGATCAATACGGAAACCAAAGCCATTCAATCCACAGTGGTTCCGTTCACTGTACACTTTAGAACCCTCACAGAAGAAATTATCGAAGCCTATTTGCGTAAGGAAAAGCCCTACAACTGCGTCGGAAGCGTCAAATCTGAAGGTCTTGGAGTCATCCTTTTGAAAGGTTTTGAAGGCAATGACCCAAATGCGCTAATCGGCTTACCACTAATTCAGCTGGTGACCATGCTCCAGAAAGAGAAATACTCTCTGTTTAAATAACGTGCTTGCTGACATTACTCCTGTGATCCTCGCTTACAACGAGGAGCACAATCTACGGCGTACTTTGCAGATGCTGAAATGGGCCAAGGAGATTCTCATAGTCGACAGTGGCAGCCACGATGCGACGCTGGATATCTGCCAAGAATTCAACAATACGCGTGTTGTTTACAATCCATTTGAGAGCTTTGCAGCGCAATGCAATTTTGCTTTGCAACAGAGCATTAACAGCGAGTGGGTTCTCTCGATGGACGCAGACTATGTGCTCAGCGACGCGCTCGTTGAAGAACTACGCAGCCTCTATTCGCCTCCTGAGATAAACGGGTACCGCATCAACTTTCAATATCTAATAAACGGGCAAGCATTGCGTGGTTCTCTTTACCCACCAAGAGTATGCTTATATCGCAAAGACAAAGCGCGCTATCAACAAGACGGTCACGCCCACAAAGTGGCCATTGAAGGTGAAATCTCCCAACTTAGCAGCTTAATCCAACACGATGATCGTAAACCCTACGCGCGCTGGATCGCCTCACAGCATAAATACGCAGATCAAGAAGCGCACAAGCTAAAAATGACAAACTGGCAAAAACTATCTTGGCCGGATCGCTGTCGAAAATCTGGCCTAGGGCCCTTACTAGTGCTGCCCTACACTTTGATAGTGAAAGGTTTAATCCTAGATGGAAGTGCCGGCCTAGAGTACTCGCGACAAAGGTTGACGGCTGAACTATTACTCTTCAAAGCCCTTTTCATACAGAATAAAACTCGCCCATAGCCAGAACGAGCAAGCACGCCGTGAGCGAAACGAACGGAACGAATGAAGAGCCCTCAGCGCGAGCGTGCAAGCACGCCGTGAGCGAAGCGAACGGAACGAATGAAGAGCCCTCAGCGCGGGCGTGCAAGCACGCCGTGAGCGAAGCGAACGTAGCGAATAAAAG
>CALJJR010000144.1 GCA_937973905.1 uncultured Arenicella sp. | reverse complement strand
CCCAATAGCTGTTGGTAAAACTTTTTGCGATACAAAATATCCAAGCCCAAAGTGGGCTCATCGAGGACTAGAAGCTTTGCATCGATCGCAATCGAAACCGCCAAATGCAATTGCGTAACCATGCCTTTGGACATTTGCTTTACAGTTTGACGCATGCCGATATCGGTACCAGCTAAAAAACGCTCAGCTTTTTGCCGATCAAAACTGGGGTGTACACCAGTCATATATTCCAACACCTGCTCTGTACTAATCCATTTTGGAAGCACTGCCGTATCGGCGATATAAGCCACGTCTTTCAATAATGCCATTCGTTCGCGCTGCGGATTTCGTCCCAACACGCGAAGCGAACCCTCGTAGGTTGAAAGCCCCAGCAGGCATCTTAACGCTGTGGTTTTGCCCGCGCCGTTTGGCCCGATAAGGCCGACGATCTGACCTCTACCGATATCCATGGATAAATTATTTAATGCCTGGAATTGGCCATAGGATTTATTTAACTGGTTTGCACTGATTACCTGTTCCATTATTTTTTCTCCGCGGCTTGGATGAGTTCCACCAAGTCAGCCGCACTAAACCCGAGCTGCTTCACTCTGGCCAATAATGCAGGTAGTTCTGCTTGGGCAAATTTTTCGCGCTCATGAGTTTTTAGTGTTTTTCTAGCGCCTTCTTTCACAAACATTCCGCGCCCTCTTTTCATTTCGAGAACGCCTTGATCAACCAGCTCTTGATAAGCCTTACCCACTGTCAGATGATTTATCTGCTCTTCTGCAGCAACCTGCCTCACCGAAGGTATCGCTTCCCCTTCTGCAAAGACGCCTTCCATAATCAAGCCGGCCACGCGATCGCGTAGCTGCTTGTAAATAGGTTGGTCGGTGTTCCAGGAATCAGACATAAACGAACTTGTGACTTAGTGTTATAGTTTACTATATCACCATATCTAAACGTGTCAATTAATTTTTATTCGATTCACGGTGTGCCGCTTGAAGAGACGATGTTATGCTTTCAAATCATGGACTTAGACGCCTAACACCCAACAAAGAATCGATGAGACGGTTACTTGAAACACTGCTGTTTCTCACTGTTAGCAGCAATTCTTACAGCGCAACGTATAACGTTGGCTCCGTAATGGAACTCGAAACAACGCTCAATAGCGCCTCAGGAGGAGACTCGATTATTCTTTCACCAGGTCAATACGGCCCCCTCGAACTCACCGGTATTCGTTTTAACAGCTTTGTGACACTGCGCTCGAATGATCCAAGCTCGCCAGCCGTGTTTAGCAGAATCGTTTTAACTAACTGTCAAAACATTGCCATAGACCAAGTTGAAGTTGTTGTTGAAGGGCGAGAAGGTATCGGAGTATTCGGAGACAGCAGCAATATAAAAATTACTAACTCAAAAGTGTCTGGTAGCCAAAAGTTTGATCGCTCAGCGCCAAACTACACGCAAGTCAGCACGCTTTATGGCGTCAATGTAGGGGGATTACCGCTAGCGAGCGGCATCGAAATTGAGCGGGTATCGGTCACTGATGTAAAGAGTAGTGCTTATCTCTTTACGAATATTGCGAACTCGACGATGCGCAACAATTATTGTGACTGGGTTGCTTCCGACTGTTATAAATTCGCCGGCGCTGATGGAATATTATTTGAGAATAATTTTGGCGCACAAAATGTTTACAGCTCGCCGACCGCCCACATCGATTTTGTGCAGGGGCAAGGCGCCGTTAGTAACAGCATCTTTCGTGGCAATGTTGCACTTATGGGGTCGGCCAGTTTTCAAGGCCTGTTCTTTGATGATGCTGAATACACCAACCTTACCTTTGAAAACAATCTAATTCACAATGCCAATATTCGTGGCATTTCCGTTTCGTCTGGCTCGGGCATTGTCGCTCGTTACAATACGGTGCTCACCGTAGCTGATCCGGCTGGAAATTCCGGGCGCTACAGCCGCGCATCTTTAATTCTATTGCCATCAGGGAGCGTCAATGAAAAAAATATCGTCGCTAATATCACCACCAAAAATGAGCAACGCTTTGACAGTAACGTGGTCTCTCAATGGGATGATGACGATGACGTTGCTCATTATTCCGACTTTTATGTCAACGCGATGGTTGGGCCATTCGCTAAGGTGAGTGACTTTGAACCCGTCGCTGGCTCCTTGGCAGACGGGCAATTTGGCGCTTTCACACGAATTAAGGAAATTTTATCGCCGAGTACTCCGTCTCCTTCACCTAACTCCAATGTCAATATGATGCCCATGCAGATGTTACTGCTTGATGACGATTCATAACCCGAAACGTAGTCATAGCAAGACAGTACAAAATACTACTGAGGCTTGCCCTCCGAGACTTTAAACGACTGCATTAAGTTCCCCATACCACTCAGGTTACGCTCGTAGAACTGGCCATCGTTTACGGATTTGGCGGGCGTCAGTAAATTGATCAAGTACTTAAAATCACCACGATCAAACACCAGCATGTGAGATTCTTGCGGGTTGCTGTTGCCTTCTATTTCTAGAGCAAAGCCCATCGCTTGACCATTACCAAAACCCGGCCCATTAATGGGCACTGTTTCTCGATGCCAAATTGGCTCAACTATTTTGTAGCCCATCTCAGCGATTAGAATCGACTCAACCGTCATCACGTGCTCTGGCCAAGGTGGCAAATCAGCGGGCGCGTTAGACCAATCAAAAGAGAGCACTCGCAACACTCCAATAAGAGTTTGATCAACAATCAACATCATTTGGCAACCCGTCAGCTGTTCGATACCAGTATTGATGGGCACATTAATCCAGCCCTCTGGCGGCCAACCGCGCAAGCCCGCCAGTTCACACACCGGCGTCATCTGAGTAGAGAAATCAATTACATCCTCTTCAGCCACACTGAATTTCAAAAACCCAAACAATAAGGTCAAGATCAACAGAGATCGACAAAAGATTACTCTCATAAAACCATCAAGCTTAGGAGCAAATAAATAACGGCAGCGATACTTGCAGCAATAACGGCTAAGGGCAATTGTGTGTTCACATGATCCATCAAATCAGAGCCACAAGCCAAAGATGACAATATCGTGGTATCAGAAATCGGCGAACACTGATCACCAAACACAGCGCCGCCTAAGATTGCGCCGAAGCAAAGCAGAATATAAGTTTGGTCTGGAGACTAGACGAAAGCCAGTGGCAGCGCGACAGGAAACACCACCGCATAGGTTCCCCACGATGATCCAATCGAAAACGCCACAAACATACATATCAACAGTAATAAGCTCGGCAGGATATATGGCCATTGGCGCAGACTATCAGCGCTCACATCGATCACATAATTCGCGGTTCCCAACTGCTCGGAAACGGCGGCAAGAGTTACCGCAAGCCCCAACACAATCGCTCCTATCGTAACGCCTTTAATGCCCGTGACCATAGCTTCAAACGCAGTACCGACCGGCATGCCACGGACGATACTAACTAGCAGCGCGACAATGACGGCCATGCCAAAACCTTCAAACACCCACGGACTTTGACCGGCGATCCAAGGCAAGATGCAAAAACCCATCAGCGTAGCGATCGGCGCAATAAAGTCGATCATGGAGGGTTGATATCCTTCGACCACATCTGAGCGAGTCAGTTCAGGCGCAGCCATAGGGGTTGCCCCAGGGCGGTCCAGAGTTCCATCCGCTGTTACTCTGGCGACCACTTTCGCCATTGGCGTACCCAATAAGGGCAACTTATCCAATGCGAACAAGAACGTCATGGTCACCGCAATCCAAGCATAAAAATTAAACGGGATCGCCATAAAGAACAATTTTAAGGCATC
>CALJJR010000143.1 GCA_937973905.1 uncultured Arenicella sp. | reverse complement strand
TCCGCGCTCCTGGCAAAGCCTGGGGATGGGATTGAATAAGATGGGCGATGCGGAGGGGGCAATCAACGCCTATCAAAAAGCCTTGGATTTAGATCGAGAGAACGCTGAAATTCATCACACGCTCGCTGAACTATTAGTTTTTAAGCAAGACTACACACAAGCTGAGACTCTACTGTCACGCGCAATCGAACTCGATCCGCAACTGCTTGTAGCACTGAAAAGCCAAGCCCGTTTACTGAGCATTACCGGTCGAAACGAACAGGCCTTAGAGGTGCTCGATAAAGCAGCCACGCTTGATGACCAATCTAGCGACGTTGCAGTGGCGAGAGCTGAAACATTGATCGCACTTGGCCGCGCCGCAGAAGCAGAACAGTCATTGTCTGATGCCATAGCAGCGAACCCTATGGACACCGGTGCCAAACTGGCCTACGGAATCGTCTTGGCTGAAAGTGGCAAAATTGACGCGGCCGAAGCGCAGCTCAAGACAGCGCTGAGCGCCGCGCAAGATGATGAAGAACGTGGCCGCGCCCATTATGCCTTGGGCAACATCGAGCTTCGTCGCGGTGACGGTGAAGCAGCGATTCGTTCATTTGGTGAGGCGCTAAAGCTTAACCCACAACATAATGCCGCAGGTTTAGAACTTGCCAGAACTTTTCTTCGAGTAAAAGACTATCAACAATCGTTGGCAGCCTATGAGGTTCATATTGGTCTCTGGCCTGATTTGGATGTCAGCCGCGTTGAGGCAGCAAGAGTAGCACTCATGTTAGGTGATGGCAATGCAGCGCATCGCCTTTTGGCAGAGGGCATCCAACGCGCCTCAGCGTCAGCAAGGCTGCATGGCACCTTTGCGCGCCTACTCATTCTCACTACCGATGCAAATTTACGCGATCCAGAACTTGCTTGTCAGCATGCCAATCTTGCGGTCAATGCTAGCCCATCGATAAATCATCGAGAAACGATGGCGATTTGCGAGGCGGCACGAGGTAATTTTAGTCAGGCCAGCAAGCTGCAAAATGAACTTATATCCCTTGCTGGGCCGCAGGTTTCAGCGCGAGCTAAAACGAGAATGCAAAAAAACTTGCAACGTTATCAGCGCAACGAGCTTGGCCGACTGCCACTTGATGCCGGCTAATTTGCCTTGCCCTGCCGGATTACTTGATGAGTTTTATTAACCATTGGTTGCTCGATGACCGTCGATGTACCGTCAGCCCATAGCACCGTGGCTTTGTGCACCTGATCACTTGGACCAAGCCCAAAAGTCAGTGACGAGGCAACTTGAGTGAGATAGCTGCGGGTAGGCTCTACCCTCAAACGCTGTTGCCGATCCTGAGATTCTATTTCTACTTGAGCGCCGTAAGCAGGCGCACCCGTTAGCTCCTTGAGTTCAAATCTTAACCAATTGTGTTGGGTGTTTTGATCATTGCGCAGCAATTTGGGCGGACCATCTATTTGCGTTAAAACTAAGTCTAAATCACCGTCCTGATCAATATCTAATGTCGCCGCTGCACGCCCGACCATCGCCCCGGATAGATCATTGTCTTTCGCCAAATCGACCGGCATCAGTTGTCGACTGCATTCGACACCGCAATTCCAAAATAGCTGCGGGGTTTGCGCATATTTTTGACTGGGCTCAACAATATTGATTTGCGGCTCAATATGTCCATTGACTTGCATTAAATCCATTCGGCCATCGAGATCATAATCGAAAAATAATAGGCCAAAAGTGACCGCACGCCGACTCGCCGGGCCGACCCCTGTCACCACCGCCTGATCAGTGAACACGGATTCAGTTCCAGATCGAACGTAGAGTGAAGTCATCTCGTTGCCGAAGTTACCAATCGCAATCGCGCGTGATTCTGTACTTTGGAGTTCACCACTATCGATACCCATGGCACCGGTTGCAGCACCGGAGTTATCGAAGGCCAACCCCAACTCAACGCCCACCTCTTCAAAACCCTGCCCCTGCAAATTTCGAAATGCGAAGTTCCTTACCGTGTCATTCGCCACCACAACATCAACCCAACCGTCACCGTCAATATCGGTCGACAGCAAAGCCAGCCCTTTACCAACTGGTTTGCCGGTGGACTCATTGCGCACCTCAACTCCGACCTGCGCAGAAATTTCGCTAAAGCGTCCGTCACCGTCGTTACGATAAAAGTAAGAATTGGTTCCGGCAAATTGTGATGGCGGCCCGTAGGCTCGCCCAATTCCCGTTAATTGATAATTTGCCTGCAGGTCAATATCTTTCGACCACTCCACATAGTTGAGCACCATGAGATCGAGATCGCCATCGCGATCGTAATCCAAAAACCCGGCTCCAGAGCTCCACGCTTTAGAACCCCCTGACACGCCTGTATCCGCAGTAACGTCTTTAAACGTCTTGCCCTGCTGGTTTTTATATAAACGATTTGCTCCCACCGCAGTGACGAAAATATCCACATAGCCATCCCCATCGTAGTCACCCACCGCAGCGCCCATCCCATAGAAAGACGTTTGCAAACCGGACTGCTCAGTAACATCAACAAATGCCCCGGCACCGTCGCCTTGATACAAAATTAAACTACTTCCAGTGATGGTGGCACTGGCTCGATTCACCGGTTCCCAGGGCCAAGGCGCACCGCTAACAAATAGCAGGTCTTGAAAACCATCTTGATTAAAATCCAATACCGCGACACCGCCGCCCATAGTTTCTGGCAGAAACCGACCACCGTTCGCATAACTCTTGTGCGTATGCGTAATTCCCGCCGCTGCGGTGACATCGGTAAACATAACGCTTGGCGGCGCAATTTGCTGCTCCGATTCGATAATCTGGGGCTGAATCCGTTCTGCGGTTATAGCAATAGGTTCAGCGTTATCTGTGCGTGACACTAAAAACCAGACAGCAGCGAGCACCAAGCCGATG
>CALJJR010000142.1 GCA_937973905.1 uncultured Arenicella sp. | reverse complement strand
GGTCAATGTTAAGGGTGACCGAGATCCCGGCTACGGTTCAACTTCGAAGATGATTGCTGAAAGTGCTTTGTGCCTTATCCAAGACGCGACCGACACAGCGGGTGGTATTTGGACCACGGCGCCAGCCATGGGCGAGAAGTTGATCAAACGCCTGGAAGCAAATGCTGGGCTGACTTTCAAACAGGTCTAGTAAGGCCTAGAAAGGCCTTGCAGTTTAGGGCATGCAAGAGGTTTTAGCGCTGATTTGGTGGTACTGATATCAGTGGTGCAGCAAATTCTTCAATTTCACTAACGGAAAAATTTGTGTTTACTCGCTTTGTTGAGGCTGGCTGATGCTCTAGGCTGACGCCAGAGCGATGCGCAACGCGAGGTCGAATTGGGCGAATTTGAAAACCACCGCCACAGTTTGGGCACACATTGCGTAACGCATTTTCAACGCAGTCCTGGCAAAACGTACATTCATAAGTGCAAATACGGGCATTCGTGCTGTCAGCTGGAAGGTCGGCGTCGCACAATTCGCAATTGGGTCTGAGATCTAACATAAAGAGGTAACTATGAGTACATTAGCCGCATGGCATGAAGTATTTGAAACAAAAGAGATGGATAAGCTCGATGCGCTGCTGGCCGACGACGCGGTGATGATTTCACCGGTCGTGCATACCTTTCAGCGAGGTAAGGAGATTACCAAAAAATACCTATCCGCAGCCAGTCACGTGCTAGGGAATGACACCTTCAAGTATGTGCGTGAGTTTGAAAGTGATGATGGTGCAGTGCTTGAATTTGAGTGTGAGATCGATGGAATCTTTGTGAATGGCGTCGATATTATTACTTGGAACGAAGACGGCAAAATCACCGAATTTAAAGTCATGGTTCGCCCGCTGCAAGCAGTTAACATGGTGCATCAAAAAATGGGTGAGATGCTGCAGCGAGCAAATTAAATTAGCAAAACTACAAAACTCTTGTTTTGCTAAACAAGAAGAGAAAATTTCGCCAAATAAAATTGATGCTCTGCTGACATATTTTTGTTATAACCAATTGATACAAGGTACTTACGAGTCGATTTAGACAACATTCCCGACGCAATTAGATGGCCATGATATTGAGCCTGATCCAACTGGAGCCTCGCGCCGCGAGAGGAGAGAGTCAGTGACTTATGACTTGAGTCAGCAAGTGCTGCGTACTGATGCAGCTGGTATGCCACTAGATTGGATTAGTTATCAAGAGGCCGTGCGTTGTTATTACGCGGGTCAGGTTTTGTATGCTTGCGGAAATCCGCTGTATACCGTGCATGGAGGCATTTGTGCGGCCACAGGCAAGCAAAGCGTATTGGAGATTAACTCAATAATCGCAACTGCCGGTGAGCCGCAAAGCCGCTGGCATCATCGTGCTAATTACACGCCACCATTGAGCAATAAGACATTGTTCTCCCGTGATGATTATATGTGTATGTATTGTGGTAACGATTTTCAGCGCAGCGACCTGTCGCGAGACCATGTCACACCGATCAGCCAACGAGGCGTCGATACTTGGAACAACGTAGTGACTGCCTGTAAACGGTGCAATAATTTTAAAGCAGGCAGGACGCCAGAACAGGCGGGCATGCAGTTAATTGCGGTGCCATTCACGCCAACTCATGCTGAATATGTGTATCTGCGTGGTCGACGGGTGTTATCAGATCAAATGGAGTTTTTGCGGTCGCATTTTCCACGGCGCAGCCCGCTACGCAAACGTTTACAAGCCAACGATAGGCTGCGATTCTATTAGCCGTTCGCGGCGGCTAGGTCGTCGCCGATTATTATGTCTGCCAGCAATATGCAACACTTGCGTCAGGGAATCGTTGCAACCATTCCTCTGGCGGTTGCGGTCCTGCCTTGGGGAATTCTAACTGGCGCACTAGCCATTCAGACGGGCTTTAGTTTTTGGGCGGCACAATTAATGTCGTTGCTAGTATTTGCCGGTGCGGCGCAACTGTCAGCAATGACCTTAATGGCTGGCGGAGCCGGCGCGCCGGCGGTCATGTCTTCCGTGTTCGTGATTAGTTCGCGGCATCTACTTTATTCAATTGTGTTTCGTCAGCATGTTTTGCAGTTGCCATGGCGATGGCGAGTTGCCCTAGCATTTGTGTTGACTGACGAGATGTTTGCAATTTCAGAGGCACACACTCGAGAACACAATGAATTCTCTCCAGTATTCGCACTGGCCTCTGGCCTCACGTTTTACGTGGTCTGGAATTTTGCAACCTTGTTGGGAATTGTTGCTGGTGATGCGATGAGCAATTTGGAGCAACTGGGCTTAGACTTCGCGATTGTGGCCACTTTTGTGGCCATGACGTTTACTGATCTGTTTAAGCGACCTGTGCTGGTTGCAGTTCTGGTTTCCGGTGCTCTTGCTGTGGTGTTGCAACATTGGTTAGCCGAGTCCTATATCATCGTTGCGGCGCTAGCCGGCATGGTCTCTGCCTACTGCGTTGACGTGATTCTGGGAAGCGATAATGACTAGTTGGTTATTGCTTAGTCTAGCGATCATTACTTTTTTCAATCGCTACGCATTTTTCAGCACTACGGTTCGTTATACGCCGGGGCCTGGAGTGCGAAAGTTTTTGAGCTACTCATCATTCGCCGTGCTCACCGCAATCTGGGCGCCTCTAGTATTTAATTTCTCGCCGACCGAAGGTGTCGGCACGGCCGGGCTAGACTATCTATTGGCCACACTGCTCGCGGCAGTGCTTACGATTGCACGCGTGCGCAGCATACTTGTGGTGCTTTTGAGCACCGCTTGCTTTTTCTCACTCAGGTTTTGGTTCTTTTGAGCATAAAAAAACGCAGCTGATATGACAATCCAGCTGCGTTTTTGGCCATGCGCTCGTCGACCCCGTTGCAGCGATCAACTAGCTACTCAAGAGCTTGTTCTTGTTTGAAACGTTACTCTAGAGCTCAGTGCTTTTATTTTTGTTTAGCCAGCGTCGTGAGACTATGCGTTGCGCTCAGTAATCTCGACCAAGTGATAGCCAAATTGAGTTTGAATAGGGCCATGTACTTGACCGACTTCTTCGTTGAACACAACCTTGTCGAATTCTGGCACCATCATGCCAGGTCCAAAGCTGCCGAGATCGCCACCTTTTTGGCCAGACGGGCATTGTGAAAATTGTGCGGCTGCGTCTTCAAACGATTTCTCGCCTGCTTGGATTTGAGTTTTTAGGTCTTCACATGCTTGCTCTGAAGAGACCAAGATGTGGCGTGCGGATGCAGTTGTCATGGGCTTGATTGTCCTGTGCTAAAAAAGACGCGAATAATACTTACTTTGCTCGTCAAATCCCAGCTACAATCATCAAAAAAACGGCTTTATCAAGCCATCTTTTTCAGCCGTCCAAACTGTGTCCTCCCAAGTGTTCCGAACCATACAGATAATTGTCAGCATATTGTTGTTGATGGCTGTTGCATGGTGGGTCGGTTTGTTTACGGCGGTAGGTCGTGCTCAGTTTGTGGAGCTTTTGGCATCCGCCGATTTGACCTTGCTTCTGGCATCGGTAGCGATCGGCATTGTGGTGAATATGAGCTCCTCGCTCAAGTGGTGGATGTTGGTGCGCGCACGTGCGATGCAGGCCGGCTATTGGCGAATATTTAGCTATTATTTAGTTGGGCAGTTTTACAATTTATTTCTGCCCACAAGCGTGGGTGGTGATGTGGTGCGCTCTTATGAACTCGGCAAGTTTACTGGTCGCCAAGCCGATGCGCTGGCGTCGGTATTCGTTGAGCGATATACCGGCGTGCTGGTGCTATTACTGGTTGCCGGTTTGGCGGTTCTTAGCCAGCTAGCCTTGTTTTCGGAAAAATTCGTACTCGCCAGCCTCTTATTCTTTGCTGTGGTGTTAACTGCAATCGGCTGGATGATTTTTGATCCACGTCTCTACCATTGGCTTCGAGACTCAATGTTGACGAAGCTACCGATGAGCGCCGTGATATTCACCAAGCTAGACAAACTGCTAGCGTCAGTGCAGGTGTATGGACAACACAAAAGTGCCTTGGTTTGGGCTTTTATAAACTCGTTACTATTCTATTTTTTAGCGGTGGTAAACGTCTACATCACGGCGCTGGTGTTCCAGTTCGATGTTAGTTTTACGCATATGTTGATTGCGACACCGATCATCATGTTGATTATGAATATCCCATTTTCACTTGGTAATATTGGCTTAATGGAGTTCGGTTACAGTGCTGTATTTGAACTAATGGGCTACGAGCCAGCGCTCGGTGCTGCCGTGGCTTTGCTAATGCGAGCCAAATCTCTTTTTGATGGCGCAATGGGCGGTATGCTGCACCCTTTATTTGTGACCGGTGAGTTTGGCAAAAACTCTTAAGCAAGCCTGAAAAACAACGCTCTTTCGACTATTATTAGCGCGCATTGAAGGCTGACTGCGGCCGTTAGTGATTGAGTCACTCAGACCACTATTTTTCTCTATTTTACAACGCTATGAATATTTCTATTGTCGGCACAGGCTATGTTGGTTTGGTGACGGGAACATGCTTCGCCGATGTGGGTAACCAGGTGCTGTGTGTCGATATTGATCAAGGCAAAATTGATCGTTTGCAGGCCGGTGAGATTCCAATTTACGAGCCCGGATTAGAACGCTTAGTTAAAGGTAATGTTGCACAGGGGCGCCTGCAATTCACGACCGATATCGCAGCGGCGGTGTCCCATGCGGAAGTCATTTTTATCGCCGTTGGCACGCCACCTGACGAAGATGGATCGGCTGATTTGTCGCATGTGCTGGCAGTCGCAACATCGATTGGGCAATCCTTAACCGAGCCGCGTGTGGTGGTGACCAAATCAACCGTACCGGTAGGCACCGCTGCTAAGGTTCGAGAAGCCATCCAGAGTGCCCTCGATAAACGTGATGTCGATATTGAATTCAGCGTAGCCTCAAACCCTGAATTTTTGAAAGAGGGCGCAGCGATTGAAGACTTCATGAAGCCTGATCGGGTCGTGGTGGGTGCCGATGACGAGCGAGCGGTCGAGCTTATGCGAGCACTTTATGCGCCGTTCAACCGCAACCACGAGCGCTTGATTGTGATGGATATCCCATCTGCAGAGCTAACTAAGTACGCGGCCAATGCGATGCTCGCTACTAAGATTTCGTTTATGAATGAGTTGTCAAATCTGGCTGAACGTCTTGATGCCGATATCGAATTGGTGCGCCAAGGCATAGGCTCAGACCCACGAATTGGTTATCACTTTATCTACCCAGGCTGTGGTTATGGCGGTTCTTGTTTCCCGAAAGATGTACAGGCTTTGCATCGTACTGCCGGCCAGCACGGTTACGATGCGCGCATTTTGGCCGCGGTGGAAGCGGTTAACCAAGATCAAAAGTCGGTACTATTGCATAAGATTGACGCTGAGTATGGCGCCGACCTAAGTGGCAAAATATTCGCGGTATGGGGGCTTGCTTTTAAGCCTAATACTGACGATATGCGAGAAGCGCCAAGCCGAGTGATTATTGATGGTTTGCTCGCACGTGGCGCGAAGATACAAGCTTTCGATCCAGTCGCAAACCATGAGGCTAGCTTGCTTTATAGCGGGCACGCTGGCGTTAGTTTTGTTGAAGATCCTTATCTGGCCACAGAAGGTGCTGAAGCATTGGTTGTGGTTACCGAATGGAAAGCGTTTCGCAGCCCAGACTTCAGCCGATTGAAGCAGCAGCTTAATCGTGCGGTAATTTTTGATGGGCGAAATATTTATGACCCGGGCATGTTGGCGGAGCAGGGCATTCGGTATTATGGCGTTGGGCGTTCCAATTAGAATGCGCCACCAATTCTTATTATGATTGAATTACGTACAGACAGTTTTGCTAGCATCCGCACTTTGGTGGTTGGCGATGTTATGCTCGACCGTTATTGGTTTGGCAGTGTTGATCGAATATCGCCAGAGGCTCCTGTGCCTGTATTGGCTGTTCAACGCGAGGAGTCGCGTGCCGGTGGCGCCGCGAATGTGGCACATAACTTGGTGGCGCTGGGTGCGCAGGCGCGACTTTTGTCGGTGGTGGGTGACGATGAGGCTGGGCGCGAAATAAATAATATTGTGGCGCGTAATGGAGCAGCAGCAACGCTCACAATTGATCCAGCACTAAAGACGATCGTAAAAGTGCGGATGGTTTCTCAAAACCAGCAATTGCTCAGAGCCGACTTTGATCAAGAGCCCGGCGATGAGGTGCTAGCTAAGTGCCTTGCTGACTATAAGGAAGCGCTCACCGATACCGATGTGGTTGTGTTGTCGGATTATGGAAAAGGCGGCTTAAAACATGTCGGCACCATGATCGAACTCGCTAAGGCGGCTAATGTGCCAGTGATTATTGACCCAAAAGGCTCGGATTATTCGCGTTACGCTGGTGCCACACTCATTACGCCCAATATGAAAGAGTTTGAAGCGGCGGCGGGTGCAGTGGTTGATGATGCTGATTTCCAACGACGCGCTTCTGCGTTGAGGGAATCGTTAGAGCTTGACTATCTATTGGTCACACGTAGCGAAAAGGGCATGAGCCTGTTTGACGCACAAGGCAATCATACTCATTCGCCCGCGCGAGCATTGGAGGTATATGATGTTAGTGGCGCTGGAGATACGGTCATCGCTTTGATGGCGCTGGTTATCGCATGTGATTTAGGCGATGAAGAAAAATTAGCTCTCGCCAATACTGTGGCCGGTATTGTCGTCGGCAAACTTGGAACTGCGGTCGCAACAATTGATGAAGTTATTGCGAAACTGGCCGATACAGGTAAATAAAGGCTTTGATGCCGTCAAGAGGAACTAAAGAATGATTATTGTTACCGGCGGAGCTGGCTTTATTGGTTCGAATTTAGTGCGTGGTTTAAACCATCGCGGCTTAAACAACATACTTGTTGTGGACGATTTGAGCGATGGTGATAAGGTCAGGAATATCGAAGATTGCGACATCCAAGATTACATGGACAAAGACGAGTTTTTACGTCGCATTGAGCAGGGAATCGAGTTTGATGGAATGAGTGCGATTTATCATCAAGGCGCTTGTTCCGATACTATGGAAACAGATGGTCGCTATATCATGCGGACCAATTATGAGTACTCGAAGTCTCTGTTTCATTATTGTGGGCAAAACGGCATTCCATTCATCTACGCGTCCTCGGCATCTGTTTATGGTGGCGGTGAGGTTTTTAAGGAAGACCCCAATGTAGAGCAGGCATTAAATGCTTATGCATACTCAAAACTATTATTTGATCGCTATGTGCGGAAAAATCGCAATGTGTCAGAAAGCCAAGTGGTCGGCCTGCGTTACTTCAATGTCTAT
>CALJJR010000141.1 GCA_937973905.1 uncultured Arenicella sp. | reverse complement strand
GATTCCAGCTCGCCAGCGCACCACGTATCCCAAAGACGGGCTTGTCGTGATCAAGTTCGGCCTGAAAGGTTCCAAACAGCCGATCCCAAATGATAAAAACGCCACCATAGTTTCGATCGATATAGACAGTGTTTTGCGCGTGATGCCCACGGTGATTGGAAGGCGTAACAAACACCGACTCCATCCACCCTAGCCTATCGATATGTTGTGTATGCACCCAATATTGATAGATCAAGTTCAATGAGCCAACCGTAACCAGCATTACCGGATCCAAGCCAAGCAAAGCCAACGGCAAATAAATGATGAAACCAATATTACTGCCGCTGGTTTGCCTCAAAGCGGTTGTCAAATTGAACTCTTCACTCGAGTGGTGCACAACATGCGCAGCCCACATTATGTTCATCTCGTGACCAAAACGGTGCTTCCAGTAATAGCAAAAATCGTAAGCGATAAATGCGGCGAGCCAAACTAGCGGAGATTCGGGCAGTGAGAACAGTCGAAAGTTCTCATAAATGTAGACGTAGAACGTAAAGGGTACCAGCAGCTGCATTACATTCATGAGTTGGCTCAAAGTGCCCGTACTCAAGCTCGTAAGGGAATCATTCAGTCGATAGTAGTGAGTTCCTCTAACGCGTTCGGCCACCAATTCGACAGCTATTAACAAGAAGAAACCTGGTACGGCCAGCATAATGATGTCCATGACTAAGCTCCCGAGGTTTTATCACGCCAACGACGGTAGCGACGCGTACGCATCATTGTTTTTACCCTATCTAACAACAAGGCCAATGCGGGATTTACCTTTGGATTTGGACTCTTTGCATGCGCCATTCGGTTCAGCTGTACTTTAGTAACCGCCATCACGGCAAGCGCTGCAAGAACTTTGTTTTTCCAGCCGACCTCTGGAAGCGTCACTACATGTTCGTCTTCGCGCCAGAGATTGGGCAGATCGGGTTTCAGTGCCAGACCTCTGGCTATACCAAGCATAGCAACGCCATATCCTGCTGCATCGTCTTGCAGTGCCTGCTCAGCGACTTGGCGTTTTAGAATCCCGCCTGTCACCATAATCTGCATTTGCGCGACCGAAGCAATATCTCGCGCGAAGTCGATAAAGAAGGCCTCACGTTGTAGAGAGCTCGACCCTCCATCTTGTGACTCTGATCCGCCCTGCATCGCCGGGCTTTCGTAGCTGCCGCCGGAGAGCTCTACTAAGTCGACACCGCGGCCATTCAACTGCGCCACTACCCATTTAGCGTCTTCCTGATCGAATCCGCCTTTTTGAAAATCAGCGGAGTTTAATTTTACGCTGAGGCAAAAATCGGGTTCTACGGCTGCTCTTATGCCATCAACAACATCCAACAGTACCTTAGCTCGGCTTTCCCGGTTGCCGCCCCATTGATCTTCTCTCTTGTTTACCAAAGGAGATAAGAATTGGCTCAACAAATAGCCATGAGCAGCGTGCACTTGCACACCGGTAAAACCAGCCTCTTCAGCCAATTGAGCGGTGCGAGTAAAGCGCTGAATAATTGCTTGAATTTCGGCATCGCTGAGCGCTTTGGGCGTAGCGAACATCTTTGAGAAATTGCCCATTTCTAGGCTTACCTCAGAGGGTGCATAGCTGGTCTCGCCCATGGACGCGTAAACTTGGCGCCCTGGGTGGTTGATCTGCATCCAAAATTGCGCTCCGTGACTGCGACCGATTTTCGCCCAATGCTGAAAAGCCAACAAGCTAGAGCTATCTTCAAGCACTATGCCGCCGGGCCCGGTCAACGCATCGGGTGCGATCATGACATTACCCGTCAAGATTAAGCCAGCGCCGCCGTCTGCCCACTGTTGATACAAAGAGTACAAACGTGACCCTGGGACTTGCCCCCAGTCAGAAAGATTTTCCTCCATTGCTGCTTTGCATAGTCGGTTAGGAATCACCTTACCGTTTGGAAGCTCTAAATGATCAAACAGATTAGCCATGAAAGCTGCTCTTTTTCTGAACCAACTCTAGTAGCAGTGGCGCTGGTGTGAACCTCGCTCCATGCTCTTCTTTTAGTTTGTTTAGCTTATTAACTACTTCAGCGGTGCCCAGCTGATCCATATAACGGAAAGGGCCGCCCAAAAATGGTGGGAAGCCTAAGCCGAAAATAGCACCAATATCACCATCACGTGCGCTACGAAGGATGTCTTCACCAAGACAATAGGCTGCTTCGTTGAGCATGGTCAGAACAATTCGTTCTGCAATCTTTGCGGCGGGTATGGTCTTCGAGCCAGGGTTGTTGATACCCATTAATGGATAAATACTCTGATCAACCTCTTTACCTTTCGATTTACCAGCATAGTCATAAAAGCCACGCTCATTTTTGCGCCCCATTCTTTGGTCTTGGATTAAGGTCTCAATTCCATCAATTAGTGGAACTCGGTCACCAAACGCCTCATGCAGGGTCTCAACGATATGGGCGCCCACGTCGATACCTACTTCGTCCATTAATTTAATGGGCCCCACTGGAAAACCAAAGTCTTCCATAGCCGCATCAACGTCCTCAATGGAAACACCTTCCAACACGATACGAACGGCCTCCATGTTATAGGGCACTAAAATCCGTGTTGTATAAAAACCTGGTCCATCGCTCACCACAATGACAGTTTTGCCTTGTTGTTTACCCAGTTCTACGGCGGTGGCCGTCACCCAATCGCTGGTCTTGGCGCCAGTCACGATCTCTAGCAGCGGCATTTTCTCAACCGGCGAGAAGTAATGCATCCCAATCACTCGCTCAGGGTGTTTGGCCTTGGCGGCAATATCATCGATTGGAATAGCTGAAGTATTGGTGGCAAATATGGTTTCACGTTTACCGGCCGCTTGCTCTATATCCGCAACCATCCTTTGTTTGAGTTCTAAGCTCTCGAACACGGCCTCAACAACAACATCGCTATCACCAAAACCATCGTACGCGGTGCTTCCTGTCACTCTGGCCATAATTTGATCACGTTGATTCTTGGCCAAACGCTTACGCGCGACTCGCTTATCTAAAATTTTACCTACATAGGCAATGCCTTTCGCTAAGCCCTCAACGCTAATGTCTTTTAAGCGCACGCGTTTGGCGGCTTGATTGGAGGTGACCGCAGCAATGCCAGCGCCCATCAGACCAGCGCCAAGTACGCCTACTTGATTTACTGGCACCGGTTCTGCATCACTATCTATGCCTGTATCTTTCTTCAGTTCAGTTACCGCAAAGAATATATTAATCAATTGCTTAGATTCCGAAGTAACGACGAGTTCTCCGAAATTCTTTGCCTCAATATTTAGCCCTGACGCCAAATCAGTCGCCAAACCCTGCTCCACCGATTCAAGAATCTTTTTGGGGGCGGGATATTTACCTTTAGTGGCTTTTAACATTTGCTTGCGCGCCTGCGAAATTACCAATGAACGTGCCGGCGCGGAAGACATCAGTTTTTGCTTCCAACTTTTATCTCTTTTTGGCTTTTCTTTACGGGCATATTCTTGCGCTACCGAAAGCAGAATTTCCTTGGCCACTGCTTCGTCGATCAGGCCCGCTTTCGCGGCCCGCTTGGCATTTAGTTGTTTGCCGGTTAACAGTAAATCCAGTGCAGTAGGTAGATCGATTAAGCGAGGTATCCGCTGGGTACCACCCCCGCCAGGCAATAGCCCTAGCTGCACTTCTGGAACCCCGATTTTGGTGCTTTTGTCAGTACTCGCAATACGGTAGTCGAATACCAGTGCCAACTCTAGGCCACCACCAAGACAAGCTCCATCGATGGCCGCCACAGTCACGATCTTCAAATCCGCAATGCGTTGAAACATGGCATGCAACATGCCGCACATCTGCGTTGCTTGCTCTGCACTTTCTATCTGACTCAACATCTCGATATCAGCACCCGCCACAAAACATTTAGGCTTTGACGAGGTGAATATCATGGCGGATAAGGTTGCGTCTTTTTCGATCTCGGCAACCATGGTTTCAAATTCTTCCTGAATTGCCTCATTTAGAACATTTTGCGGCTGATCCGGATCGTTCATCGTGATGACTGCGACGCCATCATGTTTCTCAAGCTCAAATATTTTCATTTCGAATTCTCCTTAGGCAGCCTCAAGGACCATGGCTGCACCTAAACCACCCGCAGCACAGGCCGTTATCAAGCCGTGTTGTTTACCGGCTCGTTGCAGGTCATACAGCATTTGTGTGAGTTGTCGAGTCCCTGTCGCCGCGAACGGATGCCCCAAAGAAATAGAACTACCGCTAACATTAAAATTATCCCAGTCGATTTCTCCAATCGCGGTACTGCGCCCCAAGTGCTTTTCAGCAAATTGCTTGGACTCAAAAGCTTGGGTGTTGGAGAGAACTTGCGCTGCAAAAGCCTCGTGCATGTCTACTAGGTCAATATCGGCCAGCGTCATCCCTACTCGATCTAGCGCCTTGGGAGTTGCAAATGACGGCCCCATTAGCATTTGCCAATTCGGGTCTATGCCAACAAAGGCGTAGCTTTTTATATAACCGAGTGGCTTCATGCCCAATTCTTTGGCACGAGATTCACTCATCAGCAAGACAGCGCTAGCACCGTCGGTCAGAGGCGAACTATTAGCCGCCGTAACTGAGCCGTGCTTACGGTCAAACACCGGCTTAAGCCTTGCATACTTTTCTAATACGCTGTCGGCTCGCACCAAGTTGTCTTGACTCTGGGGTTTGTAATCTGGGCCCAGCACGACGTCCATAACTTGATCGTCAAACCAGCCTTGTTCCCATGCTTGCGCTGCGTTAACGTGGCTGCGGTGGGCTAATTCGTCCTGCGCACTGCGGCTGATGCCGTTCTCTTTGGCCATCTTTTCAGCGGCCTCACCCATGGTGTACTCGCCAGACGGGTCTTTGATCGCCGGTTGTTGCGGAATGAGGTCTTTAAGGCCAATTCCTTTAAACGCTTTGAGCTTACTGCCTTTGGAATAACTCGACCTAACCATCGCCTCGGTCATCTTTTTATTGAAGCTGATTGGAGGTTGTGACATCACATCGACTCCACCAGCAATACCCACCTTTGCATGGCCTGTAACAATGCTTTGCACCACATCGACCGCGGATTGATAACTACTGGCGCAGGCACGGGATACCGTATAAGCATCAACGGCTGGTGGCAGGTCCGCGCCAGCGACAATTTCACGCGCCACATTAGGCGCATCAGGTGCTTGCACCACTTGCCCGAACACCAACAGTTCCAAATCTCTAGGGTCCAGATTTGAGCGCTCGACAAGTTCGGCTACAAGATGCGCGCTCAACGTTCTAGCGAGAACTTTGCTGTAACCGGTAGCAATTCGTAAAAAAGGCGTTCTTAAACCTGCTACTACGGCGACGCGTTCATTGGTTTGATGGGACATACAAGCCTCCTTAATAAAAACAGTATTGTTGCATCAATGAACTCAACAACATTTGCGTAAATAAGATTGGGAACCTGGCAACAAAGCCGCTCGGCTCTTAACCCAGCTCACAAAGGTACCATAAAACAAAACAGCGAATCCCCAACAGAATTGGAGATCCACAAATGAGAAAGAGCCGGGGTTTATCACCGCCGGCTCTCTCCAATACTACTGTTACTATAAACTTAGAAGTCTTTAGTAATTGTCACACCGTAGGTACGAGGAGGCGTACGGTAACCGCTAAAGCTACCCGCTTGCGCTACCGATGGAAACGCCGAGATCAGCGAAACGTGATCGGTGATATTGCGGCCCCAAAGAGTGAAGTTCAAACCATTTTCAGTGGTTAAACCAGCAGCAATGTTCAGATTACGAGAATCTCGAGTGAATTGCTCAATTGCCAGATCACCAATCGGAACCGTATCTTCGTAGAAGTAATCCGCTCGCAGAAAGGCACTATTATTACCCAGTGGGAAGTTATAAGTTACGCCCGCAGACATGCTCACTTCGTTGATACCACCCGGTTGAAGGCCACTTAAATCCGCGACCTCACCGGTTTGAGGGTCACGGCCCGCGCCTTCGAAGGAGTCATAGATTGGATCAAGAAACGTGCCTGCCAGGGTCAATTTCAATGCATCTGTTGGAAAGTAGACTAGATCAAATTCGATACCTTCAGTTGACTGCTCACCCGCATTTGCAAGATTAAAGCCTGTGCCGACAAACGCATTTGACTGGAAACCTTCGATAGATTGATCGAAGATTGCGACGTTTATAGAACCTCGCTCGAAGTTAGCCTTCAAGCCAAGCTCGTAAACTGTCGCTTCTTCTGGACCGGCGAAACGCGTACCTGGGATCAGGTTTGTGGTCGTTAAACCCGCGGCCGCCAACGCTGGAACAGAGGCTGCGAATGGTCGCGAGTCACGACTTAGGTTCCAAGATGTGGCCTTGAAGCCAGTAGACGCGCCAGCGTAGATATTTAAGCCGTCATTGACGTCATAAGCGAGGCGAAAGTTATACGTCAATTCATCATCATCAGATCTACCATCTTCTACCGCATTTGGAAAATCCAAGAACGGCGGTAAAAACTGAACCGCTTGCAATGGCAACAACGGATTGGCGGGTGTGTTAGCCAAAGCGGCGGCTTGCTGCGCTGCAATGGCAGGCGGAACGCCGGCCGCAATCAAGCCGCCAGCAATAAAAGCACCACCGATTTGCACAAAATCAAGAGCCGAGAATGGGTCGCCTGCTATTTGCTCAACAGACGCTTCCTTTTCATCTTTCGTGTAATTCAAGCCAAGCGTCGCAGTAAGTTGATCACTTAAGTGCCAATCTACTGATCCAAACAATGAAAATGCTTCATTTTCTAAGCCAAGAATTTCACGAACTTCCAAATTATCATTACCGAAGAAGCCCGTGGGAACACCCAGCGCACCTTCAACAAAAGACACACCGTTAGATGCAATGAGGTCAGTATATGCTCGGAAACCAGCACCAAAAGGAAGACCATTTTCTTGATCGATAGACTCATCGAAATAGTAACCACCAATCATCCAATCAACATTTTCACCTGCAGTTGAGGTCAACCTGAACTCTTGGGTGAACGTGTCGATGTTGGTATCGATGTCGTTGGTGATGATGTCGGCTGAGGTAAAGTCAGCATCAATCGCAAAAAACGAATCAACATTTCTAAACGAGGTGATCGAGGTCAATGCAAAGTTGTTGAAGTCATGGTCGATCTGCATCGAGATACCAGAATTATCAACTTCATTGACCGGATCGACGTTACCAAAAAACGTTAACGACTCAGGGTCATTTGGCACGATATTGCCGCCAGCCAACTGAATAGCTGGAACAGTTGGGCCTGCGACTAGGTTTTGGGCCACACAACATTCTTCATCCAGGGTATCGTAATCTGCGATGAAACGAATCTCTGTGTTGTCCGAAGGATTAGCAAGCAGCTGAGCACGGAATGCTTGACGGTTACGATTATTTACATCGTTGCCCGTTGTCAAGTTGTCTGCATAACCGTCACGGCTGTTATGACTCGCGGAAACGCTAAAAGCGACATTGTCACTGATCGCATTCTCGTAATAGCCTTTAGCAACAATTGCGCCGAAGTTACCACCCGAAAGTGAGACTTGGCCATACTGTTCGCCAGATGGCTTGGCAGTAACAACGCTGATTACACCTGCAGACGCGTTTTTACCGAACAAGGTACTTTGCGGGCCACGTAATACTTCAACTCGCTCTAACTTCGGCAAATCCGAGATTGCAGCGGCCGAACGAGAACGATAAACACCGTCGATGAAAACACCGACCGATGGCTCGATGCCTGGGTTATTTGCGCCGTTTCCGAAACCACGAATACTGAAGTTGGTGTTTACAGAGCTTTGTAATTGAGAAACTCGCAGCGAAGGGACAACGCTTTGCAGGTCATTAATGTCCTGAATTTGCGCCTTCTCAATGGTTTCAGCGGAAGTCACGGTTACTGCAATCGGAATTTCCTGCAGAGTTTGTGCTCTCTTTGTAGCGGTCACTACGATTTCTTCCAGCACGCCGCCTTGTGCGTAGCCGAGGCTAGGCAAAGTCAATGCAGCGGCCGTAATTAAAGCGACCTTTGATTTATAAAACATGGACATTAAGTACTCCTCCTCTTTTTCAATCGGAATGTATTGAGGGATCTAACATTTTGTGACGAGTTATATTTATCGTCATCAGTTTAACAACAAACTCAGGTAATTCCTACAGAACACTTTATAAGTGCTTGTTATTACTGGAACATATTACTTACAACAGTCTAAGAATGTGCTTTTGTTATTAATCTTACCGATTTATACGGTATCTGCATTCAACCAAGACGTCGTGCTTATAAACTGCAGCACCACTTGAGCACCGCAGAGTATAGGTTCTAACTATAACCCAGAGTTAGAAAGGAAGGTGAATTCTCACTATTTAGCAGACAATATGCAAACTAAACCGGACGTTTTAGCTGCTTATTCGATGATGCGCTGGCAATAATTTTTGACGAAATCTAGTAGCCGCCCGAAGATCACTGCGCGCGTGGCGAAATACCCATTTTTTTGCAAATGATATCCAACATAACCTCGTCAGCTCCTCCACCAATAGACGCCAAACGACCATCTCGATAGGATCGAGCAATTGGGTTGTCCCACATAAATCCCATGCCGCCGAAATACTGCAAACACGTGTCTGGTACCTGCCGAGACAGTCGTCCAGACTTCAACTTAGCCATAGAGGCCTTCGTGGTGACATCCTCACCATTAATATAGCCCTCAATTGCGTTGTAGCTAAGCGCTCTAAGCAGCTCAACCTCGGTCTGCAACTCAGCCAGTGCAAAATGCACGACTTGATTGTCTAAAATTGATTTTCCGAACGCTCGACGGTCGCGAGTGTAATTGATGGTTTCTTGAATACAGGCTTCGAAACCTTTTAAGACCGAGACAGCTGCGAACAACCGCTCTTCTTGAAATTGCTCCATTTGATAAATGAAACCAAAGCCCTCTTGACCGATACAGTTGCGCTGCGGAACTCGTACATCGTCAAAAAATATTTGCGCAGTATCGGATGAGCGCATACCCAGCTTATTCAACCTCTCAGATCGTGTTATCCCAGGTGTGTTGGCGGGCACAACGATAAGCGACTTGTTCTTATGCACTGGTCCATCACCGGTATTCGCTAGCAAACAAAAGACGTCTGCTTGAGTGGAGTTGGTAATCCACATTTTTGTACCATTGATAATGTAATCGTCACCATCCTTGCGCGCCGTGGTTTTGATAGCCGCCACATCAGAGCCTGCGCTCGGTTCACTAACCGCAATCGACATGACATTGTCGCCACTGATTGCAGGCACTAAAAACTCATCGCGCAATTCGTCACTGCCATGCTTGGCAAGCGCTGGCGTCGCCATATCTGTTTGCACGCCAATTCCCATCGAAACTCCACCGCTGGCAACCAAACCTAACTCCTCCGCAAAGGCGATTTGATAGCTGTAATCCAAACCCATGCCGCCATAGGCTTCTGGCTTGGCGATACCCAGCAACCCTAGCTTGCCGAATTTTCTAAATACTTCTCGAGCCGGGAAAATCCCCTCTTCTTCCCATTGGTCACAGAAAGGGTTAATTTCGTTTTGTATTAAGCGTGCTGTCGTTTCAGCAATTGCTTGGTGTTGTTCGGTAAACAGCATTTTTAAATCCGGTTAATGGTTAAAGGCCTATTTGGCGAGCCGCCAAATCACGCATGATCTCTTCCGAGCCACCGCCGATAGCGTTAACTCTAACTTCTCTATATATCCGCTCTACTCGATTGCCGCGCATATATCCTGCACCACCAAGGATTTGCATCGCTTCACGTGCACAGAGCTCCATGGTGTTGCTGCTTTGCACTTTGAGCAGCGCAATCGCAGCGGCATCCTCATGGCCAAGTTGAATTTGCCGTGATACGGTCTGCACGTAAGCACTGGTTGCATTTATATGGCGCAGCATCTCCGCAATTTTGTGGCGGATAACTTGATGGTCGGCAAGACGTTTACCAAAGGTTTGCCGCTCTTTGGCCCATGCAACAGCTTCTTCTAAACATACCCTTGCGAATGCCTCCATGGCGACCGACATGGCCATGCGCTCAGCATTAAAGTTGTGCATGATTACTTTGAAACCCTGGTTCTCCTTACCAAGTAGATTACCAATTGGTACTTGCACGTCATCGAAGTAAATCGTGGCCGTATCAGAACACCACCAACCTTGTTTTCTATCTAAGGCAGTTCGATCCACGCCGGGCGCATCAGCAGGAATAAGAATTGTGGATACGCCGCCAGCGCCATCGGCTCCGGTCCTTACTGCGGTGGTGAACCAGTTAGCGCGCATGCCACCGGTGATGTAGGTCTTTGAACCATTAACGATATAATGGTCGCCCTCTCGTCTAGCGGTAGTCGTCAGCTGCGCTACATCGGACCCACCACCGGGCTCAGTAATGGCTAGCGAGATTCTTCTTCTCCCCGCTAACACCGCTGGAGCGACCTGATCTTTGAGTTCCTGACTACCAAAGTTGATGACCGGCGGTAGTCCGATCCCATGCACCATGAGGGTTGCGCCGATACCACCAACGCCAACCCGAGCCATCTCCTCATTGGCGATGTTTTTGTGCCAAACGTCGATACCTTCTGCAGTTCCACCATATTGCTCGGGGTAACCGAGTCCCAACAAACCTACGGCGGCCGCTGCTTCCCAAAGCTGGTCTGGAATATGACCTTGCTCGTCCCATTCATCCGCGAAGGGCCGCACTTGTGTGTCAAAAAAACGCCGTAAAGTTTCTCGCCAAGCTTGATGGTCTTCAGTCTCGAATTCACACGGCAGACGAGCTGTATCAAAATCGATTGTCATGGAGTGGCTGAGTTGGTTGTGAACGCTGGCAGCTTAGCTCAAGGCCCATAACAGGTTCGTCACCGACGCGACTGAGATTGTTGCGGCTCAGTGGCCGTCTCCACTAATTGCGCGGCGAGTTTCGCTACATGCCTAACTTCGATCAAATCAAAAAGCAATTGATACTTGGGGTCATCCACTGAAATGCTGCCGCTCCCTTCGTGAGCCGCAGGGTCGATGTCTCGCCATTCGATCGATTTATGACGGTCCGAATCTGCGCGCAACCACTCTGACTTTGCCGTGGATGGAGCAACAATTGCTAAACTCGGCAAACCAACCGCGTCAGCAATATGGCGCGGCCCGCCTTCATTGCCGATAAATAAAGTGCAGCATTTGAGTTGCGCAGCCAGCTCCCTGAGCGAATGCGTCTCAATACCAGCAAACACATTACTAGGGTTATTTAATTCAAAATGCATCTTAGCCACATCTTTACGTTCATGTGGCAGGCCGGCTATGAGAATTATTTGCAGATCGTAGCGTTCAGTTAAATGACGAATCAAATCTCGCATTCTTTCGAATGACCACTGTTTAGTGGTATCGCGTGCGCTAAGCGCAACAGCAACAACTGTCTTTTCAAAGTTGATTCCCTTACTCGCCATTAACTCACGCATTCGCCCTGTCTCTTCGCTCGTAAGGTCAACTTTTAACGGCGGCCCCTCTACGATTTTTAAACCCGCTGTTCGCAACGGCGTCAACATCGCGAGACGTTGCGCAATTTTGTTGACAGGCAATTCTTGCTTGGAGATTCGATGCGAATACGCAAAGCCTCTGCCGGGTTTTTTGCGACCAATTCGATATTTCGACCTCAGAGAAAACCAACACATAAATTCTGATTTTGCTGTTCCCGCAGTATCGATAATTACGTCATAGTCATTACGGGAAATTTGCCATAACCGCCACAAATAGCGGATCGGATTTTGTCGCTCTCGACGAGACAATGAATGGATGTGATTGAACACTGTAGTTTGCTCAAACAAGGGCGCGGCATTGTCATACATCAAATAGTCGATTTGCGCGTCGGGGAAACTGGCGCGCAAGCTGTTCCCTATCGACGATGTGAGCAACACATCGCCAATCATCTTGAAACGAATTAAAAGAATTTTCATTGAGGGATATCGACCATGGCTTAGAATCCATCGAGGCCTGTCTTATAACCTGTCCCCACTCTGGCAACAAGCTCAGGAACACCGCCGCCCCTCCAAGACAAGCAACCCTATTTCGCTCTGATCTGCTCATGACATAAAGAAAATCGTAAGCCAGGAGTGTGAGCGGCCATGAAAGCCCTCAGAGCGCCGCACCAAACCGGAAGTTTCAGCGGTGCGGCTGAATTGCTTCTAAATCGCTATTTTTCGTCTTTCAAGTCTATTTCGAGTCTGCGAAAAATCGAGTACAAGGAAGACCTTGGCAACTCCATGGATGCGGCAGTGGAGCTCACGTTGCCACCATGTTTCTGGTGTTTATGGGTCACAAGCAATTTCTCAATCTCGTTTAACGCGTCTCGATAGTTCACCCTATCTTGCGAATACTGAGAAAATATTTCCATAATTTCCGCAGATGTCTTTCGTTCCAGCGACATTGGAATATGGCGACGAATATCGAACATCCCATGTAATCGCTCACCTTTCAAAGTAATAACCAAAAACATGGCGGAAGCCAAGGGCATAACCAGTGCCGCGTTAACGTCAAACCCTAAGCGCATTAAACCGAGTAAGATCAAGCTAGTGATAACAATCGGCGCGAGAGCCAACAGTGTGTAACCACACTGAATTTGCACCTGATGCTGAGAAGAGCCTAAATATCCTGCGATTAGGTATGCGACGATTACGCCAAAGCTTAGTAGCGCGTACACTTGAAACAACCAATAAAAAGCACCGTGATCAGCTGTGGCGGAATAACCTATAGAGTGTGCACCCAGAACAAGAATGTCAGAAAACATGAACGCAGCGCCTATGGCTACAGCGCTTATCAAAATAGCCAATGTAATCAACTTCGACGCAATCTCTCCTTCTGCGTGTAATCGACTAACCTCTTTTGAGTATAGCGTTATTAGAGCTAGTGACCCGACGGTCATCAGATAATACCAACGCAAGATTTTGTCTGTAACAAAGCCATCCGCAAACTGAATATAACCCAGAAGCTCGGATATATTATGCCCAGCCATGATCAGTACCATTGTGGTAAACAGACTCAATAAACCAACCTCGTGGCTTGACTGGTTGGGCTTTGTCGGCTGAACGCCAATGCGCGGTGACGACTGACTCTTGCCTGATTCAGTCTTATTAAAAGAAGCAGCATGCATCCGTTGAGCTTTTCGCTCCGCATTAGCCGCAAATAAAACTCCTACTTTTATGAGCAAAGCCAGCAGAGCTGGCAAGAAATATAAAGTCATGACCTCAAATCCTCGTATATGTAGCTAATTGGCATTGCGAAACACTTACCTGACTGAAATGTTCAAGAGAACACCACGAATCACGATCAAATAAGTAGCATCAAAATCGACGATAAACATAAACTCCATGCAGATTTCTTAGAGTTGGTGCTCTGAATTAAACTCAAAACTACCTTTTTTGAGGCCACTTTCTATAGTTTTTGAAAAAGAGGCTACTCTAGTTACTCCAATCTGAAGATGTCCAAAAGTTCGACTAAAACGTATACCCAAATTGACCGATTGCGAACCCAGAACCACCAAAGCAACCGCCAATTCGATCACCTGCTGAGGGCGTGTATTCTTCGCAAAGCTTTTTAAAATTAACTGGAAAGGTTGCCGATGTTATATTGCCCAGCTTATCGAAGGTTTTGATCATATGACTCGATTTAATTCCTGGAAGACCAGAGATTCGTTCAAACGGTTTCTTGCCGATCTGATGAGTTAACATCCAATCGAAACCGTCCCAACCGAGTTGCCCAAGAGTATCTGAAAGCATTGAATTACTATATTTAATGAATGCTCCAGCCATCTTCCCCATCATC
>CALJJR010000140.1 GCA_937973905.1 uncultured Arenicella sp. | reverse complement strand
CGTTACGAACCAAAGGCTCGCCGCCGGTTAAGCGAATTTTCTCCACGCCAAGCGCCACGAAGGCCTTTGAAACAAAGGCCATTTCTTCAAGACTGAGAACCTTCGACTTGGGTAAAAATGTCATGTCTTCGGCCATGCAGTAGGTACAACGCAGGTTACATCTATCCGTTACTGAGAGTCGTAAGTAACGTACATTTCGATCAAAGCGATCAATAAGAGCAGAAGTGCTCATAGCTGCCCCTCTATCAGCGGTAAAAATTCTACCTGATCGCCCTCATTAATAGCTCTACCAATTCGTTGTCGCACAAGCCCATCGGCCCAAGCCAGCGAGAACAGAACGCCACTGCTTTGATTATCAAATAGAGTAACTTTGAGCTGCTGATTGTCGCGATTCAACTGCACCCGTATGAACTCCTCACGAGACGTTTCCTTTTTGCTGAACCCAGCAATTGCAGGAATCGAATTGAGGCGGCTCATCGCCTGGCCCTGTAAAGTCTGCAAGAGCGGCAGACCGAGCAGTTGAAACACAACAAAGGCTGACACAGGATTCCCTGGCAAACCTAAAAATGGAGTCCCTTCAATATTACCTAACACCACGGGCTTGCCGGGTTTCATTTGTACTTTCCAATGTTGCAGTTCACCGAGAGCCTCTACTGCAGGGCGAATATGATCTTCTTCGCCCACCGAGACTCCACCACTGCTGATCACTAAGTCGGCTTTTTGGGCCGCATTGCGCAGCGCAGCTTTGGTTGCTCCTAGAGTATCTTCTACGATGCCACAATCCAGCGGCTCAAAGCCGAGTTGCTGACACAGCGCTAACAACATGGTGCGGTTTGAGTTATAAATCTGGCCCGGTTTCAACGGTTGGCCAGGAACCGCCAACTCATCGCCGGTGGAAAACACCGCAACTTTCAAGGTTCTATATACGGGCACGTTGGCTACACCTATTGAGGCGATCAAGCCAAGATCGATGGCATTCAATTTTTGACCAGCCGTGACGACTCTATCGCCAATACCGATATCTTGCCCAGCTGGACGAATGTTTTCGCCCGGCACTACGGGCTGCAAAACCTTCACCGTACCGCCAATCTCGCCTGAACTCTCGTAAGCGCAATTTTCTTGAATCACGACCGCATCTGCTCCTTGCGGGATTGCAGCGCCAGTAAATATTCTGGCGGCACTACCCTCCAATAATTCATGACCAACATCACCTGCGGCGATGCGCTGATCAATCGATAGTTCTTTGCCCGCGGCCTGGGCATCAACGGCGCGTATTGCAAACCCATCCATAGCGCTGTTGTCACTGGGCGGAACTTGAATCTCGGATTGGAGATCTTGCGCAACGGTACGACCGAGACAATCGTTCAGCCCCACCAGCTCAGTCGCCAACTGACAGCCTACGGCAGTGGCGAATTTGTTGCGTGCTTCGTCAACTGAGAGTGTCATGGTTATTTTTCGACGGCACTGGTGTGCGGTACAAAATTACATGGTTTGTGGCGGCCATCTAATTGTTCTTTGAGAATTCCTTCCCATCCGGTTTTGCAAGCTCCGGTGGAACCCGGCAAGCAAAATATGACGGTCTTATTGGCCATGCCTGCAAAGGCCCGAGATTGGACCGTTGAGGTACCGATATCGTCGTAGGAAAGCTGGCGAAATAATTCACCGAAGCCATCAATCGTTTTATCCAGCAACGGCGTCAACGCTTCCGGAGTGCTATCCCGACCGGTAAAACCCGTTCCGCCAGTACTGATAATAGCGTGTACGTCTGGATCGGCAATCCACTTTGACACCATTGCACGCAGCAGATAGATGTCATCGATGACAATCTCTCTTTCCACCACAGTATGGCCGTGCGCCTCAAGCTGATCGGCCAAGTACTGGCCGGAGGTATCAGTGTCGAAACTGCGCGTGTCGGATACGGTGAGCACAGCAACATTAAGCGTCTGCAAATCTGTACTAGCGGTCATGATTGCTCCCATCGCAATGTCGCTTGTTGATCATTCTCTTTCATACCTACCCAGTTTTCTCCGCGGCTTCCAACCTCTTTCTTCCACAAGGTGGCATTGGTTTTCAAGTAATCCATAATGTATTGCGCGGCTTGAAACGCGTTCTCACGATGTCGACTGGCAACCGCCACAAACACGATTTGTGCGCCAGCCGCCAGCTTTCCGACGCGATGCACTACACGAGCTGCATCGTAGGGAAAGCGCTCATTGGCTTGCTGGCAAATAGATTCACATAAGGTCTCAGTCATTCCAGCGTAGTGACTCAGTTCTATATGATCGACTCGGTCGTCGGACTCATCGACATAGAGGTCCCGAACCAAACCGACAAAAAACACCACAGCACCAGCACGCGGTGCCTGGCTACAAAGCTCAGCGTATTCGTCGCCGATGTTAAAGTCATGTTCTCTGATATCAATGGCAATCATCTTAACCGCCTGAGAATGGAGGCAAGAACGCCACCTCATCACCGTCGCTGAGCGCATCATCCCACGCAATCATGACTTCATTAGCGGCGACCATGGCAACATCATGCAACAGCGCATCGGTCAGCTCCTTGGGCACAACGCCGACCATGGACTTAACCATAGACCGCGGCGTCATCGCTGCTTGGTATTCTAGTTCACACGAACTGCGACCCGCGTACTCCGCTAATTGCGCAAAAAATAGTACCTTAATCATCTCTCAACACTCATCGTCATGCTTCGCGCGCCCAATTGCCAGACTTACCGCCGGACTTATTAAGCAGCTTAACTTCAGAGATCACAATGCTTTTATCAATGGCCTTACACATGTCATAAATAGTCAGAGCAGCTACCGATGCGGCCGTCAAGGCTTCCATCTCAACGCCAGTTTTGCCAGTGGTTTTACACAAGGCTTGAACCCTCAAAATAGCAGCGTCAACCGCTTCAATCTCAATACTCACCTTGCTCAATGGCAGCGGATGGCAAAGCGGGATTAAATCCGCACATCGTTTCGCAGCTTGAATACCGGCTATCCGGGCGGTGGCAAATAGATCGCCCTTACTGACTCCTTGGTCCAACACCTGGGTTAGAACTTCAGGGTGGAACACAATATCCGCCGTAGCAATCGCCTCACGAACGGAGTCGATCTTGGCGGTAACATCAACCATATTGGCTTCGCCTGCCTGATTTAGGTGCGAAAAACTGTCTGTAGAGTGTTTTATGGACATCGTAGTAATGACGGATCAAGCTAGGCCGAGAGTATAAAGCATGCCGAACAAATATAGCTCGTTGATGCTACTCAATCGCCGGTATTACAACAATTATTCCGATCAAATTGCCCTAGATCGATGCAGCCGTATTGGTTATTAAAAATATATTTTAAAGCACTTTTCTTTATAAAAAATACAACCAACAATATTGCAAACTGTTCTAGAAAAGCCTCGGTTCATTGCTAGACAAAGTAGCCACCAGCCTTTAATCTTGCGCCCCTATTCTAGAGGCAATCCGCAATTGAGTTTATCTACAAATGGCTAAGAATTTTCGCGAAGAAGAGGTGCTGTCGGTTCACCATTGGAACGACACCCTATTTAGCTTCACCACCACCAGAGACCCTGGCTTTCGCTTCCAAAACGGTCAATTCATTATGATCGGCCTTATGGTCGACGATAAACCATTGATGCGTGCCTACTCGATTGCCAGTGCCAATTATGAAGAACACAAGGAGTTCTTTAGCATTAAGGTGCAAGACGGGCCACTTACTTCACGGTTGCAGAAAATCAAGCCCGGCGACAAACTTTTAGTCAGCGCCAAACCAACTGGCACGCTGTTGGCGGACGCATTGATTCCCGCCAAACATCTTTATTTGCTTGCAACCGGTACCGGACTAGCGCCGTTCATGAGTGTTATTAAGGACCCGGAAGTTTATGAGCGATTTGACAAGGTCATTCTCACCCACGGTGTACGTGAAGTATCAGAACTCGCTTATCAAGACGTGATCAAAGAATTGCCAGAGAACGAGTATTTTGGAGAGATGGTAAAAGGAAAACTTCTCTACTATCCAACTGTGACGCGTGAAGACTTTCACACGCAAGGGCGGCTCACTGAAGCACTCACTTCTGGCGAGATGCAAAAATCTCTTGGCCTTCCACCCGTTAACGTTGAAGACGACCGGTTCATGATTTGCGGTAGCCCTTCAATGCTTAAGGATTTCTGTGAGATTCTGGATGATCGTGGCTTCAAAGAAACCATTCGAGGCGTTAACGCCGAGTACGTAATCGAGCGCGCGTTTGTAGAGAGTTAAGGCGAAGAAGAAAATAAGCAATACGTAAAAATATGATTAAGCCAAATCAATGTGTGTTGATGGACAATTGGTAAGGCGGTTCGCGCGGGTTTACAGAGTTTAACAATTGTGGGATTGCTGTCCTTTAGCCCTAAGGCAGATAATACAGCTAGGGTTACTCAAGGAGCTAGACCATGTATTTTTATTCCTCCGTTTCACGGATTGCCGTAGCTACTGCAATTCTCTTGTTCGCTACAGCGTGCACCTCTGATCATGTACTTAATGACAACTTTCCTAACGGCCCCGTTTGGGTAAAGAAAGTAGAACCTGCTCCTGAGCCTGCTCCTGAGCCGCTGCCAGAACCGGAGCCCGAGCCGAGTTTAGCCGAGCTAAACGAAAAAGCGGTCAGCGCGTTTGAAGATCAAGGTTTTGATGCGGAAATAACCGACAAAGGAGTGGTGGTTTACCTACCGCCGACAATTTATTTCGAAGGCTCTAAATCTGATATCAATTTAGAAGCAAGGCTGAAAATTGGTGAGATCGCCCAAGAGGTTAATAAAGACTATCTTCGCGATCGAGAAATCGAAGTCAGTGGTCATACAGACTCCGTTGGAGATGAAGCGATTAACCTCGCGCTAAGCAAAAAACGTGCTGAAGCCGCTGCCAGCGAACTGGTGTTCTCCAAAGTAGCACTTACTAGGATGATCACTCGTTGGTATGGAGAGTCATCTCCAAGATTGCCAGAGTTGAATGCCGATGGAACAATTAATAAACAAAACCGATCGCTGAACCGGCGCGTCGAATTTGTGGTTTTAAATCCTCAATAGCGATGGTTAAGCTGAAGTTAAGAGCTAAGTTCTTAGCTTCAGCGCTTCTTTACTGGGCGATAGCGATCCAAAGAGACGCTGGCGCAGCATGATTGCAACTAAATCAAAGGAACCAGTGTAATGTCTGCCGTGTTAACCAACTTCAATGTCTCGGTCACCGACGATCTCGATGCTGCTGTGCACAGCAATTCAAGCTGTATCTTTTTTGATACACGAAGATACAAATATCAATTCCCTGAGATCGGCGCTTGGCTTATGCACACGGTACAAAATGCACCGGGCGAATTGCATGAGTTTAATGGCGCGGAAGTGTCTGAAGCCGGGCTGCTTGCCGAGCTAGGCAAAGGTAAAGACAAAGCAAACTTTGATGCTGAGCTTTCCATCTATCGGCGACTAACGTCCATCATAGACTCAAGCCAGCCCGCCTACCTTGCTATCTATGAGGCCGACGAGCTCGACACCAACGGTTTGCATATTGTTGCTCGTCTTGCCCGCTATCTGGCAAAAACTGATTCCGGCTGGAAGGTACTGTTGTTTGCTGATGGGCAAAGGCTGAAAAAGTTGGATATGTTTCAGTTACCGATTGATCGTGCCTTCCACCAAATTCAAACCACCGGGTCGTCGGGACCCGACACTACTGGTGCCAAAAATAAACAGAACAAGTCTGCTCTTCTAACCGGGTTGTTTTTGTGTGCCGCGCTTGCAGCGGCCGGTTTGCTCTTCTTTAATAGTCAGCCCAAGGCTCCAGATTTGAGTCAAACCAACACACCGCCACATTCAACCGACCAATCGGACTCTTCATCTTCGGTTCGGCCGCCTAGCGAGAACAATAGGTTTGATGAAGCAAACGCCGATGATTCACGCTGGTTGAGCAATGAAGAATTCGACGCGATCATGACACGACTAGCAGAACCTGAGACTCCAATCAAAAAGGACCGCCCTGCAAAGACCGCACCTAATAGGAATCCTGCGGTAAAGACAACGGCATATAGCAATCAAATGTCGGAGGAGATGAGCAAGGCACTTGAGGCCAACGATTGGAGCAGATTGCAGGCTCTAACCGCAAGCGGTGAAAACATCAATTCACGTGCTGCGGAGCAGCAAACCGGGCTAATTCTTGCCAGCATTAGCGGTGAAGCAGATCTAGTAAAAGAGCTGCTGAATTTGGCGGCAAGCACTAACTTAAGTGATGAACACGGAAGAACTGCACTCTACTATGCTGCCGTAAACGGGCACCAAGACATTGCTCAAACCCTGCTTGAGCACGGTGCCAAACCGAATCTCGCAAGCAATTTGAAAAAGACGCCGCTGATGGCTGCGGCGCACAATGGCTATGTGGAACTCGCACAGCTTTTGTTGAAGAATCGAGCTCGGATTAATGCTCAAGACCACTCGGGCTGGACGGCGTTATTCTACGCAGTTTGGAATAACAATTTGGACATGAGCACAACGCTCATGAAGTTTAATCCTGATCTCACAATCAGCGATAACAGTGGCAATACTATTGAGGCGATCGCCAGGGCGAGAAATAACGCGAGAATTTTGCGCCTGCTAGAACTGGACCACTAGATTTCGCGAGTTTCTCTGAACTCCACATCAGGCCAACGCTCCATGGTCAATTGCAAATTGACCATATTGGGCGCAACGTAGGTTATGTGCTCAGCTCCGTCGAGGGCAATATTTGCTTCGTTCTTACGTCGGAAATCTTCTTCCGTTTTCACATCTGGAAAATGCAGCCAACGCGCAGTGGCTACTTGCACGGCCTCAAAACCACATTCAACGTTGTATTCGCTTTTCAGGCGATGGGCAACGACATCAAATTGTAAGATGCCCACGGCACCTAGAATCAAATCGTTATTGATTAGCGGCCGAAATACCTGCGTAGCACCCTCTTCACTCAATTGAATTAAGCCTTTTTGCAAGGCTTTAGCGCGTAGTGGATCGCGCAGACTTACCCGCCGAAATAACTCCGGGGCGAAGTTAGGTATGCCAGTAAATTTCAGCTCTTCGCCTTCAGTAAACGTATCTCCAATCTGAATGGTGCCATGATTGTGTAGCCCCAGAATATCTCCGGCATACGCCTCTTCAGTTTGATCTCGTTTCTCAGCCATAAATGAGCTGGCATTATTGATCGTCATATCCCGTTTGAGACGCACATGCTTGAGCTTCTTGCCTTTGTTAAACCGACCCGAGGTAATGCGCATAAACGCAATACGGTCGTGATGCGAAGGGTCCATATTGGCTTGTATTTTGAACACAAAACCAGTGAATTTTTCTTCCGCAGAACTGACTTCTCTACTTTCTGCAGCGCGGCCCTGAGGGGCTGGGGCGTGCTCAGCGAAATTTGCCATCAGTTCGTCGACGCCCAAATTGGCGATCGCGGAGCCAAAAAACACTGGGCTTAAATCACCACCTAAATAGAGTTCTAAATCAAACTCATTGCTAGCGCCCTGCACCAACTCGAGTTCTTCGCGTAGATCGTCAATTGATGAACCTAAGGCGTCCGCAGCTTCTGCACTCTGCAGCCCTGAGATAAAAATGTCGTTTTCCTCATCGTTACCGGGTCGGCCTGCAAAAAAGTGCAGAGTGTCGTCATAGAAGCGATAAACACCACGAAACCCTTTGCCCGAACCAATTGGCCAAGTCATCGGCGCACAGGCAATACCCAACACCGACTCAACCTCATCCATCACTTCAACCGGGTCTCGGCCTTCACGGTCCATCTTGTTGACGAAAGTCATAATTGGTGTGGTCCGCAATCGACACACTTCCATCAACTTAATTGTTCGTTCCTCGACCCCCTTTGCAATGTCGATAACCATCAGCGCCGAATCAACTGCAGTAAGGGTGCGATAGGTATCTTCTGAAAAGTCCGCGTGACCCGGCGTGTCTAATAAATTGATCACCTTGTCGTCATAGATAAACTGCATCACCGATGAGGTCACAGATATACCACGTTGTTTCTCAAGCTCCATCCAATCAGAGGTAGCATGCCGACCAGATTTGCGTGCCTTCACGTTGCCAGCCATCTGAATGGCACCCCCTGACAATAGCAAGCGCTCGGTCAGGGTTGTTTTACCAGCATCTGGGTGGGAAATAATCGCGAAGGTTCGACGACGTGCGACTTCCTGAGAAAGATTCATGAGGCTTGGTCTGGGGATTGAATGGGCAACGCACTTGAAGCACGTCTTAACAGCGGCGCATTATACCCAAAGAAGCCCGTTCTGTGGGCTAGGGTCGAAGTTCGATGCGGCGGCCGCGTTGATTCAGGATCACAGAATCAGTGTTGATCTTTTCAACCTTTAGGCCGGGGCGCACAAACTCGTTCTCACGCGCCATCTTACCGTCGATGATCACAAAGCGTTGGTCAGCCGACTCTGAATAAGACACCACGTTCACGACGAGTTCTGATTCCTTGGGTTTTTGTGCTGCAACCGTCTCATTATCAACGACAACAGGAACGCTCACCGTGTCGCTCATGTTCCGTGATTGCATGCCAATGTAAACCAGTAGGCTCAGAGCAATAATTGCCAACAGAACAATTAACGCCAACATCCACGCCCCAGATACCTTTGTGCCTTCATCGGGCGTCGGCATATCCGATAGAGTTGGAATATTATTGAGCTTTCTCTCTTGCTCAGACTTTTTAAGTGCATCAAGTATTGTGGACATGGTTCTCCCCTCAGCTACGGGGTCGCAGTATTGGAAGCTGATCGCCGGTTTCTAATTCGCTCAGCAGCAGCCAAGTTTCGTTGCCAATCTTACTATCATTAATGATTTCAAAACGAGTTTGCAGGGCAAAAACTTTTTGCGCCATATCAAGGTCAAATTCAGTCGAATTAGCTGATGCGAGCAGCGGCAAATTGGTACTCAATAAAGCTCGATTAAGACGCTCACGCGTTGCTACAACGGCGGCGCCTGAGTCTCCCATTTGTAACAATGGCGTACCGGCCTTAGGCGGTTGCCAGAACAGAACCCCCACGCCATTCCAACGCGCTCTGAGTTCAGCGACGGGCACATCTAATGCAGATTCGCCCACCAACACGCGCGCCACATCACCCTGTAGAGAACGCACAATAACTCGATGTAGCTGCTGTTCATGCTCTACCACTAGAACAGCTGGGCGATTATAACGAAGCCATTGCGCCCAGTTATCAAAACCAAGACATCGCAAACCTAGCTTGAGCAACTCCTCACAAGCCGGTTGTAATATTTGTTCCGGCAACGTTTGGCTCCACAAAGAAGTCAACTTTCGAAACGCCGCGATCCGGCTGGTTTGATCAGCCGACGCTTCTAGCATCAACGTGAAATCGGATTCTTGCTCGCTCGTTGTCTGCGCCACAACTGTCGTGTCACTCGATTCGGATGCAATGGCCTGACTCTTGGAACTAGCTTGACTGGACTCAGTGCTAGCCAGTTCAGCCTGAGGCACTGCGGGAATAAATTCGTCCGCCAATGCCGCCGGAATCTCGGGAGTTTCGTCAAGCGGCACCTCAGAAACAATCATCTTGCCAATATTCTCTGTTTGAGCCCCGTTGTCATTCTCAGCGACTAGGTTGTTCTGATTTTGACTCTCGCGAAGATCCCGTCGTTCACTTGCAGCGGCCTCAACTGAGGTGTTCTCACCAGTCTGAACCGAGGTAGAAACTTGCAAATTCTCCGTGTGGTCACCTGAATGTCCAAAGGCCCACCAGAACGCAAAATTGAGCATGAGCAGCACTGCGCCCGCCAACAACCACTTTTTATCGACACCGAGCAGCCAACCTTTGTCAACTCTATCATTCGCTTCAATAAAAACGTCGCCCGCAGCAGTTTTCACGGTCTTGGCGTCAACTACTTGCGCCGTATCTGCGTAAGTCGCAAGTAAAGCATGATCCGCCAACACATTTATTTTGCGCGGTATACCAGCAGTGAGAGAATGCATTTTCGACAGAGCCTGCCGACTGAATAACGGTTGTTTACAACCTGCGACGGCCAACCTGAAGTTGACATAATCTTCGATCTCTGTGGCATGCAAAGGACCAAGGTGATAACGCGCAGTAACTCGTTGCGCGAGCTGGCGAAGATCGTTGCGAGTCAACACATCATTGAGCTCAGGTTGACCAATCAGAATAATTTGTAACAACTTGGATTTCGTTGTTTCCAAGTTGGTCAGTAGACGAATCTGTTCCAGCACATCTCTACTTAAAATCTGCGCCTCGTCAATAATTAAAACAGTATGACGATTTTCGGCAAACGTCTTTAGCAGATGTTGATTGATTGAATCAAGCAGGTTTTTCTGCGTGGCATCTTTTGCGTATTCGATTTTCAGTTCATCACAAATACTCTGTAGCAGTTCATGCTCATTTATATTTGCGTTGAGTAGCAATGCTACGTCAACGTTGCCTGGTAATTCCGTAAGCAGGTTACGACACAGAGTCGTCTTACCGGTACCTACCTCGCCGGTTAGCACGATAAAACAACCGCCCTGGGTCAGCCCATAGCTTAGATGCGCCATCGCTTCCTTGTGGCGTTTACTCATGTAAAGGTACTGCGGGTCTGGGGCGATCGAAAACGGTCGCTCGGTTAGACCAAAGTAATTCTCGTACACAATTTACCTTAGATTATTCAGCACAAACGCCACTAAAACAGCGCGAGTATTAAGAGTTTATTTTCCGCCTTCACTGAGGGGACGGCCTACGGCAGTAAATATAGCCAACACCGAGAGGTTATAAGGCAAGGATTGCAGCTTTGCAAGAATCCTCAAAGCTTAGTAAATCGATTCAACCAGCAATTCGGGCTGATTCTTGCAACCGTTCGAACAAGCCGTCGCCCCGATTCCCCAGTATTTGTCTGATTTGCTGAAAACTACTGCGCTCTGCAGCACGTCTGCGCAATGTGTCCGCGCTGGTTTCGATGGGGGCATCATAGGCCACGGTGGCTAGCTGTTTGGACAAGATTGCTTGCTCTTCACCAGCTCTTAATTTCGCCCCAAGCGTTTTCGCTCCGCGAATTTTCAGGCCAGCAACCTGCGACAGGTTTTCATACAGATTTTCCACAGAACCAAATTCTTGCAACAAGGCACTGGCCGTTTTGGGCCCCACCCCGGCGACACCTGGGATATTATCAACCGCATCGCCACAGAGCCCCAGATAGTCCTGAATTGCGGTCGGTGGCACGCCAAATTTCACTTCTACTTTGGCACTGTCTAGGGTTTGATTGCTCGCGAAGTCCCACCAAAAATCCTTATCTCGAAGGAGCTGCGTCAGATCCTTATCACGACTGACAATCACGACCCGAAAACCTTGATCGCGCATTGCTGCCGCGAGTGTCGCGATTAAATCGTCGGCCTCATATCGATCGTGTGCCACACAATGCAAGCCCGCCGCTTCGGCGACTCGGCGACACAAAGCAAACTGTGCTTCCAACTCAGCCGGCGGCAATTCGCGGTTCATCTTGTAGGCGGGATAAAGTTCGTTGCGAAACGATGTTGTGAGGCTTTCATCAAACGCCACACCAACATGTGTAGCCTCGCTGCGTTCGACGAATTCGGTTAAAAAACGACAAAACCCATACACCGCGTTGACCGGTTGTCCGCTATCTCCACGCATGGAATCCGGCACCGAAAACCAAGCGCGAAAAATGTAAATACTGGCGTCAATGAGGTAGACGGTTTTCTGCATTGACTATTTCCTCACGCTAATTAGGTGTACGCGACGACTGTCGGCATGCACAATCTCAAAATGAAACCCATCAATCACTAGCTGTTCGCCTCGTTGGGGCACATGGCCAAATGTTTGGGAGATTAATCCACCTACGGTGTCACTACCGTGTTCAGAGAGAGAGCTAGAAAAATGCTCATTGAACTCATCGATCGGCAGTATCGCTTTGATGATTGTTTCGCCTTCATCGAGCTCACGAATCATGCTCTCTTCATCATCGAAATCGTGTTCGTCTTCGATCTCACCAACGATTTGCTCTAACACGTCTTCAATGGTGACCAAACCGGCCACACTGGCATACTCATCAACCACAATCGCCATGTGATTTCGATTCTGACGGAAATCTGCCAGCAGTACGTTGAGTCGCTTACTCTCGGGAACAAAAACGGCCGGGCGCGTTAGGTCACGCAAACTGAATTTACCTTGATCTTCCTCATCAAAAAACTTGAGGAGATCCTTAGCCAGCATAATCCCAATAATTTGGTCACGCTCATTGTCAACCACCGGGAATCTTGAGTGAGCGCTCTCCACCATGATATCCAAGCACTTGTCGAGGGGATCATCCTTTTCAATAAACACCATATTACTGCGCGGGATCATAATGTCTCTGACTTTTAGATCAGACACAAACATCACTCGCTGCATCATGTCATAAGCATCCCGAGCGACAATTCCGTCCGCTTCAGCCATGCGTAGATTTTCTAACAGGTCTGCCTTAGTCTCAGCTCTTTGAGTGGGCAGAAAATTGCTCAGCCACTGGATAATCGGATTGCCGGTCGACGGAGGTTTTTCGGATGTTTTCATGAGGATAAAATGATTGTTGTTACGCCTCGGCGTAGGGGTCTCCAATACCTTGTTTGGAAAGAATCTCTCTTTCTAAGCCTTCCATTTGGTTGGCCTGCTCATCTGTTTGATGGTCGTATCCGCAGAGATGCAATACGCCATGGCTAACAATGTGTGCGTAATGATCATCAAGGGACTTGTCTTGCTGTTTGGCCTCGTCGATTAGGACCGGGTGGCAAATCACGATGTCCCCCAACAGCGGAACTTCTAGTGAAGGCAAATCATCGGCAGCAATAGGAAACGACAAAACATTGGTCGCGCTTTCCTTCTCGCGGTAGTGATGATTTAGCTGGCGCATCTCGGCAACACCAACGAGTCTTATCGTAAGCTCTGCAACTTGCTGAGAATACGCCTGATACGCTGCATTGGCCCAAGCACTTAGCGTCGCAGCGCTCGGAGGTTCTTCGGCTTCATCGTCAAGCTCGAACTGTACATCAACGAGCAGTATAGGCTCGATGGATTCGGGTAGATGGTGGCTCACTACTGATGCCGGTCGTAGCGTTCGTACGCTTCTACAATCCGCTGCACCATAGGGTGTCTGACTATGTCCTTACCAGTGAACTTGCTTACGGTGATGCCCTTGACGTTACTTAAAATTGACAGGGCGTGCTTCAAACCCGAATAAGTGCCTTTAGGTAAATCCACTTGCGTTAAATCGCCGGTAATCACCACCTTTGAACCAAACCCGGTACGCGTTAATAACATCTTCATTTGCGCTACGGTGGTGTTTTGCGCCTCATCCATAATCACAAAGGCATCGGACAAGGTGCGCCCGCGCATATACGCAAGCGGTGCGAGCTCAATAGCATTACGTTCCATAAGCTTAGTCACCCTTTCAAAGCCGAGCAATTCATAAAGAGCGTCATATAAGGGGCGCAAATAAGGGTCGATTTTCTGCCCAATATCACCTGGCAAGAAGCCAAGATGTTCACCAGCTTCGACAACTGGGCGCACCAGCACGATGCGGCTTACCTCGTCATTAACCAGTGCGTCAACGGCCTTAGCAACCGCCAGATAAGTCTTACCAGTACCAGCAGGTCCGACGCCAAACACCACGTCATGTTTGTCCATGGCGGTCATGTAATCACTTTGCGCTTTGGAGCGGGCAACCACTTGTTTAAGCGGTGCTTGAACACGGCTGTACCCGTCTTCTTGCTCAGAACCATCAGCAACATTGTTGATCACTTGATATACCTTGGCCTCTTCTAGGCCGGAATCTTCTTTCGTCATTTTGTAGAGCTTCCGCAGTACTTTAACAGCCAATTCGATTTGCTCTGCTTTTCCTTGCAGCACAAAATCTGAGCCCTGTTGATAACACTTTATCAGCAGCTCATTTTCAATGGTTTTAATGTTGTTGTGGCGTTCTCCGCAGAGTATCGACAAGCGCGCATTGTCTGCCGGAGCTTCGGGCGAACCCAGTGAAATGGTTTTCGCGGGCAAGGCTTGATTCAAAGAAAATCCCTTCTCATAAATTACCAAACCACCCTGTGCAACAGGATCTCATGTTTCATTTATAAACCAAGCAATTTACGAAAACAAGAATAATATTGCTACAAATGTTATCAAAAGCATACAACGTTAAATTATCTTGCCTCGTAGGGAGTTTGGTAAAGCTTCAGTAATCTCAACGTCGACAAATTCACCAATCAAAGCATGGTCACCATCAAAATTAACAACTCGATTGTTCTCAGTTCGGCCAGATATTTGTCTAGGGTCCTTACGCGCGGGACGATCAACCAATACCGTTTGTCTGCTGCCAACCATGGATGCACTGATATCAGCGGCCATTTCTACTATACGTTTTTGCAGTCTTTGTAGGCGCGCTTGTTTTACTTCCATCGGCACATCGTCAGCCAGGTCAGAAGCAGGTGTACCGGGCCTAGCACTGTAAATAAAGCTAAACGACGTGTCGTAGCCGACTTGCTCTATTAATTCCATCGTGGCTTCAAAGTCTTCATCGGTTTCACCTGGAAAACCGATAATAAAATCTGAAGAAAGGCTAATACCCGGCCTAACGCGTTTAATTTTATCGATGATTGCAATGTAGTCCTGCGCCGTATATCGACGCTTCATTGCCGCTAAAATACGGTCAGAGCCGGATTGTACGGGCAGGTGTAAGTGATTCACTAGCTTGGGAACGTCGGTGTATACATTGATCAAGCTATCGCTAAACTCCAGGGGGTGAGACGTTGTGTACCGTAAACGATCGATGCCTTCTATCTCGGCGACATAGCGAATCAATAGAGCGAAATCAGCCATGCTGCCATCATGCATCTCGCCCCAATAAGCGTTGACGTTTTGCCCTAGCAAAGTGATCTCTCTAACACCCTGTTGTGCAAGACCGTAAACCTCTGCGATCACATCATCAAAGGGCCTTGAGAACTCCTCCCCACGGGTATACGGCACAACGCAGAATGAGCAATACTTGCTGCAGCCTTCCATGATCGAAACAAACGCGGTCACACCCTCTACTTTGGGCGCTGGTAGTTTGTCGAATTTCTCAATCTCTGGGAAGCTGATATCAACGCTGCTGGATTGTGTGCTAACGACCTCGTCGTACATACTAGGCAGGC
>CALJJR010000139.1 GCA_937973905.1 uncultured Arenicella sp. | reverse complement strand
AGCGACTTCTTCAACCTCTGGCGCTTCAATTTCAGCGACCTCAACCTCCGGCGTTTCGACTTCAGCGCCCTCTTCTGCGCCTGCATTATCAACAACGTCAGTGGTTTCAGATTCTTCTATCGGTGCGCCCTCACCAGTCTCTGACTCGGAGCCTGGCTGCTCATCGGCCGCGACCATTTCTTGCGCATCCTCGCTGGTCTCGTCAACTTGCTCGTCGGCAACTACAGCCTGTTCATCAACGTCAGTTTCTTCTGGCGTTTCAGCCGCAACTTCCTCGCTTTCGCTTGTTTCTTCTGTGGCGGCTTCTGATCCTTCTGAATCATCTTGTTCAGTGCTGTCGTCAGCAGCAACCTCGCCTTCACCAGCGCCTTCTTCTGTTGATTCTTCTGTTGATTCCCCTGGGCTCTCTGCTACCGTCTCTTCTACAGCCTCCTCGACAGGTTCTTCTACCGGTGTCTCTGTAACTGGGTCTGCAGCTTGTTCATCAACCGGCTGCTCGGTGGTTGCTACCTGCCGCCCGGTCTTGATATTTCCATTGAGTGGGCCTGCGGTGGTGGTGATTGGCGCATTCACATCTACGCGATTGTGCGCGTCCAGGGTTAATGTGACGGCCGTATCACCTTCAGACTTGGTGATCGGTGCGGCCACCGTGATATTACCTTCGCCATCGCCTTCGTCACTGGTTCTCACTTCGACGTTTGAGCCGCCATTCAGCGAAGTAGAGATCGACGCGGCACCGGCCTCATCAATGACAATATCCTCTGGGTCAAGCAACCAAGTACCGGCTTCTCCGTCAGTTGCGCTGACATCAACGGCCTGGCCAAAATTCAGGACTTTCTTACCAGAAGTTTCAACAAAGCCACCATCGCCTTGGGTGGTGCCGCCTCGCGCTGTAATCTTGGCGAAACTATTAGTTGTGTCGTCTGACCAAACGATGACACGACCGCCATCGCCATTATTGCCACCGTCTGCGCGAATGACGGTTGCCGCGTCGACATCCGTATTCGCAGCGTTTTTAACAGAGCCTTTGCCCTGATAATCACCACCGATCAAGATCTCACCACCGCCTTCACCGCTGGCGTCGATCTTGGCGTTGGTGACGTCTATTTCATTACCGAGCAGATGAATGTCCCCACCCTCTACACCAAGGCCAGAAACATCAATATCGCCACTGACTGATAAGCCGTTATCCGCTTCTAAAATGATCGACCCATCGGCATCGCGGCGTGCCCGTGATGCTGAAATTGTGCCTTCTTGAAAGATCTGATCTGCGAACACTTTGACGGAGCCATTACTGGCGACTAACTCGCCGATATTGAGCGCTCGATCGCCCGGAGCCGAGACACGATACGAAAGACCACCGCTCTGCATAGAATGCAAAGTTACTTCGCGGCCAGCGGCCAACAATATCTGCCCGCCTTCTGCTTCGATAATGCCGTGGTTTTCAACGTTCGGGGCGATCAGTATGACTTCACCACCCGGTCCGGCTGCGATATAACCATGGTTTTCAATGTCGCCACTGTCACCAACAAACTTCATGCGCCCGGCAATAAAGTCCTCATTGCTGATATCCAGTGTCGACGCCACAAAACCTGCAGTATCGATGCGCGCATCGGCTCCAATGATCAAACCATTTGGATTGATCACAAACACTCTGCCGTTTGAGGTTAGATCGCCAAGAATATCCGACGGAATATTTGATATAACACGATTTAAAATTGCTGAAGATGCGTGCGTTTGCAGGAAGTTAACGCTCTCTTGAGCAGCAATCGAAAAATCTTGCCAATTGATGATCGTGCCGTTGCTGTTGGTGATCTCAAGATGATTGCCTTCACGGATGAATGAAGCACTACCGTGCACTACCTCTGGGGCAACGGGCGCGGCAGATAAACTGCCCGCCATGCACATCGATGTGATGCAAACAGCAATTTCTTTACGTGGCAGTATTCGTAATTTCGTATCTTTCACGGTTGACCCTGTTTTGTTAGATCGCCTTAGTTGATTTCGCATATCTCATTCCCCACGAAAATCTCGCTGTCGTCAAATAGATTAAATCCAGTGATTTTCTCGGCGCCTTCGCCCAAGAACACATCAATGTCTTCCAGGCCGCGAGAATTAATAAAACATTCCACCTCATCCAAACTTTCTCGATTGGTGGCGGTGGTGTCTGAGTAATCGATCACACATTTATCACCGGCTTGCATGTCGATAAACCATTCATCAGTACTCACGCGGATAGCACCGTCAATTACTGATACATACACGCCCTCAAGCAAGGCTGCTAACTGGCGCCGCGTAATTCGCTTGCGCTGCCCGCCGTCTTTATCGACCACAAAGATATCAACGAACTTGTTGTCAGTTTCTCCAATCGCCGTATCGCTACCATCACTCACGTAGTTACAGCCTTCCGAACCTTCTTCACATAAGCGGACGACAAACGTTGTGCCGCGAATACCAATAGTCGTATTGCGCGCGGAGTATGTCACTTCCTGTGGTCGAGCCTTACCGATTGCGCCGGTAACGGCTCTTAAGCCTCCTTTAATCAACTCAAAAGATTCTTTCTCTTGCCCTGCGGTGTCGTCGTATTCGTTGATATCAAAGCGGCTGTCTGGGCGTAAGGTCACTTTGCCGCCATCGCTAAACTTGATCACGGTGAAACTGCGACTGGCGGTTTCGATGATATCGCCGAGGTAGACTGGCGATCCTTTCGCCAGAGCAGTGAGCGCCCGTTGCGCCGAGCGTGCGGTTACGACCCCTTTGGTTAAGGCAATCTCACCGACTACTTTAAGATTGCTGTTCGCGTCTTGAGCGTGACCCGGCGCGCTGGCCAGCATCAATATCGCGAAGGCAAGCCCGAAAAATAAAGCCGCAGGTTGAAAGTACCTAGCTTGAGTCATGGTGCTCATTTGTCACCTCCAAAAGGCCAACGCGGGAAATACTTGAGCGCAAAATGAATGCGCGAATCACCGTCGTCAGTACCATCACTGAATTCTTGATCGACGCCATCGAGCACGTAGCCAATATCGGCTTCCAAATTCAGATCACTGCGAATACTCCAGCGATAGGCTAAGCCAATACTGGAGAGAGTTTCATCTGGCGACTCACCCACCTGCGGGTTAGTTTGATCACCAGTAGCAATATCAAAGAACACACCAAGCTGCATACGTTTGGTCAAAAAGCTGCGCGTTACTTCGAAGCTGGCTTTGTAACCCTCGTCCACCGTTACTTCTCGCTCGAAGAAACCACGTGGCCCGAGATCTCCCAAGGCGCCACCCAGACCAAACTTTTCACCTGGTATAAGTTGGTCTGACGACGTTTGCGCAAAGCCTAGGATTCTTGCTCGCCATTTTTGTGAGAAGCGATAGTCAAAGCGCACTGATAGCTCTTGTTTGTCCCAATCGCTGGTGGCTCCGGCTCTGGCCGCTTGATAGCTGGCGTCGTCGTTAAACGATCCACCAGATAAATTTGTTGAGTAACTTAAAACGGTATTGAGCAACCAGTTGTCGCGATCAAAGCGACTTATATATTCCAATGTAAGAGGTCGACTGCGAACATCTGAACCGATATTTGTGCGTTCAAACAACACGTCGCTGTCAAACAGTTTGTCAGTAATGGCAACTTTAAAGCGATCTTGGTAGTTACCGCGTTTGCCAATGTATTGTGTATAGCCCACACCGATTGTTTCACCCGCCCCACTGATATCAAAAACGTCGGCCACGCGACCGGTGTCGGCGTCAGATCGAGAATAGAAGGCATTAAGCATGCCACGCGTGGTGTAAACCGGAACCTTGTAGTTCAATCCATATTGATTGATTTCGCTGGTTTCTTCTGGTGAAACTGTATAACTCAACGCCACCTGATGATCACTACCCCACAGATTGCGTTGGTGATACTGCATCCCCGTGCGTGAGCGCGTGGTTTGTCGACTGCCAGAATTATTCGCCCAGAAAAACAGCTCGTTTGGATTCTTGTCAGTAACGGAGATGTTGGCATCAACACTTTGCGGCTCATCGCCTTTGACAAAGACAACTCTTACATCTTTTGCAGGGTTGTCTTCGGCGAGTAACAAGGCATTAGCAATGCGCTGCGTATTCGGGCTCCGCCCTCGGGCGACGAGTGGCAAGCTACGTTGAATATTCTTGTCGCTAAAGAAGTCATTGCCGGTAACAACCACGTCCTGAATATCAAGCCGCGCAATTTGCATCCGCACCGTGTTATCAACCAGCTTTTGTGGTGGCAATGTTGCACGATAAAAATTGTAGCCACGCAGTGCGAGTCGTTTTTCCAATTCCGTTGCGGCCTCGCGCAACGACTCAATCGTCATATCACGATTTTCATAGGCAGCCAGCACCGAACGCGTTTCGCTTGCTGAAAGCGGGTTCTTTCCATCAATAACAATTTGTTGAACAACAAATGTTGGAGTGGTCGGCAGCGCGCTCGATTCCTGCGCTATCGCACCGCTGCTGAGCACGAGGCTAATCCCCATTAACGTGAAGGCCATAACCATGATCCTTCTTATCAGATCAACACGAAAAACTATTGGCATAAGCCGCCAACTCGAAACTTGGCGACGTGTATTACTGCTAAATCCAGGCATTTCTAATCCCCGATTGTTATGCTGTTATTCTTAGTGGCCGTTTGAACGACCTCTCATAAGCGTTAATCGAGTCTAAAACGCATTCCGGTAGGGGGTTGACTAGCAACTGCTGCTTTGATGAGAAAAACCTAATCTAGCACCATTGTTCCCCCGCAAAACAACGGCACATCATCAAATTTTAATCCTAAATCCAGTGTGTTTACCCTACACAGAGCCGCTTTATCCTCCGACTTACAGACAATATAGAGAAATTGATGAATTTTAACAATCACCCGAATGGGTGAACTCGCATCCTTCACAGCTAGAACGTCTACACAGTGACAAAATCGCAATGTGTCTATACTATGGGGCTCCCCGCTTCTTAGCCTAGAGGACGATCAAGAGGCGGCGGCTAACTAGGGTTAAATTAAGAAAGATTCGTGGTTTCGCCATTACAAGAAATACTTGAGCGCATAAATCAGCGTGCCAACAATGATGTGTCCTTCATTGGAGCGACGCTCACCGGCGTTTTTGCTGGATTAATGATGGTCATTATGACTGTCACTTATGCATCTTTGATTTTTTCTGGCGAACTCAGTGAGTTCGTTGATCAAGGTGTTGCCTTAGGCTTAACGAGTGTCATCGTTATTGGCTTGATCCTCGCCTTTTTCAGTCGCTCGGCTCATCTCGTGGTGCAAATAGATGACGATACCGCGCCAGTGTTTGCACTCTTATTGACTATTCTCGCGGCATCGCTCCCAGCCACGCTCACCGCGCCTGAACTATTAACAAACTTACTCGCTGCATTATTGATCGCAACGCTTATTTCAGGCGTCACATTGATGCTTTTTGGCTTTTTTAAGTTTGGTAGCTTTGTTCAGTTTTTGCCTTATTCAGTCATGGGTGGCTATTTTGCCGCGGTTGGCTGGTTATTGTTAATCGGCGCACTGACCATGCTGACTGGGTTGCGAATAAACAGTGCAGAGAACATCGCAGCCCTGTTTCAGCTTGACCTGCTGATACGCTGGGTGCCAGCCGTTATCGTCGGCGTCTGGCTCAGGATAATGTCGGTACGCATTAACCCAGGTATGCTGCTGAGCGGCACCATTATTGTGTCAATCGCCGGTTTTTTTGGCGCGTATTACTTGGCTGATGGGAGTACACCAGCTGACTTAATGAACGCGGGGCACTTAATTGGCCCATTTGCAGAACAAGGCCGCAATCTAGTGGAACCCGTTCACCAACTCGACTGGTCAGCCATTCAGTTACAAACTTCGATCGGCACCGCAGGCGGAATCGCCTCAATCACTCTCATTTCGCTGCTATCAATCATTTTGTGCGTCAGTGGTTTAAGTTTAACCACGCGACGCGACCTCGATATCAATCACGAATTAAAAGTCGCTGGAATGGCCAATATAGGTAGCGGTCTGTTGGGCGGTATGTCCGCTCTGCCATCATTGAGCATCTCGAAACTCGCCTATGAAATTCATCCGGGTGCAAGCCGTATTATTGGCCTCACTTCGATCCTGGTTGGTATTTTAGTGTTCTTGTATGGCATGCAAATCGTCGCGCATACGCCTAAAGTGGTGCTCGGCGCGCTCTCCATTTATATTGGTTTAGGCTTTATTAAGGATTGGCTGATCGACGGGGTTAAAAAGTTCGGCTTGGTGGAATACAGCGTCATTCCGGTAATTTTGGTGGTTTCGATTTTTGCTGGCTTCTTGCAAGGCGTTGTAACAGGAATCATCGCCGCAATTGTCTTGTTCGTTGTCAAATACAGCCGTATTCGAATCATACGGTATGAGGCATCTGGTTCTGAGTTGCGGAGCAACATTGCCCGTGATTCAGGCCAGAGCCTGCAATTGAAACAACATGGCGATCAGATCAGAGTGTTTACTTTACAGGGCTACTTGTTTTTCGGCACTGCAGGCTCGCTGTATCGAAATGTCATGTCGTCGATCGATGAGGCCCACAACGCATCAATCAAATACGTAATCTTAGATTTTGCCCAAGTAATTGGTGTCGACTCTTCAGCCACCCTTAATTTTGAAAAACTCGCACAGCGCTTGGTGGAGCGCAAGATATTCCTGATCACCTCCAATCTCAAAGAGTCGGTGCTGCAAATTTTACGCCGCGGCGGCCTTGACCTAGATGGTAACGCATTTCTAATCCAGCACGTTGATCTTGATCAAGCTCTTGAATGGTGTGAAAACAACATCCTTGAAAATCAACATGTTGAAGCACAAACCAGACGTGGAATCTTCGAACACATTCGCGACCGCTTACCCGGCCAGGATGTTATCGAACGCTTACAGAATTATCTCCAGCAAATGCATGTCGAAAGTGGCCAAGTGCTTACTCGTATCGCGGACAAGTCTGATCAAGTTTTCTTTTTAGAGAGCTGTACTGCCAGCGCCTATATCATTGACTCAAACAATGTTGAGCGCCGCGTATCTGGGGCCGGTAGAGGTGCTGTGTATGGTGAAATTGGTTTTATTCTCGGCATTCCCCGTACGGCTTTGGTGAGAACAGACAGTGATGGAGAGGTTTACAGCTTAAGCCGCTCATCACTGGCTAAAATGGAGAGCGAAGACCCTGAATTGGCCGGCACGATTATGCGAATTTTAGCCGAGACAGTTACCGAACGACTGGCCAGCACCACGAGTTCCTTACGCGCCGTGCTGTAGCTGCGCTAACGATGACCTCCTTCGGTTCTAAATCAGACTTTGTTGCACAACCTTACGAGCATGCTCAAAGCATTAAAAAAGCCGCCCAAGGGCGGCTTTTTTAAGTAGTGTTTAAGGTTTCATTGCCCTTAGAAGTCGTTACTGATCGACTTCAGCACCCATCATTTCGATTGGTTTCAGATTCATCGCACCGGCAATGCTGTCAAAGAAGTTGGCTTCCGTAAGGCTGACTTTACCGTCAACTCCGATCACGTCATAGAGCGCTTGCACAATGGTGTGCCGTTGCTTGACGTTGAGGCCTTTAGCCGCTTTTGCCGCATACTTTTCGAGTGGCGCTACTTCATACAACTCAGACATACCGGCTGTGCGTATTTCTTGTTCGGTGGCTTCGATACCAGCCGCCTCTTTTAGAATTTGCTGAATTCTGGCAATTTCTACCTCAGAAATATCAAGATCAGAACGACTCGCGCGCGACAGAGTAAGAAACAACATTTCTTCAAATAGCTTAGTTTGCTCTTCGCCGGATAGCGATTCTTCACCACCGAAAATATTACGCAAGAACGAGAATGTACTCATATTGGATACCCAGATTAGTGCTGTACGTTATGACAGCTCATTATATACAGAAATTAAGCACTCAGACCAACCCGTTTCGCCGGGCTGAGCGCTCAAGATACAAATTTATCAAGCAAGTGCGAAAACTAGCCGAGCAAATGCTCAACAGCGGCTCGCTCTTCGCGCAGCTCATTCTCAGTTACGTCCATGCGCGAACGTGAGAATTCGCTGATTTCCAAGCCCTGCACAATCTCATACTTGCCGCCGCTACAGGTCACTGGGTAGGAATAGATAATACCCGGTTCAATATCGTAACTACCATCGCTCGGGATTGCCATGCTGACCCAATCACCCTCGTCGGTGCCGAGCGCCCAAGTTCGCATATGATCAATGGCTGCAGCCGCAGCAGATGCAGCGCTGGATGCGCCACGTGCCTTGATAATTGCGGCGCCCCGCTCTTGCACCGTGGGGATAAAATCACCCTCTAACCAAGCTTGATCAACCAACCCACTGGCGGCGTCACCGTTAACGGTTGCATTGGAGATATCAGGGTACTGGGTATTGGAGTGATTGCCCCAAATAGTCATGCGTTTGATAGCGCTGGAGTGGCTGCCCGTTTTTTCTGCCAGCTGACTCAAGGCACGGTTGTGATCAAGGCGTGTCATTGCGGTAAACTGCGCAGCATCAATGTCGGGCGCATTGGCCGCTGTGATCAGGGCATTTGTATTCGCCGGGTTACCAACAACCAAAACTTTGATGTCTCGACTCGCTACCTTATTAATCGCCTTGCCTTGTGCGGAGAAGATCGCTGCATTGGCTTCAAGTAAGTCTTTACGCTCCATGCCTGGTCCACGCGGGCGCGCGCCAACTAACAGCGCGTAATCGGTGTCTTTAAACGCCACCTCTGCATCGTCGCTAATCACAACATCTTGCAGCAATGGAAAAGCGCAATCGTTCAGTTCCATAACAACACCCTCTAGGGCACCCATTGCCGGAGTAATCTCGAGCAATTGTAGGATGACGGGTTGGTCTGGGCCGAGCATTGAACCGGACGCGATGCGAAACAGGAGTGCATAGCTAATTTGCCCGGCGGCGCCGGTGACGGTGACTCTGACTGCTGGTTTCATGAATTTCTCCTATTTTCTGGACAACTTGGCAACGTTCCTGTGGTCCCCAAGCTGAGTCAATGGTGTTTGGGTAATTAGCGGTAAAAAAGGCTGAATAGCTGCTTATGCTAATCATTCCTCATTAAAACTTTGGCGGCATCAACACCATAACATCGCGCTGACGCCGCGCACGAGATTCTACTGCATTAGATACCACCATTCCATCTACGTCCCCAGAATTCCTGATTTTAAGACCAAATAAGCTGGCTCGAGGCAATTGCGTTGTGGCTTGAGAGTTACTATTATTGGGTGATTGCCCGCAGTCGATGACTCGACACCCGCTGTCGCTGCTAAGGCACCCATGTTAGATCGTTGTTGATTTCGTGACGTTATAGAAATTGCCGACAAATTTAGCCCAGAGGGCCCTCCCAAAGTTGTGCTCTGCGCAATAACAATAATAACTTAGTGCATGAATAATTCTCGTTTCAGTAGTCTGATCTACCGAATCATCGGCAAGCCTGAGCGCTGGCATGACGATTACATCGACATGATGCACCAGATTTTGGACGAGACAGAATCGTTTGACGATCCCTACAACTTTAGTGAACTGGCGGTTGGCGACCAAATTATTAGCCAACTGAAAGCGAGTAATGAAGCGCTCGCGGCATTCAACACGTTGTTAGATAAAAGCCGCTTCAAAATGATCATTCTGGATGATCAGTTACAACCCATCTATCACAACCGAAACGCCGAAGAGCTCTTTGAGTATGTACTTAGCCCAAGCGATCGAAAACAGCTTCGACCTGGCTTGGCACGGCAAATACAGGAAATGCCCAGGGCCAAACAAAACAACAAAAAGAACACGCTCCAAGCTCTTGATTTTTTTGATCAAAATGGAGAACAGATATATTTAAGAACCATCCAAAGCCAAGTTGATCAACAAGCCGCGCCCAACGACTTCATAATTTTAATGGCGCTAGACCAGAGCCATGAACACAATGAGCTGAATACAGATTTAATTGCCAAGTATGAGCTTACGGAAAAAGAGCAAATGGTTCTACGCGGCCTGATTCATGGCAAAAGCATCAAAGAAATAGCCGCCGAGTCGTTTGTCTCAGACAACACGGTCAAAACGCATCTCAAATCCATATTCCGCAAGACCGACACCAATTCGCAAACTGCCGTGGTTGGTATGATCCTGACCCATGAGTCGCAAATCTTAGATTCTTATTTTGAATCGGATATTGGCGGTACGGGGATATTTGAGAGCAACACGCGTGACCGTTCAGTAACACTGGCAGATGGGCACGTGGTTACTTATTGCGAATATGGCCCTGCAGATGGTCGCCCGCTATTAGTCTTTCACAGTGGTTACGGCTGTCGTTTGTCTGTACCGATGGGGCATGAAGAAGCCTGTCAGCGCCACCACCGGCGGGTCATCATTCCAGATCGGCCTGGTGTGGGTCGAACGCCCTATATTAAAGGTCATCCCCAAGGCTGGAATGCGCGGTTACGGGAATTCACGGATGTTTTGGGGCTAAAAGAGTACGACATACTCGGCAGTATTCTCGGTGCGCAAATGGCGGTTGATTACGCCGTCAATGCTGATGACCGACTGAACAAAGTGATTTTATGCGCTCCTATCGTGGTCAACCAGTGGGCGCACACTAAACATCTCACTGGTATTCTTAACCCTTCAGCTCGCTTAGTCAGAGCATCAAAACGCTTCGCGCGGGAAATTTATGAACTTTGGCTGAAGAGTATTACGCTAAATCTGAGCACTCATTACCGGAGTATGCTGGAATCCAGCATTGGCAGCGCTGAACTCGAACAATTTAGAACCGATGGAACCTTCGACTTGCTTATCGACGTTTTCAGAGAAGGCTCAAGCCAAAGTCTTGAAGGAATCTCGCGCGAGATGGTTCATTGTATCTCGCCCATGAAGCATGATTTGCAGAAGATAAACGCTGAGCTTGATGTTTGGATTGGTAGTGAGGATAAACGGATGACACTGGATGGCTTGCAAGAAATATTAAAGGACTTCCCAGCACACAACTTGCATGTTCGTGAGGGCTACAGCGAACATATTTACTACGCTTTGTTTGACGAAATTATCGCCTAAACCTTTCTTTTTACACCCAGCACATTCGGCAACTGATCGAGTTTCGCAAGCACTTTGCTCATCAATTCAAGATTGGGCACTTCAACATCGACTTCCATCCGCACAGAATGATCCTTTGATTCAGACAGTGTCGTTACCGCGGTGACATTGACATTTTCGTCCGCGAATACGCTGGATACATCTTTGAGTAGTCCTTTACGATCAAAGGCATGGATTAAAATACTCATCGGATAAGTTTGCTCTCGTTCCGCACCCCACGCTACTTCAACAACTCGTTCACCAGCGGTATTTTGCTGATACAAAATATTTGGGCATTGCTCACGATGGATAGTGATGCCGGTTCCGCGCGTTACAAAGCCGAGCACTCTGTCACCTGGAACAGGTTGGCAGCATTTGGCAAGACTGGTCATTAGATCGCCGACACCCTGAATACTTAGGTCAGCCGGTTTCCGCTCATCGTTGGCAGCACCACGTTGAGTGGCCGAGCCCGGTCGAAAGCTGATCTCCATCTGCTCTTCAGCATCCTCAGCCACCGGTCGAAGAATTCGCTGCGCCATAGCTGCTGCCCGGCTTGGTTTAATCGAGCCATCAACCAAACGGAAAAACAGATCGTCGGTATCGTCGACACCAAGTCGCTTTGCTAACTGATCAAGATTAACGGCATGTAAATTCATGCGGTCGAGTTCTCGCTCTAGGGTTTGTCTGCCGTGAGCTATAGTCTCGTCGCGATTTTCATGTCTGAACCAGTGCTGAATTCGCGAACGCGCCCGACGTGAACGCACGTAACCTTTATGTGGGTCCAACCAGTCCAGGCTTGGTCCACCATGTTTGGCCGTCACGATGCTGACTTGCTCACCGGTTTTAAGCTTATGTGTAAGTTGCACCATTTTGCCATTCACTTTGGCACCACGGCAGCGATGCCCTACTTCGGTATGAATGGCATAGGCAAAATCCAGCGGCGTGCAACCGGCAGCTAAGTCCACCACTTTACCCTTGGGGCTAAACACATAAACTCGGTCTTCGAAAACTTCGTCCTTAACTCGATCAACGAACTCACTAGCATCAGCTACCTCATCCTTCCACTCAAGCAATTGACGCAACCAAAGAATTTTATTGTTAACGGCCTGGTCGTTTTCACGACTGCCTTCCTTGTAACGCCAATGCGCCGCAATCCCTAACTCGTTGTATTCATGCATTTCATGGGTGCGGATTTGCACTTCTACCACGCGTCCGCCAGGCCCGATAACCGCAGTGTGGATGGAGCGATAATTATTTTCTTTAGGTGTAGCAATGTAGTCGTCAAACTCTCCCGAAATATAGTTCCACTTGGTATGAATCAAACCGAGAGCGGCATAGCAGTCTTGCACGCTATCGACCAGAATTCGAACCGCCCGCACATCAAACAACTGCTCAAAGTCCAAACCTTTTTTCTGCATCTTATTCCAAATCGAATAGATGTGTTTGGCTCTACCTTGAATCTCAGCATTCAGCCCCTGGGCAGATAGCTGAGCATTTAGGTCTTCGATAAATTGATCGATATAGCGCTGACGATCCACCCGTCGCTCGGCTAATTTTTTGGCAACACCTTTGTAAATCTCCGGCTCCATATACCGAAAAGCGAGATCTTCCAACTCCCATTTCACTTGCCAAACACCCAAACGGTTAGCGAGAGGAGAAAATATTTCCAGCGTCTCACTAGCAACGCGGCGTTGCTTTTCAGGTTTGACCGCACCGAGAGTGCGCATATTATGCAAGCGATCACAGAGCTTGATTAAAACCACACGAACGTCATCAACCATGGCCAGCATCATCTTGCGCAAACTCTCTGCTTTTGCGTCTTGGCTGGATTTCCCGCCTTTGTGATCAGCAAATTCTTGAATTACTTCCATCTTGGTGACGCCATCTACGAGCCGTGCTACATCACCACCAAATTTCTTTTTTATTTGTTCAAGGGTTACATCTGTGTCTTCAACACTGTCGTGCAACAGCGCAGCGATCACCACATCTGAATCCAGCCCTAGTTCATGTACGATCGCCGCCACAGCAAACGTATGATTAACGTAGTCTTCTCCGGACGAGCGTTTTTGGCCTTCATGCGCATCGATGGCGAATTGCGCTGCAGTGGCAATTCTTTGTTGGCCGCGTTGATCTCGGCCCTCGCCAATCACTGCCAACCACTCCGCCACACTATTGGCGGGTAATTCCATTTCAGAAAGTGATTTGTAGGCGACTTGCACCATGCGCTTTGTGCCCTTCTCGGGCTGCTAACTCTAACCGGATCGTAAAACTGTTGTCCGCGCGCCTTTAGAAGCTCGTCTCGGCCAACCTCTCTCTAACCTTTTACGCGGTAAACTCAATAAATTCAAGGGCTGGGCACACATTGAATAAGTGAAATCTACAATTATTCAGCGCGCGTTGATTAACATATCTCCAAATGCGCGCGTTCTGGTTAGGGCCTGTTATGGAGCTAAGAGAATTACCCAGACAACAGAGCTCCCTTCATCATGCTCGCCTTATCCAAAAGCTCTTGATACTCCTCATCAGAATTTGAATCGATAACGAGGCCGCCACCGGCTGAGAATCGCGCAACACCCTCTTTGACGACAATGGTTCGAATCGCGATGCTTGTCTCCAGATCACCGTCGATTCCCACGTAACCTATGGCCCCGCAATACAAGCCGCGTCGGTGTGGCTCGAGCTCTTCAATAATTTCCATGGCACGAATTTTTGGCGCACCGGTGATGGACCCTCCGGGGAAACAGCTACGCAACAAATCCAGAGCATGCAGCTCGGCCCGCAGACGAGCGGTAACCGTACTGATGAGATGATGAACATTCGCGAACGAATGCAGCTCAAATAGTTTAGGCACCTGAACAGAGCCAAGCTCGCTGCAACGACCAAGGTCATTACGCATGAGATCAACAATCATCAAGTTTTCAGCACGATCTTTTTCGCTGTCTGCCAACTGCTGAGCAATTTCTTTATCGCGGGCAACATCATCGTGGTCTCGGGGCCGAGTTCCTTTGATTGGACTCGTGGTGATTTCACGATCACGACAGCGAATAAAGCTTTCCGGTGAATTTGATAGCACTTCAGCAAAAGGAAAGTGCATAAAAGCGCCAAACGGCGCGGGGCTCGCCTCTCTGAGGTTTCGATAAGTCGCCCATGCGCTGCCACTGACTTCACAAGCAAAACGCTTGGTTAAATTAACCTGATAGCAATCACCCTCAATCGTGTAGCGTCGAATCTGATCAAATTTACACTGATATTCTGCGCGACTTTGATTTTCGCTTAAAGAGTCGGCCAGTAATCTTCGACCACCTGCATGCGTAGTGGCTTTTGTACTGAGTTCCTTGTCAATCAACACCTGCCATTCATCGCATACGCTTGGATCGTGGTCGACGCTGAGCACGGATGTCGCGCGTTCTTGGTGATCAATGACCACAATCGTTAGATACACACCAACCGCCATCTCTGGAAGCGCTTCGTCATCTTCTGCAATCATAGGCATCGCCTCAAAGCGACGCGACAGATCATAGGAAAAATAACCGTAAGCGCCGGGCAAATACGGGTGCTTTTGTGTTTCTGCCAAGCGCAATTCCGCAAGCTCAGCTTTGAGTAACTCCAGCGGATCTAGATCACTAGTATGTACATCCTCAAAATCACAAACCTGTGTTGAAGCGCCCTTGGTAATCAAGCGTTTCGCGGGCTTAATGGCCAATACGTCATAACGCTCACTCAAAGCTCGAGGTTGACGCTCAGCCGTGTGACCAGAATCAAAATACAGTGCCCAATGTTGATCGGCTACGCGATCAAATAAGCGTGCGCTATCAAGATAAGGAAAAGTAGAAACCTTGAGATTCATAGCGATGGTCTGATCAATTCGCGCACCACTGAAGTAGCGAACTGGCCACGCTGCAAACTAAACTTCAGATGCACAGAACCCTCAGAACAGTCGAAACTGGCGTTCATCGGTAAGCAACGCGTAGCGCGCCTTGCCGACTCAAGTTTTGCTGCCACCAGACCGCCTAATAAATCAGAATGGTCTTTTAGTACGGCGTTCTCTGCTTGAAATGAGTGACAAGAGTCATCTGACCCCACTTTTGCAATTCCTGGTAATGGACAGGTAGGATGAATATCTCGGGCATCCAATCGTGCCGCCAATTCAGGATCATTCTCGCTCGCATCCTCAGCATGGAAATAGCTTTCTGACCCATCAAGTAGCGCGGGCTCGCCTTGGGCTAATGTTAGCCAGCTATGGTCGGTGACCCTGTGTGATAAACACTCGTTAAATAGAAATGAACGGGCACTGGAGAGCAACAAACCCCGTTGTCGTCGATCTCGTACTTTGACCTGTCCTGCGAATAGAGCACTGACTTTAGCTAGGTTGTTGCCGTGGCGCCCAAAGCGTTGGCTGCCAAAATAGTTAGGGACGCCCTGAGTTGAGATTTGGCTCCACTTTTCATCTATTTCAGCACGGTCATCCTGCACCTCGCGAATTCTCAACTCAAAGTGATTGCTGGTGTGCGTACCCAGCCTAAGTTTGCGCTGGTGTCGAGCGAGTTGTAACACTTCGAGTTTATCGCCATTGAGTTGTTCCCAATCTGGTTCCGGCATTCCCGGTAGCCAAACACTAAACCATTGGTCGGTAATCGCCTGAAAATCTTTTCGCCCGCTGTAACTTACTGATTTATTTGACGTACCAGACAATGAAGCGATCTGCTTGGCAACCTGTTCAGTATTAAGTTGGGTTTTACGAATCAATATCCAAACATGTTCACCATCACCCGAAGGAGTGACAGGCATATGTTCCGCCACCTTAAAATCGGCTGGTTCACGCTTTAGTTCACCCTTAACAGATGGTTTTCCATAAGCAAAAGCCCACCGATCCATGGCAGCTTGCCAATCATACAAAGTTTTACTCGAGATCGTTGTTAGCGACCAACGATCAGACTTATGCCATCCAGAGCACGGATGGTGGCCTTGTCGCCAACGGCGAAGGTTTCGCCGCTCTCAGCTCGCGCTGGCCATTCAGCGCCGGACCAAGAAACCTTACCTTCACCACCCGCTTCAATCGCTTCGATCACATCACCTATTTGACCAATTGCATCATTGCCGGCCAATGGCGACGGCTGCGCTTGCCATCGCCGTAACGGGCGAAACAGAACAAATGAAGTGAGCAACGAGGAGACAAAAAACAGACCCCATGCTGCGGTCCAACCGAGCTCGGGTAACAACCAACACACCAGAGAGGTGACAAGCGCGCCAATGCCAAAAAACAAAAACCAAAACACTGAAAATTGCATGATCAAAAGCTCGGTCGCGACCAGACCTAAGGCAATCAACAGAAACATGAATGCTGGGCTCATTTACTTTACCTCGCTTTAGCTTGCTTGACTCTTATCGACTTGCGCCTTAAGAGACTCAAATGCGGTAAATGCCTTACTCACAACTGACGTCACATCCGATCCGTCGGTTGGTAACAATGCCACCGTGCCTTCACGCGCAAGCTTTTCAAAGGCGGTGATGTATTGCTCCGATAGTTGTTGCGCCACAGCCGTAGTTCCGCCCTCGGTATTGATCGCCGCAGAAATCGTTCGAATGGCTTCAGCACGGGCCTTGGCCTCAATTTCGACCGCATCTGCATTACCCTTGGCGCGCAATACCAGCGCTTGTTGATCGCCTTCAGCTTCATTGATTTGCGCTTGACGATAACCTTCTGAGGTAGTAACAGCAACGCGGCGTTCACGCTCAGCCGCCATCTGCTTTTCCATCTCATCAAGAATGGTTGCTGGCGGTGAAATATCTTTGACCTCGTAGCGAAGCACTTTGGTGCCCCAGGCCTCGGAAGCCTCATCAATTGCGTGAGTAACCTTGGCGTTCACGTTCTCACGAGACTCAAAGGTTTCATCCAAACTTAGCTTGCCAATCTCAGCACGCATTGAAGTTTGGGCTAATTGCGTGATTGCAAAGCGCAAATTTTCAACCCCGTAAGAAGCGGCCTTTGGATCCATAATACGCATATACAAAACGCCATCGATCCCCAAAGCCACGTTGTCTTTCGTGATGGCCTGCTGCGCTGGCACGTCAACAGCAAACTCTTTCAGAGAATGCCGATAAGCGACGCGGTCGATAAATGGAAACAGAAAATGTATCCCCGCTTCGAGCGTTTTGGAATACTTACCCAGTCTCTCAACGATGAATGCCTGATTTTGCGGGACAACCCTAACAATATTGCGCAGGATCAAAAATAAGACGATGACGCCTGCGATCAGAAAAGCCAAACTATCCATAAAACCTCCTGTGATTAAAGCGTGTTGAGTATACAGGATTCGCCAGCCTGATCGTTTATAATCCCGACCGCTAAACCCTTGTGATAACAGTAGTTAAATAATGGCAAAATCTGCAAATTCAATCTGGGCCTTGGCCCTAATAGCCTGCGTGGCTATCGGTCTTGGGATTGTTGCACAACAATGGGGCAGTCAATCTCCAGCTCTCAAGAAGGCTATTTTATTGCCCACGCCCAGAGCACTGCCTGAGGTGAAATTCACTTCTCATACGGGAGATCCATTTGCAACCAAGGATTTTGCTGGCAAATGGCAAATTCTATTTTTTGGCTTTACGTTTTGCCCGGATATTTGCCCAACAACGCTCTATACCCTCAAACAAGTAAAGCAGCGCTTAGTTGAATCCAAACAGTGGGGGAATGTTGCGGTAAAGATGATCACGGTAGACCCTAAGCGTGATACCGCACAAAGACTAGCGCAATATGTACCCTTCTTTGATCCAGAATTTTCTGGGTTGACGTCAGATTTAACCTCCATCGAAGAATTTGCAAAATCAGTTGGGGTTTTATTTGTGGCGCACGATCCAGATGCGAACGGAAACTATGACGTGGATCACAGTGCTTCTTTGATCCTCATAAATCCTGCGGGACAATACGCAGGCGTCATTTCGACCCCTCATAACGTAGAAGAAATGACTCACGATATCGCGATTCTTGCGCAAGCAAATAATGAAGATGCCGGAGTAAACAAAGCCCAGTCGATGGCAGAAGCTCTGGTGCTGAAAGACCCGTGGATAAGACCGGCGCCACCGATGGCCGACGCTCTCGCGGCCTACTTAGTGGCTAAAAACAGCAGTGCTGGAAACGTCAAAGTTGTGGGCGCAAGCAGCCCCATGTTCGAAGAAGTGCTGATTCATACAACAGACATCAGCGAAGCAATGGCCAGCATGGATACCGTGGATAAATTAGTGATTGCGCCAGGTAGTAGCATTGCTTTTGAACCTCTTGGCACACACCTAATGCTGATGGAGCCAATCAATGAAATCGTAGAAGGCGATTTGGTTCCCATCATGCTTGAATTATCCGACGGCTCGGTCGCACAGGCGATTTTTCCGGTTCAACAGCCAACTGAGTCAAAGTAAACGTCATGAGCCAGACCTTAGCTTACCGGATTTTACCGGTAACTCCCTTTGCGCAGAATTGCAGTGTGGTTTGGTGCCAAGAAACCAAGCTGGCAGCGGTGATTGACCCAGGCGGAGACTTACATAAGCCGCTAGAGGTACTAAAAAATGAACAGCTTGAACTCGATAAAATCTTGATCACGCATGCGCATTTAGATCACGCTGGCGGCACTGCTGAGCTCGCGCGAACCACTGGCGCACCGATTATTGGGCCGCACAAAGAAGATCAATTTTGGATTGATATGTTGCCCGATCAATGTCGCCAGTTTGGCTTCAAAGGAGAAGCATTCGCGCCAGATCAATGGCTGGAGGGCGGTGAGAGCATTGCCCTAGGCACTCTTAATTTCAAGGTAATTCACTGCCCAGGGCATACGCCGGGCCATGTGGTCTTTTTTGAGAAACACCACCAATTTGCCGCGGTTGGCGACGTGCTCTTTCAGGGTTCGATTGGTCGTTCAGATTTCCCCAGAGGAAACCATCAACAATTGATTGACTCAATTCGGCAAGGATTGTTTCCATTAGGTGATGCTGTGCAGTTTATCCCTGGCCACGGACCCATGTCGACCTTTGGGGCCGAGCGTAAAACAAACGCATTTGTGGCCGATTCGCTCTTTCCCGGCTAGCCCGTATTACTCACTTTGGGTTCTCGGTTTTAGCAACGGAGAACTCAAAAGAAACACCCAATCTTTGTTTGGATTCCTTTTATCGTAATCAAATATCCCAGACCATCGCTTTCTGCAATTCAACCTCGGCTTGATCAACCGACTGCTGAGTACGACTAACGATCACAAGATTGCCTCCCCGTACCGGCTTTACACGCGCAACATAACCTTCGTAGCTGTGATCGAGCATTTCACCGACCGGCTCACCTTTGATATAAGCGAACGTAGTTTGGCCGTTGGCGGACTCGAGAGTGGCGTGCAAGCCACGATACTTACCCATAGGACAAATACGTCCGAACTGTAAGTTTTCGATTTCATTGAAAGAAAGGGATGGATCATAGCTGGCCATCAAAGTGTTGACCGTTCTTTCGGCGCGTGCATTCCCCCAAACGGGAGTCATGGGTTGCTCGTTAACATGTTCAACCACGGCGGCCAACAGCTTTTGATAGTCTTTGCCAATTTCACCAGGCTGGGGCCCAAATTGGTTGCTCACCATAAAGCCGCCCACAAATAGTGCGATTGCGACGCTGGCGGCTATCGCATAACGTGAAATACTGCTGCGTTGCTCGCTTTCTTCCTGCATTTCGGTGGCGAGCTTTAACCGCGCCTTTAAGTCGGTGGGAACTTCTACATTCAAACTTTCCGCCAAATCCGCATCCAATTGCCGCACTTCACCCACGTACTTCAAACAATCCGGACAGGTATCACTGTGCTCAACGAAGCTAACTTCGCTGCTTGAAGGGTCTGACAATGCCAAACGTTTAAATTCTAAACAGTTCATCTTTATCTTATTGCTCTTATCAAGTTTGTTTTAACGCTTAGGTAAGTATTACCAAGCCTTGTCTACTTGAGTTGTAAATTAACCGCGTGTATCTTGAACCAACCCCAGTTCTGGGGTGCTCTCATGGCCCAAAATTTGACGCATTTTCTTTCGCGCCCGGAATAGACGTGTCATTACGGCGCTGGCGCTAATGTCGAGCACCGAGGCGATTTCATCGCAAGAAAACCCTCCAAGAACCTGCATTTCCAACGGCTCTCGATATTCTTGTGGTAGTCGCACCAGCGCATTACGCAGCGCAAACGCCTCAGGCCGGTCGTCGTACCCCATTTGCGCATCGGCTATGCTGTCCATCGATTCAACATCTTTATATTGAAATTGCTTACGCTCGAACTGGCGGGCATGTTCGCGCCGAAAGATCGTGAACAACCAGCCCTTAGCGGCTTTTGCTTCACGCAAGCTATCGAGTGATTTCCAAGCACGCAAGAATGCTTCTTGCATAACGTCTTCGGCCATTGCTTTGTCTTTACACAACCACAAGGCGTATTTGTACAAATCCTGCGAGTGGGCCTCGATCAGCAAGGCATATTTACGGTTTTTATTCATGTCGTCATAGTTGACCTGATCTTCACCGGTTTCATTGCTCTGATTTGTCATTTTTGTAAAAAATTCTCCATCAATTTAATGACAGCCTCGGGCTGTTCCGCATGCAGCCAATGCCCAGCGCTAGCAACGGTTGCGAATTTACTCCGCGGAAATAATTCACTGAGTCTAGCATGGTGCCCAGAACGCAGGTAAGTGGAGTCTGCACCCGCGATAATAAGGGTATCCACCTCTGAATGAGCATCGATGTCGGGGAAGCCAATAATTTCATCCATATAGTCGTGCAATACCTTGAGATTCAGGCGCCATTTATAATTCCCGGGGCTGCCGGTCAAACTCTGCAGTAAAAAAAGCCGCGTGGAGGTATCGGGTATCGCATCACGTAACGCACGGTCGGCACTGCCTCGAGACTCGAGTGTGCTCAGATCAATGTCCTGTAAAGCTTTTAGAAATGGCGCATGGCTGTGAGAATACGCCACCGGAGCGATATCAAGAATGACTAAACTGCGCAGCAAGTCGGGATGGTGGAGTGCCAACAACATTGCGACCTTGCCACCCATACTGTGACCAGCCACATCTATTGATGCCAATTGCAAATCTCGACACAGCTCGACCAGATCAGACACCATATCGTCATAACTGTGCGACTCTGCATGCGGTGATCGGCCGTGGTTTCGCTGATCCACCACGATGACGGTTCTTGTGTTCGAGAGCTGCTTAGCAACGCTTCGCCAGTTACTAATCGAACCAAACAAACCGGGCACGATAAGCAAAGGAGTAACGTGGTTATTCACGTCTGCCCCATCGGGAAATAGTTGGTAATTCAGTTTCATAGCCGGATTCTATCAGTTACTCCAGCAAGTGTTACACTGCGCCGATGTTGGATCTTGCACTCTTACTTGTAACCGGTATTGCCACGGGTTTTCTGAACGTGATGGCTGGTGGTGGATCGATGCTCTCCGTGCCTGTGATGATATTTCTCGGCGTTCCCGGCTCGGTTGCGAATGGCACCAACCGTATTGCTATCTTGCCGCAGAATATTTCCGCAGTAATCGCGTTTTATCGCAAGGGGTTTGCGAATTTTAAACTCAGTTTGAGCCTGGCGGCATGCACGATTCCCGGCACCTTGGTCGGCGCTTGGCTTGCCGCCAGAATCCCGAACGATCAGTTCAACGTCTGGCTGGCAGTGATTATGTTGATCGTTTTGATCATCATGAGCCTGCCAGACAGGCAATCGGCAGAACAAGACCGACGCCCACACATGTTAGCTGGTCACTTGTTAATGGTGGCGATTGGCTTTTGGGGTGGGTTTATCCATATTGGCGTGGGTTTTTTATTGATGCCAGTTCTGCACCGCGTGCTAGGCATGGACTTGGTCACCACCAATAGCCACAAGGTGTTTATCGTTTTATGTTACACGGTTGTCGCGCTTGCGGTCTTCGCTAGTCAGTTAGAGCTGGTCTGGCAATACGGATTAGCGCTCGCCATTGGTACCACGACTGGTGGCTGGCTGGCGGCAAATTTTCAAGTAAAACAAGGCGTTGGCGCGATCAAATTGACGTTAAATATCGTCATCTGTGCGTTTATTATTAAGCTACTATTTTTCTAGCGCCGTCTCAGTTCACTAAAGTAATCTACGTCCGTACTCAGGCCCAAGATTTGACGCCTAACTAAATCCATGGCGATGGCCGTGGCAGTCCTTTGGAACGCATGGCGAGGAATCGGTAGGAAAAACTTTCTCGCTTTGGTGGTCGAGTGATCGCCCCACGCCATCCACACGGTGCCTACGGGTTTCTCATCACTGCCACCAGACGGCCCAGCAATACCCGAAATCGCTAATGCGAGGTCACTGCCAGACACGCCCAGAGCTCCTGTCACAAGTTCACGCACGGTTTCTTCGCTTACTGCGCCATGCCGCTCTAAGGTTGATGGCGAGACGCCCAGCATTTGCTGCTTCATCTCGTTTGAGTAAACCACAAAACCGGCCTCAAATACCGTGGAACTGCCGGGTTCAGAAGTAATGGCGGCGGCGATTGCGCCGCCAGTGCAAGATTCAGCAACAGCGAGTTTTTTATTTGCTTCGAGTAACGCCAAATTCAAGGCCTGGCTTAGACGGGTTGAATCACGACCAATAATATAGTCGCCAAAGCGGTGCGTGAAACGAGCGGTCCATTCGTCGTTTAGAGTATTGTCTGAACTTCCTACAGTCACGATTTTAATTTCGATAACCGGCATTTGCACGCGAAAGCCGAGATCAACCTCACCAGGCCAATCTGGAAATGACTCGTTGATCAAATCCTGCAAACCAGACTCGGTAATTCCAAATAGTCTTAAACGAGTGATTTTAGACGTCGCAGCGATATCTCCGCGATCACGAATTCGAGGCAGAAGCTCAGCCTCCACCATCGGTTTAAATTCGCTGGGAACACCGGGCGTACACATGACCAAACAACCGCGCAGTTCAAGAGTGAAGCCCGGAGCAGAGCCATGTGGGTTTGCAATAATCTCGCAACTTTCCGGCAAGTCGGCCTGTTTGAGATTAGACTCAGTGAGGTTGAAACCGCGTTGAGAGGCCCATTTTTCAAGCGTGCTCAAGGCAATGGGATGCCTTGCGATTGATACCTCTGCGGCTTCTGCAAGTGCCGTTGCCGTCAAATCATCGATGGTCGGCCCTAAACCACCGTTGACCACTAAGACATCGGAAACGGCTGCGAGTTCTCTCATAGAACTCACTAACAACTCTTGATCATCCCCAACCACTTTCTTGATATAAGGCACAAGCCCCAAATCCTTAAGCGACTGCGCTAGGTAGTTCGAATTGGTGTCGACGGTATCACCGGACATCAACTCGTTGCCGGTGAGTAATAAGGAGACTTTCAAAGGATCTGTACCAGAGGTGAGACTTTTGCTGGGTTTGCCATTGAGCTCAATTACTCCTCGTCATCGAAAAGCAACTGAATTATTGGCGCAACAACTGGCGCCACAGGCTCAATAAAATCTTGCAACGCCGCATCAAACCAATGTTGTGCGACCACTCGGTAGCCTTCAGCATTAGGATGCAGTCGCTCGGGTATTCTTGCGATTGTTTCGTCATCGTGCAAAACGAAATTGCCACCATTGGCTTGAAAATTATCATATTGATTCACGAAAGCGGCGCCACGAGCATTAGTAAAGTTCTGGATTGCGCCATTCGCCGGCACAACATTTAGAAAGCTGCGAGGCAACAAATTGCCCACCACCGGCGTAAAGCCGGCGTCTCTGGCACGATCAATCATTCTTGAAACATTAAACCCGATCGTACCAGGAGATATGCCAAATGAGACATCATTGGTGCCATAGAGAATCAGTACGAAGTAATCCTTTCCGTTGGGGTAACTCGAGCGAGTTTGGTTGAGGTCGCTGCTTATTCGGCTGAGACCATTACCACTCTGGAGCCCGGTTAGGCTTCCGCCGATTCCATAGTTAACCACCGTGCTCGGTCGATTAGATTCGTCCAATATTTTTTCTAGCTCTCGATCTGGATTGCAAAAATCTGTACGTCCCCTTCCCGCCCTAGGTCTTCCCGCCCGATTTTCTGGCGATCCAAACTGGCTCGCCCCACAGTCTGAGTAGTAAGAAGTGACATTTTCGCCGACGGTAATACTGTCTCCAAACAGCACTACTATTGATTCTTCGGCTTGCGTCTGGGCAAAGCTTTTCGCCGTCAAAAATATGCCGAGAATAAACGTTGCGACCTTGAAAAATTTATCTAAGCTGACCATCGAATCGTCTTGAAATATTGGCAAATTGTTGCAGACTGTTTGACGGCATATGCAACCTAATCAGTTGACTGTTTATTGGCAGAAATTCTGGTACCGGGACCTCTGATGCAGCTTGGTCTACGTGTGTAACGAGCTTATTTTTCAGTTTTAACAACGCCTCACTGCTAGATACCTCTGGCTTGAAACGCTGACTCAGCTCGACGTAATTATTTTGATCATAGCTGAACGATGACCAAGTAATATTCAGCTCGCCTTCAGGGTCGATCACCGCCATCGGGTTGAGATCAGGAACATCGTTTTCACTGTTGACCATCTGTGCCGTTGACCACTCCCCCTCTTCCCTAACGCTGGCAAAAATATCGCTGTCTTCCTGCCCTTCAGAGACCCAGATGACCCATGTTCTACCTTGCACATCCACCACGGCAATCGCACCAAGGTTATATGCCCTCATATCGGTAAATCGATCTACCGAAGACCAATGCAATTTATCGTCAACCATAGTTCCAGTCATCGTCATTAGAGCAAATCCTGATGCACCTCTAGCTTCTGACCACAACAAAAGTTTCGACCCATCCCTTTGAGTGGCAATAAAAGGCGTAACCAGAGCTTTCTCAGACTGATAAACCGCAACACCTGGCGTCGACCAAGAATCATCACTAAAGCGTGAATAAAGAATTTGATTCTGCAACTCCGCCTTTCCTTCGACAGACACTTGGTTCACCCAAACTACTTCAGCAACTGGAGCTGCTCCAAATGCAGGGGAACATACAACGCACAGCATAGCCAAAGCGTTCAATAGCTTGAGTTTATAATCCTGCATAACAACTCACTGCCTAATTTGATTCAATAAAGCTGAGGCTGCGTTACGCATGCGGGTTCGTTCCCATACCAATTTAAAACGACCACCGCCTTTTTGCTGCCAGAGTACGGCCGCACGAATTCCAGCGAGCAACAAGGCGCGCACCTTAGCAGGAACATCCTCCTGCTGGAGAAAATCTTGTTCGCCTTGAACGATTATCTGCGGTTGTAGGTCGCTGATAAATTTTTGATAAATATCTGAGCAAGCAGTGTGGATGTGATCCGCCTCAACGCCACTTAAGCGTTCAACTTCTGTTCCAAACTCGGCAAACCTTGCACCATCTCGCATCAACTGATTTTGGAGCCCGAGCAGGGACATCCCATAACGGAGTACTTCGATATTTTCTCCATCGGTCGATACCAAGGCGCCATTCGCCAACCTAGATAAGCCGTCCCCTACACCATTCAGACCACCAAATACGGCTTCGGTCGATGACGCGTCCAAAATCAGAATAGACCGCAACGCAGTTTGCACCACGTCTTCATCAGCCATTCCGGTTCTGGCCAGTTTTTGTACCTGCGCACTGACTTGCAGGATAGCTGCCAAGGCGACAGTGCGCTCTTCAATTAAGTTCATGCGGATACTCGCGACAAATGGCTGCGATAGAAAGCGAGTTCTTGCTGCCAAGCATCAATATTATTGGCCACATCTCTAAAGCCGTGACCTTCGGCCGCGTATTCTACATATTTGTGCGGCAATTTCTGCACTTTTAAGGCCTCAACCATTTCATGCGCAACCGATGGCGGCACGACCTTATCTTCGCTGCCTTGAAAAATAATCATTGCCGCAGTCACGGCGCTAAACATATTGATTGGCGAGCGTTGATAATAGCGGCTCGAATGATCGTCAATTCTGGTTTTGTCAAACCTCTCACCAACCAACCTATCAGAATAGTATTTTTCAAACTTGTGAGTGTGGGTAGCTAAAGTAGCTAAGTTGCCAATTCCGTAATAACAGGCTCCGGCCGAAAAAAGATCAGGAAATTGCGTCAAGGCACACAGTACTGCATAGCCGCCTGCGCTTTTTCCGCGTATGCAAACTCGTTCTGGATCGGCGAGCCCTACTTCGATGAGATGCTCTATTACAGCGGCAATGTCGGCGGAATCAATCTCTCCCCAACCACCGTAAAGCGCATCTCGAAATGGTCGCCCATAGCCGGAACTGCCTCGATGATTCACATCCACCACCGCGAAACCATTCTGCGTCCAAAACTGTTTTTGCAGGTCAAAATATCCGTAGGCTCTGGCGGTTGGCCCGCCATGGACCATTACCAATAATGGTGGTAAGCCGGCTGTATCTTGGCTAAATCGTTGATTTACAGGCGGATAATAAAATGCGTGAGATTCGGTTCCCTTTGTAGGGTTGATCGTAATATGTCGCGGATGGCTGATATCGGCGTGATCCACATGCAGGCGAGCTTGGCGTCGAACCACCGGCAGCTTGTTACTTGACTCAAGCTCGAAAATCGCTGGCATCTGATCTGCAAATCGAACCACCCCCATGGTTTTTCCTCGACCATTGGTGCAGAGGTTCTCAAAGTAAATCCCGTCACCATTCAACGGCGCAACTATTTCGGTATCCACATCAATCAAAAATAAAATATCTTTAGCTGCGGCGCTGGCGATCGCCACGACTTGCCCAGGGGCATGCTCCACCAAACGGTGGTCACCATATTGCCAATGTGGATAACCAAACTCCATCTCTAGCGAAGTGATTCTGTTCGCCTTGGTCGAGGAACCGCTCAAATCGACCCGCCAAATATTCCAATATTGGTCGCAATGATCGTAAGTCTGCTGTGAGAAATCGGCCACGCACAGTAAATCGCCACAATCGAGCATCAATAGCTGACAAATCGAGGCAGCGTCTGCCATCGTCACTTGCGTCGGAGTGCCGAGCTCAAATATAGAGCTGGCCTCTTGGAGCTCATAACTTGCCACCCACAGCTCAGTCTCATCCCACGGCATACCTGGGTGGTTCCACGCCACCCAAGCTAGTTTTTTTCGCTTGGTATCAATGACAAGATTGCTAAAGAAGTCGGCCTCAGGCGACAATCTTTGTGGCATTGCGGGCTCATCACCACCCGAGATGTATCCGAGCCATGAGGCTGGTTCTTGATAGCCTGCTCTATGCTCTTCTACGACTGCTAAGAACGCTGTAGGGGCGATCTGCACAATATCTGCATACCGCCAACTGCACTCTGCGGTTGCCGTTGGCGTAAGTTGTACGGGTGGTGAATCTAAGTTCTGCAGATCAAACTTATAAAGACTTTGATCTTTGTCATTGGCAAAAATCAATAAATCACCAAATAGCCAAAACGGTTTGCCGCCGTATTCGCAGATTCGAGTGCGCAGATCATATGGTTCCGAAACTAAGTTTTTAGGCTCAGCAGGTTCGCTTGCCGAACGATAAATCAAGCTGCTGCGATTACCTTCCTCTGGAATGGAAGTCAGATAAATATACCCATCGCGCCAGGGAACAGGGTATGCCAACGATTCAACTTCACCGAATACTTGTTCCGGCTTGAGCTGCGAACGCCAGTCGAGATAGTCGCGACTCATGAATTGAGCTAGGTCAGCAGCAGGATTAGTCTTGAAGCGCCGGCTCAGGGATCGCGCGCCAGGTGATTACCGAATCAGCATCCAAGCCATGGTCAGAAAAATAATTCGGCCGAGTCTCCAATGCCGCGATAACCAAACCTTGAGAATGATACAGAGGTTTGTCTAGGCTAATCAATGAATAAGGTTTCATCGCGTGCATGCTGTCGATTTTGCCGCCCTCTTGAATGAAAGCGATATCGATCGGCGCAACCACGTTGTGCATATGAAAACCTGGTTTACGCAGTCGCTGAAAAACAAACAGAATGGGTTCATCGGCAATTACGGACGCGCAAACATATTGAAAGCCTGCAGCTCGGGTAACGTTGTTGTTGGCCAACTTTGCTTCGACCTCATGCGGTTCGCCCGATTCTGGGCTGATCGACACCATCACTTTAGGCATTGCTCGCAAAGCATCGTTGTCGAGCTCGCACTCCTTAGCGAGAGCCACTTGACCAAACATCAGTAGCGCGCTCACGAAGCCTAAAAGTGATATTGGTCGTGTCATAAATTCAACTCTGGTTCACGCATAATAGATTGGATTTGCTCCGCTAATTCTAACGCTCTTAAGCCCTGCAATCCGGTCACCATGGGCATCGCACGGCCACTCGCAACTTCGATGAAGTGCCCGAGCTCAACTTGCAAAGGCTGTTCGCTATCGAAAGTAATATGCTCCATATCCAAACTCGGGAATTGCTGCCCTTCTTCGGCATCGCCTTTGGTAACAATGTCTAATTCTTGATCCATCAGATTTATTCCATAGTAACCTTCTGGACCAAACACTCGAAAGCGACGGAATCGCTTGTTCGAAACGCGGCTAGCAGTAATATTAGCCACCGCGCCGCTCGGAAAAGACAGCCGCACATTAGCCAGATCGACATGGTCAGTCACCACGGGCGCGCCAATAGCTTGGACGTCATCAGGTTCTTCATCCACCAGCGAAAGCACCAGATCCAAATCATGGATCATTAAGTCAGTAATAACGTCTACATCCGTGGCGCGCTCAACAAATGTGCCCAATCTGTGAACTTCGATGTATCGAGGGTCGGCAACCTTCTCGGCAACCGCTCGCAAAGCTGGGTTGTAACGTTCTAAGTGACCGATTAAAAAAGGGGCATCATTCTGCGCCGCGAGATCAACCAGTTTTCGTGCTTCTTCCACCGTGGCCGCGATAGGTTTTTCTAAGAGCGTGGCGATTCCAGCTTCAAGAAACGGTTGCGCAACATCAAAATGCAGCGACGTAGGCACAACGATGCTGACCGCATCGACTTGGTCGATCAGCTCAAGGTAATTATCGGTCGACCGACATCCATACTGTTCAGCCAGCGGTGCAATCGTATCGCGATTGGTATCCGCCAGTAAAACCAGTTCAACCTCTGGCATCTGATCATAAATCTTGGCGTGGATTTGGCCTAAGTACCCTACCCCAACAACACCAACTCGGGTTTTTTTGCTCATTCTCGTTGCGCGTGACGAATTTTTGTCTGTTGCTCCTAGGATTATACGTCAGGCCGGTGTGCATTGTTGTAAACTTCCGTGCCTATGAGTTCAGTTAAGCTAATCGCCGTTCTATTTTGTAGGTCTGAAACCTACGCCACGCAAAAAGTCGCGGTTGATGACTATTTGTCATCTTTGGGTGTGTCCTACCAAAACGACACGCGAGTCGTACAACGCAACGGTTATCAAACGTGCTTATTTGAGCTTGAAAGCCATCACGATAGAGCACCGACACTTGGTCGAATGCTGAGCGATTGGGGTGCAACGCGAGACCTCGATATCTGCACCCTCAGGCCGAAACAATTTCAATGCGACTATGGTCTTGCCTGCTTTGATATGGATTCCACTTTAATCAAAACTGAAGTCATTGATGAGCTGGCGAAACGTGCCGGCGTTGGCGCGCAAGTCGCGGCTATTACGCTGAGTGCCATGCGCGGTGAAATCGATTTCAAACAAAGTTTTGCCAAGCGCCTATCACTGCTCAACGGATTGCCCGAATCTGTAATCGCAGACATTGCAAATGAGCTGCCAATTATGGATGGCACAGCAGACATGTTCGCTGCTCTTCAAGCTCGTGGAATTAAAACGGCGATCTTGTCTGGCGGATTCAGCTACTTCGCAGAACGCCTAAAATCAATGTTCAAAATCGATTATGTATTCGCCAACGAGCTCGAAGTTCGCTCCGGAGCATTAACAGGGCGTGCCATTGAACCGATCGTCGATGGCGAGTTCAAAGCTCAAAAATTGGTTGCATTGGCTCGCGAACTCGAGATATCGAACGATCAGGTTATCGCAGTTGGAGACGGAGCTAACGACCTTCCAATGCTTGCAAAAGCGGGCCTTGGTGTCGCTTTTCATGCCAAACCCGTGGTTCAAGAGCGCGCGGAGTTTGCGCTGAACATCCCAGGGCTTGAGGGCTTGATTGACTTACTCAAACCTTGCTAACAAGGCTACCCCAGACAAAATCGTCTACAACCCTACTTCCAGATTATCAATAAGGCGAGCCTTGCCCAATACCGCAGCCGCTAAGATCACCAACTTCTTATCTCCTTCCTGAGCGGGCAGCAGATCCACTTGCCGACAGACGGTTATGTAATGCGGTTCAAAACCTGCATTCTCGAGCTCAATCGCGGATTCTTTCTCGAGCTGCGCAATTAGGGCCTTGGTAAGCCCATTCTCAACCAGCTGACTCGCCATAGATTGAAGTGTTTGTTGCAATAGAGCGCCGGTTTTGAGCTGCGCTTTGGTCAAATATCCGTTTCTTGAAGAGAGCGCCAAACCGTTCTCATCTCTCACCGTATCAACCCCGACAACTTCGACTGGATACGCTAAATCGCCCACCATCTTGCGAATAATCGCGAGTTGTTGGTAGTCCTTCTTGCCAAAAACGGCTACATCCGGTTGAACCATGTTAAATAGTCGGCTAACAACCGTCGTTACGCCATTAAAGTGAACGGGACGATCTTGCCCGCAGTAGCGCTCACCCATACCAGGTACAGTGACGACCGTCTGGTCTTCAATTTTACCGGGGTACATAACTTCGTCCCCAGGGAGAAACAACAAGTCAGCGCCATACTCAGCCAGCGCGCGAGCGTCTTCTTCTGGGGTGGAAGGATAAGCATCTAAATCTTCGTTAGCACCAAATTGAGTTGGATTAACGTAAATGCTTACCACCACAAAATCAGCATGACGACGCGCTATTTTTACTAGTTCAAGATGCCCCGAATGTAGGTTGCCCATGGTGGGAACGAACCCGACGCTTTTGCGTTCTTTTCGAGCCGCGTTAACCGCCGCCCGCAAGGAGGAAACTCTCTGTACTTTGTGCATATTGTGGCTTACTAATTACCGTCTATGGACTAACAGCTCTAATTAAAACTGTGTTCGGCCGCGGGGAATTCACCCGCTTTCACCGCAGCGACGTACTGCTCGATGGCGCCACCCACCGAATCTGCTTGAGACATAAAGTTTTTCGAAAACTTAGGGCTTTTTGAAGGGTAAATGCCAATCATGTCTTGCAACACCAGCACCTGACCATCGCACTCAGGCCCGGCGCCAATGCCAATCGTGGCAATCTCCAACATCTCAGTAATTTCTGCCGCTAATTTACGTGGAACTGCCTCTAAGACCACGGCACAAGCACCCGCCGCCTGGACGCCCTTAGCATCATCTAGCAACCTTTGCGCGCTCTCACCACGGCCCTGTACTTTGAACCCTCCCAGTTTGTGTACGGATTGCGGCGTCAGACCAATGTGTGCGCACACAGCAATACCTCGTTCGGTTAAAAACTCAATCGTTTCGTTCTGTAACTCCCCTCCTTCAAGCTTGATGACGTGTGCGCCAGCCTGCATCAATTTCACGGCATTTTCGTAGGCTTGCTCCTTGCTAACTTGGTAACTTCCAAACGGCAAATCACCAACAATCATCGCATTTTCGACGCCACGAGCCACGCAAGCTGTGTGGTAGGCACTGTCGTCTATTGTCACGGGAATGGGTGTGCGGTGACCTTGTATCGTCATACCTAAAGAATCACCCACCAAAATAGCATCTATGCCAGCCTGGTCTAGGAGATGCCCAAAACTATAGTCGTAAGCAGTCAGCCAGGTGATTTTATCGCCTGCTTGCTTCATTTTGTCGAATGTTGTGACAGTAACAGCCATGTGTCTTCAATTATGCGAGTGGGTTAAAAAAATGTTTGCCGCCATCAATTCGATTGATGTGCTGCAGCAAAGCGTCGTAGTGAGCATCGTTATCCACGGGATTAATTTCTGTTGCGTTCACTATTAGCAACGGGCTCGTATTATACCGATGGAAAAATGTCGTGTAAGCATCACTCAACTTTTCTAAATATGCTGCATCCATGCCAAGCTCATAGCCAATTCCGCGTTTATTTATGCGCTCACTCAGAACACTGACCGGCGCTTGTAAATAAATCACCAAATCCGGCTTAGGTGACACTATCGATAGGTTTCGGTATATTTGGCGGTACAAACGGAGCTCTTCTGGGCCAAGGGTTACTTCCGCAAACAATGGGTCTTTTTCGAGCATGAAATCTGCAATGTGACCTGCAAACTGAGTTTGCGAACTAGATTGCGCCTGGAGTTGCTCAACCCTCTGCATCAAGAAAAACAATTGTGTGGCCAGCGCAAACTGCGATGAGTCGCCATAGAACTGTTTTAAGAACGGATTATCAGCCGGCTTTTCCATCAATAATGACGCATGAAAGCTCTTTGCTAAGCGCCTTGCCAGAGAAGACTTACCCACCCCAATCGGGCCCTCTACGACGATAAATTTTTCCCTTCCCAACATGCCGTGAACAATCGAATCAAAGCTGAACTAGAGCCCAAGTATAAATAACTTTAATCCGTGATCGTTCGGTATTTCGCGTATTATTGCGGGCATTGCACTTAGCCCAGACAGCACTTTTACCGTTAGCGCATTAAGCAGTGGTATTATTGCTTTGCATCCATCTAAATCTGCTCTAACCAACCACGAAAACTATGAACTCGAGCCACTTATCTGAAACGAAATCGTTAATAACAAAATCATTGAGCTGCAAATTCCTTGCCCTGATATTAGCGCCTCTTGCCTTAACCCTTAATAACAGCGTTTTTGCGAAGTCCCCTAGTTTTACTTATGTCGAGCTTGAGTACATTGCATCAGGCGATTTTGAAATTTCTAATGGTTCGCTCTCTGCCGATGTCGACATGGATGGATTCGCTCTCACCGGCAGTGCTGAGTTAGGCGTTATTCTCTTGCAAGCCTCGCGATTTGAGCTTGAAAGCGACACAATCTTCGATTCAAATTTGGAGGACAGTATTTCGACCTTCGCCGTGGGCCTCACCTTTGAGCTACCGCAAACCGCGCTTTATGGGCTGGTTAGAGCGAGACGCGACGAATTGTCTGTAAGCGGAGCGCTCGGTGGCTTAGTGGATGAAGAAGTGGACGAAGTCTCCGTAGGGCTAGAAGCCGGAGTGCGATTCAATCTTACTGATCGCTTCGAGCTCAATGCCAACATTGGCTCTCCCGCACTTGATGAAGGCACCAGCATTGGCGTGGGTGCGCAATTCATGCTGACCGAAAATCTGGGTCTGAATCTAAAATACAATTCTCTCGAAGTAGAAGCCGACGACATCACCGCGGATTTGCAAACCACGTCGGCCAGCATTCGGTTCTCGTTCTAAAAATCTCTTTATTTAATTGCCAATCGAGGCAGCTCCGCGCAAAAGCGAGAGCTCGGAGACACTACGTTGACCGAAAATAACTCCGCCGCTGAAGTAGATAACACCAGCGAACCCATCAGCAAAAAGAATGCCAATAATAAGATCTTTCTAGATCTCTTTATTTGCATTCTGATTCCCACTCTCATCCTGAAAAAACTGAGTGGCGAAGATAATCTGGGCCCAACGCTCGCCTTTGCTCTGGCTATTAGCCTACCGCTGGCGATGGCCATTTATGAAATGGTGGTCGAGAAGAAAGTTGGGCTGGTATCGGCGATCGGTTTTATTAGCATTCTCCTGACCGGTGGAATCGGCTTGCTCAAACTGCCTAAAGAGTACATCGCTTATAAAGAAGCCCTGATTCCAAGCGTATTTGCGCTCGCAGCCATCGCTTCGACCTATACAACCAAGCCGCTGGTCAGATTGTTTCTGTACAACGATATGATCATGGACACGCAACGAGTGGCAAAACAATTAAAGAGCAATGGGCATGAGGCCGAATTTGACGGGGTAATGAAAAAAGCCACGCTTATTCTTGCCTCATCATTCGTGCTCTCCGCAGTTCTGAACTTTGTCCTTGCCAAAGTCATCATTGTGAGCGAAACCGGCACGGAAGCGTTTAACGATGAACTCGGCACCATGACCCTGCTCAGTTACCCGGTCATCGTGCTGCCGTGCATGGTAGTGACGATTTATACGCTGTTCTTTGTGGTGCGTAATATTCGTCGTTTGACGGGGCTAAAACTGGAGGACATCGTACAGCAATAGCCAGCCACAACGATTGTGGTTACAGGGCAAAACCGTTAGAGTAGCGAGCCATTCTATTCAGCTCAATGTCGACCATGTTAGCCCAATCAGCGACGGACTTTAAACGTCGTAAAATACTGATCACCAACGCGCTTCCATACGCCAACGGCGAGTTGCACATTGGTCATATGGTTGGCTTTCTGCAAGCGGATATCTGGGCTCGATTCCAGCGACTGCGTGGGCACCAAGTCAGCTTCGTGGGAGGTGATGACCAACACGGCACACCGATAATGCTGGGCGCAGAAAAACAAGGAATAAGCGCACAAGAACTCATTGATCAAACCGAGCAGAGTCATCTCGAGGCACTCGCGGCGTTCCATATCAGTCTCGACAACTACACCAGTACTCACGCGCCTGAAAATCAAGAGTTGTGCAACGAAATATATCAGCGATTGCACGACGATGGCCAAATAGAAGTACGCACCATCATGCAGGCCTATGACGAAGAGAAAGGCATGTTCCTGCCAGATCGCTACGTTAAAGGCACCTGCCCCAAATGTAAGAGCGCAGATCAATACGGGGATAATTGTGAGGTCTGTGGTACAACCTACGACACCACGGATTTAATCGAACCTTACTCGGTATTGTCTGGTAAACCGCCGATTGAAAAGGCTAGTGATCATTACTTTTTCACCGTGAGTGCTTTCGCAGAGATGCTTGAGCAATGGCGTTCATCCGATGCCCTGCAACCAGAAATAGCCAACAAGCTAGCCGAATGGTTTGAGGGCGGATTACGTGATTGGGACATTTCACGAGACGCTCCTTATTGGGGTTTTGAAATACCCAATGCGCCAGGTAAATATTTCTACGTATGGCTGGATGCCCCAATCGGTTATATGGCCAGCCACAAAGTCCTGTGCAAACAAAGCGGTGATGATTGGAACGAGTATTGGCAAGCTGGTAGCGATACCGAGCTCTATCATTTTATTGGCAAGGACATCGTACGGTTTCACACGCTATTTTGGCCGGCCATGTTGCACGCTGCGGGGTTTAGAATTCCAACCGGTGTGTCAGTGCATGGGTTTCTTACCGTCGACGGTGCAAAGATGTCCAAATCGCGTGGCACTTTTATTAATGCAGCCACGTATCTTGAACACTTAAACCCAGAATACCTGCGCTATTACTTTGCCGCAAAATTAGGGGCTGGCGTTGTCGACATGGACCTCAACCTAGACGACTTTATCGCTCGGGTAAATTCTGACATCGTCGGTAAGATGGTGAATATTGCGTCTCGTTGCGCCGGGTTCATCAGCAAACGCTTTGACGGCCAACTTGCGAACTCGCTTGCAACACTGGAATTACAAACCTCTATGCAGAACGCCAGCGAGAAGATTGCGCAGCAATATGAAAATCGCGAATTCTCACAAGCCATGCGAAGCATCATGGCTCTCGCCGATCAAGCGAACCAATATATCGACGAGAAGCAACCTTGGGTGCTGATACGTGATGAAAATAGTGTCGCCGAAGTTCAGGAAGTATGTACTGTTGGTTTGAATGCATTTCGCATGCTCTGCATCTACCTCAAACCGGTACTGCCGGAATTGATAAAGAATGCGGAAGCGTTTTTGAACGTCGAACCATTGAGCTGGGTCGATCTGCAGCAGCCATTGCTTGACCACAAAATTAACCGATTTAAGCCTTTGATGACCCGCATTGAACCGGATGCCGTAAATAATATGATTGAAGACAGTAAAGAATCTTTGCAAGCAGAAATAGACCCCAACTCGCCGCTTGGTCAAGATCCAATCAGTGCGGAGATCAACTATGATGAGTTTGCTAAAGTTGATTTGCGAGTAGCAGAAATTGTTGCTGCTGAGCACGTAGAAGGCGCTGACAAACTCTTGCAGCTCACGCTCGATCTAGGCGGCGAACACCGGAACGTTTTTGCTGGCATTAAATCAGCCTATGACCCGGCAGATTTAGTCGGCCGTAAAACCGTGATGGTAGCAAACCTGGCGCCCCGTAAAATGCGCTTTGGCCTATCTGAAGGTATGGTTCTGGCCGCTGGACCAGGGGGTGACGAGCTCTTTGTTTTAACTCCAGATGATGGCGCCCAAGCTGGCATGAGAGTCAAGTAAACGGGTTTCAACTTGGCCAAAGACCGCGCAAAAATAGCGGCCATTGATGAATGGTTACCGCAGACCCAATGCACACAATGCAGCTACCCGCGGTGTGAGGACTACGCGTCTGCGATAGCCGAAGGGTCGGCCGATATAAATCAGTGCCCGCCCGGAGGAGACATCACTATCCGAGGCTTAGCGGCGTTGCTCGGTAAAATGGGCAAACCCCTCAACCCTGAGTTTGGGGTACATAAAGCCAAAACAGTCGCGGTCATTGATGAGGATGTCTGCATCGGCTGTGTGATGTGCATTAAAGCCTGCCCAACCGATGCGATCGTGGGCGCTGCGAAACAAATGCACACCGTTATCGAGGTTGATTGTACTGGCTGCGAACTGTGCCTAGAACCATGCCCGGTGGACTGCATAGAAATGGTTGCTCAACAGCAATCACCAGAGCTGGGCTGGCGCTGGCCTGATTATTCTCCCACTGCCACAAACCGAGCGCGGATGCTAACCAACGCTAAATTAACGCGCGAAGCGGCACGCAAAAAAGCCCGTAGTTCAGAGAAAAGGTTACGCGAGCTGCGTAAAGAAAAAGGTGGGGAACAAATAAAGCGCGATATTGCGGCAGCCCTCGCCCGCGTGCAAGAGCGTCAGCAATGAACAAAGATAAACGCCACGAAATATTCTCTCGGTTGCACGAGGCCAACCCCAACCCCACAACTGAATTAGCGTATTCATCTAATTTCGAATTGCTCATCAGTGTCATTCTTTCGGCGCAAGCGACTGATGTTGGGGTGAATAAAGCCACCGCTAAGCTCTACCCTATAGCCAATACACCGGAGGCCATCTACGCTTTAGGTGTGGAGGGTCTTTCTGACTACATTAAGACCATTGGGCTTTACAACAGCAAGGCGAAAAACGTGATCGCCACATGTAAAGCCTTGATCGAACAACATGACTCCAACGTCCCAGAGACCCGCGAGGAGCTTGAGGCTTTACCGGGCGTTGGACGTAAAACCGCGAACGTGGTTTTGAACACGGCCTTCGGCCAAGCAGCAATGGCGGTCGACACCCACATTTTTAGAGTTTCTAATCGCACCAAACTCGCGCCAGGCAAAACCGTTCTCGCGGTCGAGAAGAGTCTGATGAAGTTTGTTCCCCAGGAGTTCTTAGTGGATGCACATCATTGGTTGATTTTGCATGGAAGGTATACTTGCATTGCGCGCAAACCACGTTGCGGTTCCTGTATCATTAGCGACTTGTGCGAGTACAAAGACAAGCAAATAGATGATTAAGTTTGGCTTGGGAGCATGAAAAATCCCCGTACTCCGGTCTTGAAGAACACTTGCAACAGTTAATTATTAAAGCCTAAATTTTGCCTGATCCAGCCATTCTAAAAAGTGTAGAGACGCAATCAAACGGTTACCCCGTGCCGACCAGCGGCCCCGCGTTTGCCAGCTTCGTCTCAGAACATCAACAAAACTTATTACATTCACGACCAACAGAGCTGCAAATCAATTTAGGCAAGCTCTGCAACCTCGCGTGCCACCATTGTCATGTTGACGCTGGCCCAAAACGCACCGAAATAATGGTCTGGGAGGTGATGGAAAAAATCCTCAACTGGGCGGACAACAGCGCTATAGAAAGAGTCGACCTGACTGGTGGTGCGCCCGAACTAAACCCGCATTTTCGGCAATTTTGCGAAGCGTGGCTAGACCGGGGGGTGACCATCACATCGCGGTGTAATATCACTGTGCTTTATGAGCAAGGACAAGAGGATTTAGCGGACTGGTATGCGGAAAACAAAATCCGCCTAGTTTGCTCACTACCCTGCTACACCGAGGACAATGTCGACGCGCAAAGAGGTAAAGGCACCTTCGACAAGAGCATCGCCGGTTTGCAAAAATTGAATTCTCTGAGTTACGGGTATAACCCTGATCTCATTTTGGATTTAGTCTACAACCCCGGTGGTGCCTTCCTACCGCCGGAACAGAGCGGACTTGAGGCCGATTACCGCCGTATGCTCGAAGATAATTTCGGCATCCAATTCACCAGTTTATTGGCTCTGGCTAACTTGCCTGTCAATCGCTTTGCGCATGCCTTGCAACGCGATGGCGAACTGGATGATTATCAGCATTTGTTGGTCAGCAATTTCAACCCTCACACGGTTGAAGCGCTGATGTGTAGGCACCTTATCAACCTTGATTGGGAGGGCCGAGTGTTCGATTGCGACTTCAACCAGATGCTCGATATTCCTTTTGCCGGTGGTGATTCGAAATTCTTATGGGATTTAAAAGTAGACACGATAGAAGGCCAGCCCATTGCTACCGCTCGTCATTGCTTCGGCTGCACTGCGGGCGCGGGTAGTAGCTGTGGTGGCGCTCTCGAATAATACGCAGGCCCACCAGACCCTAGCCACTAGCGTATCGGTGCTTATGCCGGTTCGCAATGGTGGCACCTATCTGCTTCACGCAGTCGAATCGGTTCTGAGTCAATCTCACTCAGAGTTTGAACTGCTGCTGATCGACGATCATTCCACCGATCAGCAACTCGAACATCTTCCACAAGACTCGCGAATCAAGCTTGTAAAAAACTGCGGCATCGGTCTGGTCGATGCGCTGAATACAGGATTGCGGGCTGCGCGCTACGATCTGATCGCGCGTATGGATGCCGACGATATCGCCCACCCTGATCGCTTGCGTCTACAACTAGAGTATCTAGCCAACAACCCAGATATCGACATCTGTGCAACCACGGTAGAGATGTTTGCAGATCAGGAGGTCGGAGGCGGATACCTCGAGTATGAGTTGTGGATTAACCAATTATTAAGCCACGCTGACATTGAGAGAGAGTTTTTTATTGAGTGCCCGGTCCCCCACCCGTCGGCGATGTTCAAACGCAAAATCCTCAGCAAGATAGGTGTTTACCGTGATGGCGACTGGCCTGAAGACTATGATTTTTGGAGCCGCGCACTCATCCATGGCTTTAAATTCGGCAAACCTGACACCCCTCCATTATTACGCTGGCGGGACCATAACTCGAGAACCTCACGGCAAGATCAACGCTACCGTAAACAAGCCTTCATAGAATGCAAAGCCCGTAACTTAGAGATTTACCTAAGGCAGCGTGGCATCAGAAGCGTCAGGATTTGGGGAACCGGTCCCACGGGGCTAAAAATGCATGATGCTCTTGAGGCACGAGGCTTAAAAATTGAAAGTTTTTTTGACGTAAATCCAAAGATGCGCACACGCTTGAAGCGAGGTAAAACAGTGCATATTGTTGAGCCAAATAGCGACGAGCAATTCGCCCCCGAAGAGTGCTTGGAGATGAGTCAAATAGTGTTGGTAGCTGTCAGTGCGCGAGGGGCGCGGCGTGAGATTCGACAATACCTTTGCCAACAAGGGTGGCAAGAGTCGCAACACTTCCTATTCGTTGCTTGAACGCACGAGGCCAAATTCACGTGGACATTCGTGGACATTCGTGGACATTAAAGCAGGCATTAAAAAAGCGAGCACTGCTCGCTTAATATCTTGATCTCTCCATTTTCGATTACTCGACTAATCCTTTGCGGCGCAGCGAGAATAATATAAACCGGACTCCATCAGAAAAAAGGATTTCCCAACCCCTACCCAAAAACCACAAGACTTAGATGAAAAACATCAAGTTTGCTTGATGGAGCCGGTTTACATGCCCTACCTAACCGTGGACTATATTACGTAGTAAGCTTGAGGCTTACTATCAACAAAGGTAGGGACTTCTTCAGACTAAAGTCCTATATTTTATTGATCATTTGTCTATCATCTAGAGCGTCCTTGCTTTGACATCTCGTAGGCTTTAATGGCAGCTTGCACGCGGTTGCTGACGTGCAACTTGTGCATTATGTTGGTCATATAGTGCTTAACCGTCTTTTCGCTGAGATAAATATCATCGGCGATTTCCCTATTGCTCATGCCTATGGCCAGTTTTTCCAGAATTTGGCGTTCGCGATCATTAAGATCAAAATCCTCAACCGCACTCTCGCGGCTTTTCTTATCGCTACTACGTTTAAGCAAGTTGGCGGCCAGGTTGGGAGATATATATGAATCCCCGTTGTGGATGTCCTTGAGGATTGAGATTAACTCTGATGACGCGACACCTTTTAGAACGTAACCTCTTGCTTGAGCTCGTAATGCTTCCTGCACGTCGTCTTCGTGTTCTGACACAGTGAGCATGATTATTTTAACAATCGGTACTTGTCTGGTGATTTCTCGTGCTGTTTCAATACCGCCGCCAGGCATGCTGACATCGAGCAGTAATAAATCAGGCAAATGTTTCTCGGCCGCTGTGATGGCATCATCCATTGTGCCAGCTTGAGCAACCACGTCAAAGATACCGCTCTCTTGCAGGGTCGAAACAACGCCCTCTCGGAACAGAGGATGATCATCAACAACGACAATTGATATTAAATCCGACATTTTATTGGCTAAGGTTTTTGCGCCGATGGAGCGCGGGTTAGGTAATCCCTCATCTGGATTATAGCCTATTTAGGACCTTTAAATTGGTATCGCCTCGTCATTCAAAGCGATGGTAACCTTTATCGCGGTGCCAACCCCCAGTTCACTGTTGATACTAAAACGTCCCCCCAGACTCTCGACTCGATCTTTCAATCCCATCAACCCGAGGTGGCCACCCTCGGTCGACAACTGTGATTTTCTAAACCCCATTCCATTGTCTTTTAAGGAGAGGTGTAATAGATCGTTTTTGACCTGCGCAGTTACACGACATTTCTCCGCCTGGCCATGCCGGTGTGCATTATTCAAACCCTCTTGAACAAACCGGTAGGCGGTTATTTTTATCGGCAGAGGTATTTCATCGGGTAAATCAGTGTAGTACTCGCTAACCTCGGTGGGAGAAT
>CALJJR010000138.1 GCA_937973905.1 uncultured Arenicella sp. | reverse complement strand
CTTGATTAAGTTTGAGTTGATCATGTTATTCAGTTCATGGGTGCCAGGTGCCTTAGGTTTGGTGCTGCGTAAACTTTTGTATCCGCGCATTCTGGGCGAAGTAGGCTCCGGCGTTGTTTTCGGGCAAAACGTGAGTGTTCGCCATGGCCAAAAAGTGTCTATTGGCGCTGGCGTCGTGATTGATGATGGCGCGGTGTTAGACGCCAAGGGCAGCTCAAATCAAGGCATCACCATTGGCACCGATACCATTATCAGCCGTAACGTGGTGTTGTCGTGTAAGAACGGTGATTTACAGATTGGCGAGGGCTGCACAGTTGGCATCAATAGTGTCATACACGCGATGGAGGGCAGTAACGTCTCGATTGGTGATGGGGTTTTGATCGGTGCATTTGCTTACTTTATTGGCAGTGGGCCTTATGGAACAGAAGATCTGCACACTCCTTTCAAAAAGCAGGGCATTCGGCCGCAAGGTGGAATTAATATCGCCGACAATGTTTGGTTTGGCAGTAACGTGCAAGTATTGGACGGTGTCACGATAGGCCATGGCACGATTATTGGCGCGAGCTCTGTCGTCAATAAGAACGTGGACGACTTTGAAGTTGTCGCTGGCGTGCCTATTAAAGTGCTGAGAAATCGGCAAAAATAGACATGTCTGGCCGCTTAACGATTCTTTAACAATCACACTAATTTGAGCGCTTTGGTCTAGCATTGCGCCAGCAACAACACCATTGAATAAATAATGCCTAAACAGCTACTTCGCATCGGTCTGTCGATCGGTGTTTCGTTCGCAATTCTCGCGCTGTTATTGCAAATGTTGAATTCCGGCTTGCCGGATGAACAGCGCCCGAGCGTGTTCGGAGCTTTGCAATCAACGTCGCTCGAACTCGTCGCCGTCTTTATTCTCGTCACCTTGTTTACTCTGTTTGTGCGTGCCTATCGGTACCGCATGTTGATTGACATGAGTGGCGAAGAGAATGTTCCAACTCTGCGACAAATGGCCCTCGTTACAGGGGTGCGCAATATGGTGGTCGATATGCTGCCCGCCAGACTTGGAGAGCTAGGCTATGTTGGTCTGCTCAATCGTGGCTATGGCGTCAAGTTGCAACACTGCGTGAGCTCGCTGACGGTTAGCGTCGCTTTTGATTTCGTCGCTTTGTTGGTGATTGTCATTATGCTACTGGCCAAGCAATTCGCTGGCGCAGAAGTGGCGGGCTGGGCAATAGGAGCGCTGGCAACGGCCTTTGTTTTATCTGCAATCGCATTTGCCGGCTTGTTTCTGTTTACGCCTTGGTTTAACCGCTGGGTTTCGCGCGCCTTCCCGGCCAAGCAAGAAGATTCGCTCTGGGCCAAGCTATTAAAGCTGCTCGACGATTTTTGCGATAGCTTGGCTTCAGTCAGAGCCGCAGGCAAGACCGGGCAGGTTCTGTTGTTGTCGGTTCTTATCCGACTGTTGAAGTACTTTAGCTTTTACTTACTCTTCATCGCTGTCGCTAAGCCGAGCTTTCCTGCGTTGGCTGAATTACCGACCGAGCAAATCGTCAGTGCCTTGATCGGCGGTGAAATCGGCGCCAGCTTGCCAATCCCAACTTTTATGAGTTTCGGTGCTTATGAGGCGGGCAGCGCCTTAGTGTTTAATTTACTTGGTATTGCTGATCAGGCACAGGCCGTGGTCACAATGCTCTGCGTTCATATTTGGAGTCAACTCATGGACTATACCCTTGGCGGCCTGTTGTTGGTCGCATTCTTTTGGATTAAAAAACGTGGTCAAGCGCAAGCAGCTAGCATTAGCTCACCGCGCCGAGCTACTGTTATTCAGTGGGCATCCTACGCTGGCGGAGCTGCCGTATTGGGTTTGGGTTCCATGTTTTTGGCCTATCAACTCTGGGCAGCGACTAAACTCGGTCAACTGACTGCGCCTGATGCGGGTGGTGTGTCAGAAGATGCAGGGGAATGGCAGCAACTCTCGAAACAACATGTTTCTGAGTTAAACGGTTTCGTTGTATTTAGTTCAAATCGAGATGGCAATCACGATATTTTTCGCTTGAACCTAAGCGATTTCAAATTGGATAAATTGACCACTCATCCGCATACTGAAACCTATCCAAGAATTTCGCCCGATGGCAAACGTCTCGTTTTTGCACGTGCGCATCAGCCCTGGGTATCGCAGCGCAACATCGTTGCTTGGGACGTTTACATGATGGATATCGCAACCGGCGAAGAAAAGTTGGTCGGGCGCAATGGCACTGCTCCAGCATGGGCAACTAATGATGAGATTACGTTTGCGCAAGGTGGTGTGCGCATGAAAAAGGTCAATATGAAGACCGGTGAACGCATAACCGTTTATGAAACTGGGGTTAACAACCCTATGCCTAGGGGCGCGCAACTGCAAAACCCTAAATACAACCCAATTACCAAACAGGTGGCTTTTACAGGTCGGCAAGTCTCGATTGGTTTAAGCACGGGCCATTGGGGCACCGCTGTCACCTTAGACGGTAGTAAGCACAAGGCTTTGTTTAATGGCTGTGAGGTTGCTTGGGATGCCAGCGGTCAAAACTTATTTCAAGTGAATCCGGGAGGCCCTGATGGTACTCTTCACATTATCTCTGTGGATCCTGTGACGGTAGAAAAAGAGACTCTGATTAACCTCGCTGGTGAGTTCACCCATGAGTATTGGCCAAAAGACTCAGCTAATGACGCTGGATACATGGTGTTTGGCGCGAGCCGCGGATCGCATGACCATGAGCATGATACAAAAGACTACGAAATTTTCCTCTGGAAAAAAGGTTCTGACCCGAGCGTAGCAACTCGACTCACATTCCATACTGGTAACGACAACTGGCCTGATGTTTACATCGAAAAATAATTCGACAACCGTGCGAGAGTTCTCGCGCTTTCTAGTCCTCTACGTGGGCCTGTTATTTTTAGCGGCTTGTGGCGGCGGCTCTAGTGATAGTGGCACGAGTTCTGCGCCAGAACCGACCCCGGCTCCAACTCCAGCTCCGGCGCCACCACCGCCAACCTCGGTGGTCGCCATCGGTGACAGTATCGGTACGGGGTTTGGAATAGCGACGCCATGGCCACCATTATTGGCAGATATTTTAGATGCGCCGGTTAATAACAATAGTATTTCCGGCGAGCAAACAAACTTCGGTGTGCGCATCATTGGTCAACGTCTCGATGAAGTGCAACCAACCCATGTTGTGATTCTGCTTGGGACCAATGATGCGATCCGTGGTTCAGTCGACAATGCGATTGCTAACCTGCAGACGATGGTTGATGCGGCTCGAAATAGAGACGTAATCGCTATTGTAGGCACCTTGCCGCCGATCACGCGTTCCGCCTCGGAAGACGCGCGCGCGCAACAAATCAACGCCGGTATCCGCGGTTTGAGTGGCGCTAGAATTGCTGATCTGCGCGCTACTGTAAGTCGCAATATGATTGCCGATGGAGTACATCCCAATCAGATGGGACAACAAATTATCGCTGATACTTTTGCGAATGCGTTTTAGGTAGGCTTTTGTGCATTGTGTTTATTTATGCAGGTTAAACTTTCCTATGGAGTTGTGGCTGCGTTAAGTCAGTTTCTGATATGCACTATTTAATTGTGCGCGGGTCACATTCCAGGAATAGTTTTTTGAAAAGTGATGCACCGATGCGGCTGCCAACTTGGTTCGAGCGTCGGGAGTCTTGACCAGCTCCAGAATCAAATTAGCCAGGTCGGCCGTGTTTTCTGCGAGTTTTGCTCCAGCTGGAAGAAACTCGCGATTGTTAGCGGTGTTGAATGCAACCACAGGCAATGCGCAGGCGAGGTAGTTAAGCATTTTTCCGCTACCCTCACCGGCATCCGAGTGTTTTGGGTCAATCGCGATATCACATCCACTTAGCAGTTTAGGTAATTCAGAAAAATCGACCTGACCAGTTAAAGTACAGTTTTGCAGTAGATCTTCTGTGCGCAAATACTCTTCTAGCTCTTCGGTTGGATACCCGATGATTAAAAAGTGAATTTCTTCATTAGCGAGTCGGCCGATCACTTCTTGCAATTCAGAGAGGCCTTTGCTTTCCAACAACGCACCTGAATAGACCACCAGTGTGGCGGCAGCGGGAATTTTATATTGCTCCCGCAGCGTAAGAGCATGCTCGGCGCTGCTTTCAAACTCATCTGCACCGTCCTGCGCCAAAGAAATTTTGTGTGGCGGTATATTAAATTCCGTTTGCAGTTTTTCTAGACTGTGCCGGCTGGAGCAAACAATCGCATTTGGTAACCACATCAAGAACCTTTCAAGCAAATGAGTCAGCGGCTTCAAAAATGGTAGTTTCTGGAATGATCCGTGGCTGTCTAGTTCGCCAGTCAAACTGCCTTGCATGTCCGCCATGAGCGTGGTGCTGCGCCAGAAAAATAGAATTTTGACAATGATTCCGATCAGTAAGCCTTCGTGCAGGTGCGCGTGAATCACATCGGGTCGTGAGGTTCGAAACTCTCTTAAAACTAGCCAGAGCAGACGCCAATCAGCCCATAATTTGTATTTGCTTGGCCCGGCAGTGGTTTGCGTATAGTTTTTGATTGGCTTGATGCGCCGAGTGGTCACTGTTTCCACGTCGCGACCATGATGATAAGTGCAGACCGTATTAGTATGGCCAAGTTGGTCTAAGCAGCGCACGATTCCTTCGATTCTTATATGGCATCCGCGGTCAGCGAAAAAAGGTGTCGGCGCAATGTGCAGAACTTTTTTCATTAACCACCAGCGCTGATCGAAGCGGCGTCGATATTTTTCCGCACGTGTTGAATGCGCGCCATAACAGTGTCAACTTGCCGATCCGTCTCTGCTGAGTTCCAACTCATAGCGCGTGCCATGATCTGCCCCGCGGCATGAACTTCATCATGAGTAATAGGGAACAAGCCTATCGATGTGCGCCGAAATAAGACATCCATCAAAGTACGGGCTTGCTCGAATTGCACTGCGTAAATAATCTGCGCGTTGATATCGGGTTGCCGTTTACTGATCGGCTGTTGCAGTGAAGAATCTTCTTTAGCCAACGCTAGGAGGCCGGTAAGGTCACTTCCGTATTGATGCGCTAGATGTGTCAATGTGGCTTCACTGAGCCAGCTATGCTGCTGAACGGTCGTCACCGCATGTAAATCTTCGAGCGAATCGTAGTTACTGCTGCTCAAGCGAACTTTGCTTAGATTCAGTGATCCTCCAAGCTTTTTCTGTACACGCTTCATGGTTAGCGCCGAGAGTTTTCGCCCCGTCGTATATTTGGCTCCTAGTGCGGTGAGCAGACCGTCAATGCCATCGGCGTCAGCATGATCAACCACCACATATTCGCCACTGCCTTGATACACGGTGTTTTCGATATTCTCTGTGCGTAAGGGATACAGCCCTGAATAACCCGAAACCACATCTTTGGTTGTCAAGTTTGCTGTTGGCAGCGCCTCGTTTACGGCTTCTAACAACTGTTCCACATGGCTCGCTTGCGGGCTTAAGTCGCGCTGCGGCTCTTCGATTTCTTCATATGAAGTGCCAATCAGAGAATGTCCATTCCAGGGAATCACGAATACGTGGCGACCACCGCGGTCTAATTTAGTCTCGCTTTGATGCTTGGTGGTTAGAGCAATCGCGCGCTCACTAATGCGTCGCGCGATTAAATGAGAGCCGACTGCAAAGCCATTAATGCTGGCCGGTTTATTGTTGGCTTTTGAATTAAGCTCATCAATCCAAGGGCCCGCTGCATTAATAACCAGCCGAGCAGAGATTTCAAATTCTGTATTCGCTACTTCATCTCGCGCTACTAGTCCGGTCACAGTTTGATTCTGACGTTGTAGCTCTAGCGCGGAACAGTAGTTGCAAATTTGTGCGCCAGCATCTGCCGCGGATCGCAACACTGCCAATACCATGCGCTCGCTATTGACCATGTGCCGTTCGAAGAACTGCACTGCGCCAGTATGTGGCTCAGAACCGAGGTCCAACACATCATCCAGCTCAGCTTTTTTCAAAGAGCTGATGGGGGGCAGGATCTCATCTGGATCACCGATGATACGATTTTCTCCCAGCGTAAGAAGCCGATAGGCAAGCATCCCGCAATTGAGGAAGAACTTGCTGCGCTGAAAATCTCGATAGGTGGGAATTAAAAAAGGAACTGCTTTGGAAAGATGAGGTGCCGCGTAAATATAGTGTGCGCGCTCCATTGCCGACTCTCTTACCTTGCCGAACTGAAACTGCTGCAGGTATCGAATTCCGCCGTGAAGTAATTTGGAAGAAGAAGAAGAGGTTTGCGAGGCGTAATCATTTTGCTCTAGCAGGGCTGTTTGATAGCCGGAGCGTGCGCAGTGCAAGGCTAACCAAGCACCCGAAATGCCACCACCGACAATTACAACATCAAAATCAGTGCCCGTGAGTTTTGCAATATCGCGTTTAAAGGTATCCATTTTCTTGATACCACTTGATGGTGCGACGAACCCCTTCTTCGGTACCAATCTTCGGCATAAAGCCTATCAAACGTTTGGCTTTGGCATTACTAAAAGCCCGGCTTTTTACAAAAAACTCAACGCGACGGGTATGCAATGGCGGGTCTATTCCTAGCGGTTTGCACACGGCTTCGCAGAGTTTCGCTGCCAACATGAGTGGCCCAACTGGTGGTGCGAAGTTTGGCGCTTTGACCCCAAGCTCCGCCGCAATAGTTGCAGCGAGTTGTTTCATGCTGCCGTATTCATCGGAGCATAAGATAAACCGTTCGGCGAGAGCATTTGGGTGTTCGCCGCAGAGGATGATGCCATCGCAAAGATCATCAATGTACGACAGGTGATACATGTTTTCACCGCC
>CALJJR010000137.1 GCA_937973905.1 uncultured Arenicella sp. | reverse complement strand
CGGCCCAGGCCGCCCGCGCTCAAGGCTGGTTATTTGTTTCGTTTGAGAGTGTCCGCGATTCTGACTCTGTGTGTCATTGCTAGCGTAGCGTGGCAATCTCAATGTGTAAAAGTTCTCCTAAGCAGCCGCGCACTCAAGCGTCTCAATAATCACTTGGCATCCCAATAAGGTTGCTTACCAAATCTTTCAGCGAAGTAGTCAATGAAAGACCGCACCTTGGGTGCCAGCAACCTTGAGCTCGGATAGACCGCCCATATGGCGGTGTCGGAAACGAGTGGGAACTGCGGTAAGACCTCAACCAAATCACCGCGTGCTAAGTGCTGATATGCACTCCATGTTGAGTTAATCGTGATGCCGAGCCCTGCTACACAGGCCTCTCTAATCGCGTCTCCGTTATCCGATCTGAATGTACCAGAAGCCTTGATATTCACTTTGCCTTTACGCGAGTTTAGGGTCCAGGTTTCCATCCCGCCCAAGGTAATGCAGTTATGCTTGCGAAGTTCATGAGGCTGAGCTGGATTACCATATTTTGTGAGGTAGTCTGGGGATGCGCAAAGAATACGTTTGTCTTTCGCTAGCTTGCGAGCAATCATGCTTGAATCGGTGAGCTCAGCGTTACGGATTGCTACGTCGAATCCGCCTTCGACCAAGTCAACGATGGTATCTGAAAATCTTACATCCAGAACTAAATCTGGAAAGCGATCGGTAAAGTCTTTGATGGCGGGCATGAGATGCATGCGGCCAAATGATGCTGGTGCGGTCACTCTTAGCACACCACTTGGAAGGCTGGTTCCGGCCCCCACTGATGCACGGGCGGCCGCCACGCTTGAGATCACGTTTTCGGCGTACGGTAAAAATGCCAAGCCTTCTTCTGACAATGAGACCTGCCTGGTTGTTCGGTGTAACAGCTTCACACCAAGCCCGTTTTCTAGCTTATTAATGTATGAACCAGCCACTGCTGGAGAGAGCCCCATTTCTTGACCGGCCATGCTGATGTTGTGGGTTGAGGCCACACGAACAAAAAGCTTTAGGTGCTTAATTTGCATATTTAATTATATGCATAAGATAAAATCTGTATATGTAAACCGCTGTATTTTTTACTTTAACGATAATCTTTAAAATTCCTTTTAGTAAGTTTTTACAAACATTCACTGAGAGGCAGAACATGAAAGCAATGATCATCAAAGATTTTGGCGGTGTGGAAGTATTTGAATCCGCAGAGCTACCTACGCCACAAGTAAATTCCGGGGAGGTCTTGGTTAAGGTCGCAGCGAGTAGCGTCAATACCGTTGATACTATGATTCGCCAACTCGGGAAAGAACTGCCTCTTGCGCCTGAACTACCTGCGATTTTGGGTATGGACTTCGCCGGGACGGTGGCGGCCGTGGGTGAGGGTATTGATCAATTTTCTGTAGGAGATGAGGTCTACGGGTGTGCCGGTGGGTTGCTAAACCTGCCAGGGTCGCTCGCAGAATACATGTCAGTCGATGCCCGGCTTATCGCCCGCAAACCCAAGAATTTGAGTATGGCCGAAGCTGCTGCATTACCCTTGGTGGCCATCACCGCTTATGAGGGTTTGATGCGTGCAGGTGTTTCTCAAAATCAAAAGGTTTTGGTTCACGGCGGATCGGGTGGTGTTGGACACATAGCTCTTCAGCTTGCGAAGCACTTCGGGGCCCAGGTGTATGCCACTGGGGGTGGCGACGCGCAAATTCAATTAATCGAAGAGCTTGGAGCTACCGGTATTAATTACAAAAATGAGAGCGTGGAGGGCTATGTTGATAAATATACTGATGGCGCCGGATTTGACCTCGTTTTTGATTCTGTTGGAGGCGAGAATATGCTCAACTCGTTTGAGGCGGCGGCACTTAACGGCCAAATTGCATCGACTGTAGCTTTGGTTGATTTAGATTTATCACTCGCACATTTTAAGGGCTTGTCACTGCATGTGGTCTTTATGCTTATCCCGATGATTCACAACATCAAGCGTGAAGAACATGGCCACATATTAAATGTTCTGACCGATATAGTAGAAGCTGAAGCGTTGAAGCCAATTTTAGACACCGAGCGCTTTTCCTTGGAGCAGGTGGGCGCTGCTCATGAGCGCCTGTCGAGTGGCAAAGGAATGGGCAAAGTTGTCGTCCAAGTATGAGTCGATCTATTGAGCAACTTCGAGGGTTCAAAAACAATGAGTAAGACCATTCTTATCACCGGCGCAACCGATGGCATTGGCCTGGCGACGGCAAAACAACTTGTGCAGCTCGGGCACAAACTTATTATCCATGGGCGCAACCGTAGCAAGCTAGAGGCAGCACATGCTGAATTGGCTGACTTGGCTAGCGATCAGGCCCCACAGATGTACTTGGCGGATTTTGCAGAGTTGGATCAAGTAGATAGATTTGCACAGGATGTAGCATCTAAATATCCGCAACTAGACGTGCTTATCAATAATGCGGGAGTTTACAAAACGGCCAATCCCCTAACTACCAGCGGCATCGATGCACGGTTTGTAGTGAATACGATTGCGCCATATCTCTTAACTAAGCGGTTGCTGGCAAACTTACAAGCAAGCGGTAGAGTAGTAAATTTGGCGTCGGCAGCCCAGGCGCCGGTCAGCCTGGATGCGCTAACTGGCAGAGAACAATTTTCGGACCAGTTCAACGCCTACGCTCAAAGTAAATCTGCGTTGATTATGTGGACCAAACACTTGGCAGACACACTGCCAGAATCTAGCGCTGCATTAATTGCCTTGAACCCCGGCTCTTTGCTCGCAACGAAAATGGTCAAAGAAGGCTTCGGCGCTCCAGCACAAGACATGAGTGTCGGCATAGACGTGATGGTTCGTGCTGCAATCGGAGATGAGTTCTCAGGCGCATCGGGGCAATACTTTGATAACGACAAGGGTCACTTTGCCGAGCCAAGTTACGACGCCACGGACAAATCCAAATGTGCTGCTTTAGTCCAAGCGCTGGACTCGAATTTGGGTTTGTAACAAGTAAATCAGTTGTAACAAGAGAGCAGTGCCGATCGTGCGACTGGCTCGAGCGTCACGTTTTTAATCAGTCTAAAGTGGTGCTCAGGCTGCGCTGAGCAGGTGTTAGGAATTAGACTACAATAAGTGTTGCTAAGCGCACTCAAGTCTATTTTTGTATTCAGGAGCCTTCCGAATGGAGATAAAACCTTTAGTTCTTGCCTTTGCTGCTTTTCTCAGCGCTGCTGGGCCCCTTAGCGGCGCAGATGGAAGCAGCGCCTTGGCCGGAAAAAGCACCTGAGTTTGAGTCAGCTGTGTTTGCTCGTGCGGGAATCACCGTTCGTGATATTGATGAAAGTCTGAAATTCTATCGTGACGTATTAGGAATGACGCTGATCCATGAGCGCAAAGCTATGTATGACCCACGCCTCGAAGATTTTTCAGACTTGCAGGCGGGTCAGACCATTCGATTGGCGATTTTGCGACCTGCGCTCAACATCAACAGCAAGTTTCATTCCGGCTATATTGCGCTTTCAGAAATCTCCAATAGTGAAGGAGAGCGAATAGAGCCCAAGGAAAATGTGGTTAGTAGCGGAGCTGAACCGGGCTCAATAATGCTACAGTTTATGGTCGAAGATGCCAAAAAAGTACATCAGGAAGCACTAAAACTCGGCTATGAAATTATTGCAGCACCCGATCCAGATCAACAATACGGAGAGCTCTTGGTACGCGATCTTAACGGTATTCGCTTTTGGATTACGGACCGATACCCGCGGACAATTTTGCTCCGTTAGGTAGCTGCAGTTAGAAATTCACTAAAGATCTAACGCTTCATCGATCCAAAAAATTCGCCGTTGGTTTTGGTGGCCTTGAGTTTGTCTAGCAAGAACTCGATCGCCTCATGCTCGTTCATCGGGTGCAGTAGTTTGCGCAGAATCCAGATTTTTTGCAGTTCTTCTGGGTCAATTAAGAGCTCTTCGCGTCGCGTGCTCGAACTATTCACAATGATCGATGGATAAACACGTTTTTCGGCGATCTTACGGTCTAAGTGCACTTCCATATTGCCGGTGCCTTTGAATTCTTCGTAGATGACTTCATCCATTTTGGAACCAGTTTCAATCAAGGCTGTGGCCAAAATAGTTAAGCTGCCGCCTTCTTCAATATTACGCGCAGCACCAAAGAATCGTTTTGGACGTTGCAGTGCGTTGGCATCAACACCACCAGTTAATACCTTGCCAGAGGCAGGTGCTACTGTGTTGTAAGCACGAGCGAGACGAGTGATCGAATCAAGCAGAATAACCACGTCTTTTTTGTGTTCAACGAGTCGTTTGGCTTTTTCAATTACCATCTCGGCAACTTGAACGTGTCGAGCCGCTGGTTCGTCAAAGGTTGATGAAATTACTTCACCGCGAACCGAGCGTTGCATTTCGGTGACTTCTTCTGGTCGTTCATCAATCAGCAACACCATTAATTCAACGTCAGGGTTGTTGGTGGTTACTGCTTGTGCGATTTGCTGCAGCATCACCGTTTTACCACTTTTTGGTGATGACACGATTAATCCGCGTTGGCCTTTACCCAGCGGCGCAATTAAATCAATTACGCGGCCGGTTAAGTCTTCCGAGGTGCCATTTTCTTGCTCTAACTTGAGACGTTTGTTCGGATGCAGTGGCGTCAAATTCTCGAACAATATTTTGTTGCGCGCTTCTTCTGGCGTTGAGCCATTAATGGTCTCGACTTTAAGCAATGCAAAATAACGCTCTGAGTCTTTGGGAGGTCGGACCAAGCCAGCGACTGTGTCGCCCGTGCGCAGGCTAAAGCGCCTTATTTGGCTAGGTGATACATAAATATCGTCTGGGCCAGCAAGGTAAGAGCTGTCTGCCGAACGCAGAAAACCAAAGCCGTCTTGCAGTATCTCTACAACGCCTTCGCCTTGGATGTCTTCGCCGCGCTTGGCAATTGATTTTAGGATCGTAAAAATTTGATCTTGTTTGCGCATACGGCCGAGGCCGTCGAGCTCCAATTCTCGACCAATTTCGGTCAGTTCGGTGGCGGTTTTTTTCTTAAGATCGGTGAGAGATGCTGACATGTTTTTTTTGTCGTTCTACCCGTTAGGTGATTTTCAGCGGGCGAATCTAGTTAGGGTTATAGAAAATTGAGTGTTAAGCAGACCATTTACTGGTTCTGACTTGGGTGTCTTTTAGCGCCTTCTTTTCTTATTGCCATTAGGCTTTGCACAGGTTTCGTCGGCTAATTAGTAGGCTAAAGGGCTTGTCTTTAATATGGATTACAAGCCTGTATCAGGCAGACCCTCTGCCAAGTTGCGCACGTATTCACGCGGCTAACTGTCTTTTTTATCGAATGTGTGGAATCAGTGGTGACAGAGGGAAGAGACTCGACAACTGCGAGTTCGGGTAAACAATAACATGAGATTTGGAGAGGTGTCCAGCGGCCCGATCTAGAAAATCTACCGCTTGGAGGGCGTGAGTTCCATCGAGACTATCGATGCCCTGAACGCACGCCCATTCGGCAGCTTAAATATTCTCGTCAATAAACGCAGTCAGCTGTGATTTAGACATAGCGCCAACTTTCGTTGCAGCCACATCACCTTCTTTAAACAGCATTAAAGTGGGTATGCCGCGAATACCAAATTTTGGTGGAGTATTCGGGTTGCTGTCGATGTCGAGCTTGGCAATGGTGATCTTGTCGCCGTATTCGGCAGCGACTTCATCAAGAATAGGCGCTAGCATTTTGCAGGGTCCACACCATTCAGCCCAGTAGTCTACGAGTACAGGTTTGTCGGCTTTCAAAACGTCAGCTTCAAAGCTGTCGTCGCTAATTTTTACAGGGGTTTGAGACATATTTAAATCGCCTATTCGGTTAATAATTAGGGTATAGTGTGCGGATTATTTTGTAGATTGCAAGCACATGCGAACGCAAAATAAACGACTGTCGAGAATCGTACGCAGTGGTCACCCGCTGATCTTTAATAAGGCGCTGGTAAAGCGTCTAATACTTGGTGTAGCACGCAACCGGACCGCACTACACACTGATTCCACCCGACGTATCGACGCCTCATATCAGTACCTTTGAAACTATTAGACAGAACAAAAAGAGATGCCAGCGTGACCCTTTGGTGGGTTGAGCGTGGCAAATAGACTATGAGTAATACGCATTTAAGCGAAACCAAATTTACCGAATTGGATATCCATGAGGATGTCCAGCGCGGCATCGAAACCCTAGGTTTCGAATTCTGTACCCCCATCCAAGCCATGGCCTTACCTGTAGCGCTAAAGGGCAAAGATGTGAGCGGGCAGGCACAAACGGGCACCGGTAAAACCGCGGCTTTTCTGATCGCGTGTTTTCACCGTTTGCTAAACAAAGAGCGCGAGGAATCGGCCAAGAAGAACCCGATTCGGGCTTTAGTTTTGGCGCCTACGCGAGAACTGGCCATCCAGATTTTTGAAGATGGGAAACCGCTCGCCAAACACACTGGCTTGAAACTCGGTATAGCTTACGGCGGCACCGACTATGAAAAGCAGCGCGTGCATATCGAAGCTGGTTTGGATGTGTTGATCGGTACCCCAGGCCGCATCATTGACTATTTCAAGCAAGGTGTCTTTGCGCTGGATGCACTCGAAGTTATTATCCTGGATGAAGCAGATCGCATGTTCGATCTGGGTTTTATCAGCGATATTCGTTATTTACTACGCCGCATGCCAGAGCCCACTGAACGCCTCAATATGTTGTTTTCGGCGACTCTTTCGCACCGTGTGGCAGAACTCGCGTATGAACATATGAGCGAACCTGAGGTGGTGAAAATCGAAGCAGAGACAATCACTGCAGATCGCATTAAAGAACTTGCCTACATGCCGTCTAACGAGGAGAAAATCCCGCTCTTGCTCGGCATCTTGAAGCAAGCGCAAGACGAAAAATGCGTGGTCTTCATCAATACCAAACATATGGCCGAGAAGCTTGAGGCTTGGCTCGCTGCCAACGACTTTAAGGCTGCCTTGCTGTCCGGCGATGTGCCACAGAAAAAACGCGAAACCCTACTTAATAAGTTTAAGGAAGGGCAGGTGAACATATTAGTAGCCACTGATGTGGCGGCCAGAGGTTTGCACATTCCTGACGTTAACTACGTCGTCAATTTTGATTTGCCCACCGATGCGGAAGACTACGTGCATCGAATCGGCAGAACGGCCCGCGCAGGTGCCAGCGGCACGGCCATCTCACTTATTTGTGAGACCTACGCAATGAACATCGTTGATATTGAAGAGTACATTGAGCATTCGATACCAGTGGAGCGCGAAACTGGTGATTTGTTGTTCCCTGATCCGGTAAAACCAGACCTCTCCAAACTTCGCTCAAACCGAAAGCCAGCGGGTGCTAAAGGCAAGCCCAGAAATGATGCTCGTGAACGAGGTAAGAAACCTGGCGGCGGGAACAAGCCGTCAGAAAGAGATACTCGTAAGAGCGATGAATCTGTTCGCAAGCCTCGCACGCCTGAACCGGTCACTATGGATGATAAAGAAGCAGCACGAATGGCTGAACTGGAAAAACAAGCCGGTCAGCAATCCACTGCTCGACGCACGCCATTACGTGGGCGACGTGGCATGGAGATTCCCTTAGTTGGATAAAGTCGGATAGAGTTGGATAGAGTCGGCTAGTTTCGTTACGCTTTTCATCGCCAAGGTCGAGAGATGCCAGAGCAACACGAATGTACAAATCAGAATTCCCGTAGGGCCCTTATTTTGGGCGGTGGTGGTGCACGCGCTGCGTACCAAGTCGGGGTACTAAAAGCCATCGCAGAAATCGTGCCTGAAAATTCAGGCAACCCGTTTCCAATTGTTACCGGCACCTCGGCCGGTTCGATCAACACCATTGCGCTGGCTTCTAACGCGGATGACTTCCATCTTGGCGTGGCTAAGATGGTGGGTGTTTGGTCTCAATTTCGGCTTGGCCAGGTGTTTCATGCGGACGGCTGGAGCCTATTCAAGCGCATTTGGCTGTGGACCTGGTCGCACGTCGGTTTTGGCAATCGGAATCGCGGGCCAGCTTCGTTACTTGATAATGAACCTCTGCGAGATCTGCTCAATGAATACGTCAGTTTTTCAAAGATTGATAAATCAATTGAAAGTGGTAATTTGCATGCTTATTGTTTGACCGCTTGCAGCTATACCTCGGGTGAATCCACTTCTTTTTATGATGGTCAGCCGGAGCTGTCTGATTGGCGCCGCACTCATCGTGAAGGTCGGCGAGTAAAGCTATCAATTGATCACTTAATGGCCTCATCCGCCATCCCCGTTGTGTTCCCTTCGGTGAAGCTTGGAGAGGAACATTTTGGTGACGGTTCAATGCGGCAGGTATCGCCAATTAGCCCAGCTGTGCATTTGGGCGCCGATAAAATACTCATTATTGGCTTGCGCATGGAGGCGAAACTGGGCTTGCATAAGCCGTCTAAATACCGCCCTTCCTTAGGCCAAATATCCGGCTATATTCTCGATACTTTATTTTTGAACAGTCTGTACGCCGATGTAGAGAGACTCGAGCGCATCAATGACTTGGTTGCTGCAAATGGGTCCGATTCTGAAATTGATGGTCCGCTCAAATTTATTGAGCACCTAATTGTCAGTCCATCAGAAGATATTGCTGACATCGCTGTTAAACACTACAAGAAGTTGCCCAAAGCTTTTCGCGGTGCAATGAGTCTGCTCGGAATGAACCGCGGAGACAGTCGACGATTTTTAAGCTACTTAATGTTTATCAAGCCGTTTTGTCAGGAGCTGATTGAGTTGGGCTACAAAGATGCTATGCGTCAGCGCCGCGAAATTGAGATGTTTCTCGATCTAGAGTGTACGCAGGCGATCGAAGACTAATCTGATCTGCTATTCCTTGAACATTGCGAGCAGATCAGGGTTATCACGCCAATTCTTTAGCCATCGCTGTTTATCGCGGTTATGGGCATGGCGCCAGCTTAGTCGCGACCGATGTTTACTAGCGGCGTCTAGGTCTACAAAGAACAGTCTTTCATCTACCCACAAAAGATTGCTGGCCTTCATATCGCCATGGCTGATTTTATACGCTTGCATGGCCGCAAATGCGGCATCGATTGCGGCCTTCACTTGACGCTTTTCTGGTTCCTTCATGGCCGGCAAACACGATAGCAATTCCTGACCTTCGAGACACCTAGTGAGCAGATATGCGTCCTTGCGCAAAGGCCCCCATCTGCGTTCGAGCATTACGAGTGGCTCGGCGACATTAAGGCCCGCACGTTGAAAATGATACGACATACACCAGCATCGGTTCGCGCGTGTTATGCGCAGCGCACGCTTCAGGTGGTGCCATGTATTACGCGCGTTATAGCGCTTTAAGACCAGCGTCTCGTCATTGAGGTAGACCTTTTTTACCGTGGTGGTTTTATCGTGTTTTAGAGCATCAAGGGTATTGAGTAATTGCTCATCAAATGTTTCTGCTAAGTCTGTCTCAGCTGCGTCCTCTTGAGTTTGGAACCCGAGACTTCGCCATAGCCGCTGATGCCAGTTCTGGCTGCGTACGACTTCATTATTAGACCAATCAGCACTCACGAGCGATGATTATTTACCAATCATTTCTTTGAAATTTGCCGCACTGCTTTCTACTTGGCTGCGGGGCGAACTAGGGTTGGAGGAAGTAGGCGCGCTGAGTTGATCGGTTTTTTTTACGTCGCCTGAAGCAACATTCTTAAGGTTTTGCTTGGCGAGTGCTTTGCGCTTCTCTGAGGCGTAGAGTTTGTTACCACGACTCATCACTTTCTGCCAAAACGCCATTTCATTAGTAAAGATTTCACGCAGCGGTTTACCCCGGTACAACTTCATGAAACGCAGCAGGTCGCGCTTGGTTAAGCCAATATCCTTGCTGGAGTAATAAAGGCCGGCGATATCTTTTACTGCCCAGCGCTCCGGTGTTTTGCGACGCATTTGTAAGCGATGAAGATCAATTAGGTAGAGTTTACTCTCGGGTGCGATGGTCTCTTCGGGTGTGAAATGCGCATCAAGCAGAAAGTGACAGAGGTAAAAGTCACGATGATTGGCGCCATTTTCATGAATGACTCTCGCAGTTTCAACCACTTTGTTTAGAATCCATCTTTTCAGTCTGACTTGGCTTAGCGTAGTTGGCGGGTTGTGTTTCCAATCGGCACAGAAATCCTCCAGACTGGTTTCTGTAGGCAAGGCTTCGGTGACGATGAATGAATGTTTGGTCGCTGGGTTGCGGCCCCGAATGCCATAAGCGGATACCGTCATGGTATCAATTTCTAAATCTTTAAGACGATGCACGCCATGCCATTCATTTAAAGCGCCGACCACTGGTGCGCGTAGATAAATCAGATTTTTGACGATCTCACGCCAACCGACACCGGTATGGGCTTTTAGGAAGTAGTCCTTTTCCCCACGCGTGAAGCGCATGGTTCGACGGCCCAAGGCTTCACGGTACACCTTGCCTTCGATATCCATCATGTCGTAGAAATTATCTTGGCCTTGCAAAGCTTGCCTTAGCTCACTGCAGATATACAACGATTCATCGGGCTGTCGTTCGCTGGTGGCTTTACTGTACAGTTTGCGTTGAACCGAGTTTTGTTCAATAAAGTCCACAGCGCGCTGGGGCATCACGTATAGAGAAGGGTTTTGGCCATACTGCAAACCGTTCTCCCGCCATCTATTCTTTTTATTGGAGAGCAGCATTTCGTGCAATTTTTCGTTCAGTTCTTGCTGCGAAAAACGTTTGCGTAGCACGTGCCCAGCCTTAGCATGATTGATATGTGGCGCATAACCACAGACTGGTGTTGCCAGTACCGGCAAACCTGAAACAATGGCCTCAAGCAGCACGCCGCCGGTGGTTTCTGCATAGGCTGGATGTAACAACATGTCGCCGGCTTTCATCAGCGCCGGCACATCTTTGCGCCCACCGAGAAACATGACGTGATCGCTCACATCATAGCGTTTAGCAATGCGTTGGAAAGGTTCAATTTTATCTTGCCCGACGACATACAAACGAGTCTTACTCAGCAGTTCTGGCGGCAATGCAGCCATGGCGATGATGGCTCGATCCAAGCCTTTGGTTTGAAAGCCGGAACCAATAAGCAGGACTAGGTTCTCGTCTTCTTCAATACTCAGCGACTTGCGGATTAATTCGCGGCTCGCCAAATTGTCCAAGTTCGCCCAGCGGGCTTTTTCTAGGGTAGGGGGTAAGGTCAAAAAGCGCGAATCTTGAGTTAAGTAATACTGCTGATAAATTGCTTTTTCGCGATCAGAGAGCGACAGGATATTGGTTTTTGATGATGCGTCAAAAACGCCGCGTTCAAACCTTGAGAAATATAAAAATCGTGGCGTAAAGCGATAAAAAAACGAGTGCCGCAGATATGAACGCCCAACGTAGCAGTAGTCACCACAGTAATAGATGTCCATATCAGGAATTTTGTTGAAACCCACGACCACGTCGTAATTGGTCCCAGCTAAGGCTAAGTGCAATTTCTTGTGGAAAGCGCCTGCTCTAGTGTGGTTGGTCAAACCGAAGTGCTTAACAATTTTTACCTCTAGCCCGGCTGGAATGTCACCTTCCCAACTACCAGTGTAAACCGTTGCTTGGTGCCCTCGTTGAATGCACTCATGCGCGATTCGCAGCATATCAAGAGATAGGCCGCTGTATGGAAAATGCTTATAAAGACAAAAGGCAAAATGCATGGGAACTCCGCTAAGCACCTCGATTATACGCGCACTTTCTACAATCGTTAGGCTAAATGCTCGTGCAGTAATGCCCAGATATCGGCTGATTTAATGCGGGCGTAGCAGGGCTCTACGGTTACTTGCTCAGTTAATTTATCGCAATGTTTTAATAGGCATGGCGAGCAAGGGTAGGTAGCTTGAATATGGTGTTGATTGTGCCCAACCGCGCCAGTCAGTTTGGCGTTGGTTGATCCATAGACAGAGACCGTGGGCACGCCAAGTGCCGCCGCCATATGGCCTAAACCCGTATCAACGGCGATGGCGCCGGCTGCCTGGGATAAGGTTGTGCGTAAATCATGCAAACTTGATTTGGGCAAGACGCGTGCCGAATCGTGTTGTGCTGCAATGCGTTCTGCTCGCTGGAGCTCCGCATCATTGCCCCACGGGAGAATCACTTGATAATTGTCTGCCGCTGCATGTTTTACGAGTTCGTGCCAGTAAGCCTCGGGTAAGTGTTTGCTCGGCCAAGTGGTTCCATGCAACAAAACGACCGTATCGCTGTGTGACTGGGCGGGCTCAGTGTTTATCGAATAGTTGCAGCTGTTGTCGTCATAGCTGTGGTTGAACGCCTGCGCAAACAGTTGTCGAAGCCGCTCAATGGCATGTTGGTCTCGGGCTATATCAATACGCGTAGAATAAAAGCGCGCTGCCGGTTTTTCTTTAATCGAAGCAGCGCTGAAGCCAATTCTCTGCCCGCCACGTTCGAGCTTTGCAAAGCGTGCAAATACAGCGCTCTTGATGAGGCCTTGAGCGTCAATCACTACGTCATACTTGCGCGCCCTTAGGGTGCGCCAAAACTGCAGAAATTCTTTGAGCGAAGAACCACTGAATTTACGCCATTTGCGCGTCGCAACTGGAATGACTCGATCCACACTTGGGTGCCATGCGGGGATCTCTGCGAAGCTTTGCTCAATCATCCAATCAATCTGCACCTCTGAATTGTGCTGTTGCAGATCACTTAGCGCAGGTAGCAGATGCAGCGTGTCGCCCATCGAGGTGAGTTTGACAACCAAGACCTTCACGTCAACAACTCCTCCGCCAATTCGATAATCTTGTCGGCGCCCAATAGATTCATACAGTCATGATGGTGCAAGGGGCATTCGCGTTTAAAACATGGCGAGCATTCGATTTCGCGCTGCGCTATTCGATGATTCGCATTCAATGGCGGTGTATGCATTGGATCGGTAGACCCATAAACGGCGACCAGCGGGCGATTCAACCCGGCGGCGATGTGCATCAACCCAGAATCATTGCTGATCACGAGATCAGCAACCGAAATGAGATCTACAGCCTCAGGTAAGCTAGTTTCGCCAGCCAGCATTTTGGCTCTTCCACCCACAAGATCATTGATGCGCTGGCAATCGCCGATATCGTTGGCAGAACCAAACATCCATACTAGCCAGCCTCGCTCGAGGTAATGCTCAGCTACTTGGGCAAAGTGCTTAGCCGGCCAGCGTTTGGATGAACCGAATTCGGCACCAGGGCAAAGAGCCAGCACCGGCTGAGGATGAACCAAATTGAATCGATCGCGAGTCGCGGATACGGCGGCTTCATTGACCGATAAGCGTGGAGTAGGGAAGTCTATTTCAGAGGCTTGTATGCTTTGCTTGTTTCTTCCAAGCACCACGAAGCGTTCGACCGTCATCGGCAAGAGTTTTTTATCGAGCTTGCGAACGTCTGTTAACAGCGCCCAGCGCTGTTCGCCCAAAAAACCTGTTCGTAGCGGAATCTTGGCAAATGCAGGCACGAGTGCCGACTTCAATGAATTCGGCAAGACAATGGCATGGGTGTAAGACTTGGCACGCAAAGACTTACCGATGTTCCAGCGTTCACCTAGGCCCAATTTGCCATGGGTGAATTGAGTGGGGATAAGCTGTTCAACCTCAGGCATGCGATCCACAAGTGCGGCGGTCCACTGCGGTGCCAGCATGTCGATGGATGCATTGGGGAACCGGGTTTTGAGATCGATGCAGAGACTCTGCGCCATTACCATATCGCCAACCCACGATGGGCCCACGATTAAGTATCTGCGTTGCTGCGACATACAATGATTAGGATGGCTGCGAAAATTTTGCGCTTATGAAGATAATAAGACTGCCACGTTGCCGCAAAGCTAGCAATCACTCGCAATTAAAGGTCGCCAAGCCAACGCGGTTGCCATGCCAAGCAACCGTCAAGCTTCGGAAACTCCAGATGCTGTCGGTTTAACAATAAGTCAGCCAATGTTCGTATTTGGCATTTCGACCGTTTACAACGTCGAAGTAGCGGGTTTGAATTTCACTGGTGACCGCGCCTCGCGCACCGTCGCCAATGAGTCGGTCATCCAATTCTCGGATTGGTGTGACTTCGGCGGCTGTACCGGTGAAGAAAGCTTCATCGGCTGTATACACTTCATCACGAGTGATTTGTTTTTCAATCACTTCTAAGCCCATATCGTTGCTTAATAGTTCCACGATGGTGTCTCTAGTAATGCCTTCCAAGGCCGAAGTGAGGCTTGGTGTGTAGACTTTGCCGCGCCGTACAATGAAGATATTCTCGCCGCTGCCTTCAGCTACATAACCGTTGGTGTCGAGCATCACCGCTTCATCATAGCCAGCTCGTTCAGCCTCTTGCAGCGCCATAATGGAGTTAGTGTAGTGGCCATTGGTTTTCGCTTTGGCCATTGTGCTGTTCACATGGTGGCGGTTGAACGAGGAGGTTTTAACACGAATGCCTTTTTCTAAACCTTCATCGCCCAGATAAGCACCCCATTCCCACGCAGCGATGCTTAGGTGCACTTTCAGGCCCTTAGCGTGTAAGCCCATGGCTTCTGAGCCGTAATAGGCCATTGGTCGGAGATAGCCAGATTCAAGTTTGTTTTTACCAATGATCTCAATTTGTGCTGCGTTTAATTCATCGGCCGTATACGGCATCGGCATGCCCATGATTTTTGCCGATTGGAATAAACGCTCGGTGTGCCGCTTGAGGCGGAAAATCGCCGGGCCCTTAGCGGTAGGATAGGCGCGCACGCCTTCGAATACGCCGACACCGTAATGGAGAGTATGAGTGAGCACATGAACTTTGGCCTCACGCCAGTCAACAAATTCTCCATCCATCCAGATGAAGCCATCACGATCAGAAAACGACATTTTTAAACTCTCCAGTACCAGCGATATGCGACCGTCTATTATAAATGTTTGTGCGCAATTGGGCAGGTTTTATTACTCTGCCCAGACCGCAAATTCGTTGCCACTTGGTTCTTTGAAATGAAAACGACGACCACCGGGAAATTCGAATACCGGAGTAGATATCTCGCCTCCTGCGGCAGTTACTTTGTTTAACGTAGCTTGCAGATCTTTACTGTAAAAAACCGTGAGAGCCGCACCTTTGTCTGCCGTACTTTGCAAGTCAGCCAGATAGAACCCGCCGTCAACACCTTGATGATCAAATGCCGTGTACTCCGGGCCATAATCGGTGAAGGACCAGCCAAATACCTGTTCAAAAAAAGCTTTAGTAGCGGCTAAATCGCGCGCTGGATATTCGAGATAATCTATTTTTTCATGATTGGGCATGATCACTCCGTGTTTAGTTGGTTGGTAATCCCGGCGCTTGCCATTGGCCGTCTTGGTCAAAATCCACATAAATTGGGTTGCTGAATGCATAGGGGTCAAGCCCCGGGTAGAGTGTGGCATAAGCCTCATTCGCGGTTCCGAACACTTCGACCGTGACGAATGAATCTTGCTCAAACTGCAGCTCAATTGAGTGCTCACGTTGTGACTCAAGATTGAGTGACTCAACTGTGATTCCGTTCACTTGCACTTCGGCTCTGCTTATTGGTACCCAACTCGCTGCGGTGACTTGCAAGTTTAAAGTAGCTAGGTTGCCAGCGAAGTGGCTGCCCATGGGGGTTCCGCTAAGGTCGAGATCCAACATCGGGCCAGTAGTTCCATAGCTATTGCCGCGTTTGAGAGAGGCGAGAAATTCGCTGCGACTAAATGCATTGATGTCATCATTAGTAACAGCAACCATATTGCGTGGCACCGCCACTTGTTCACTACCCCGATGTGAATCACTGTTGGCTGTGCCAGTGATCCGCTCACCTTGTAGCAAGAACGACAGCCAATCTCGACGCACGGCAGTGAGTCGTTGTTGATGGTACTGGCCGCCCGGGTTTAAAACCTCAATCGCATCGATGTCCAGATCGCGCAGACCGGTATGTGGGTGTGGGTCTGTGAGTACATTGTTGGGATGGCTGTGCAGAGGTTTACTGGGGTGATAAGGATGACCGGCAGCGCCCATATGATCTAGATAAGCGCCGTTGTCGATTAAGTCATCAAAATTGCGCGGCGCACCATCGCTGAGTGCTAGGTTTCGTCGAGGATGATTTAGCTGCGCAATTGCACCGGGGTTGTCGGTATGCACATCATGCAGAACGTCGCGAAGTCTGCGACCCTCATGCTTCACCATTCCGTTGCGATACTCATCGGGTTTTGCTGCGTAGGGGAAAAAGTTTACGTGCCCGCCGGTGTAGGGCGTTTCTGCAGTCGGCAACAAGCTGGTCATTTCGGCGCCGGTCATGCTGGTGATTTTGTTCTCCACGCCCATCGCGGCAATGATCGGGGCAAAGTCGATCACGACATCATGTTCGCTGTTAACCATCAGTTCACCGTGTTCCGCAACAAAAGTACGAACGCGCTCCTGGTTAGAAAAAGCATTGTCAAAACTGTTGCCTGCGTGTACGTGCAGATCAGCAGCAAGAAACCCGGGCGTTATGAATTCGCGCTTTGGTAGAGTTATTTTTAAGGTCTTTGCTACACCCGCCGTGATTTCTACATCGGCCATTTCAACTGAATGTTCTAGCCCACGGGTTGCATAAACTCGGTATTTTCCCGGGGCAATATGTACCTCGGCGAGATCACTATCGATGCCGGCTAGAAATACCTGAGCGACGGGTTCGGAAAAATGCACGCCATCGTCATCACGCACCGAAAAATCGGTGAGTTGGTCTGTGAAGTTCGGCGAGGGCGTTCCATCAACCCCCACAAAAACCAGCCGCATGGCTTGGCCGCGCGGCAGTCGCAATAAGCCGGCTTCTGGTAGTTCGAGTTCGCCGAGTTCGGTGTCGCTTTGTGTGTGCGTGATCGCATGTTCAACCGACCGGCCTGCAGTACCACGATGACGAATCACATAGTCGCCTGGTGGTGCACGAAACGAAAACCTGCCATCGTCGGCAACACGCCGATGGCTTAGACCAGCGCCATTTTCGAATATCAAATGTACTGCTGAGTTTGGATTTGCAGTGCCGGAAATTTCTGGCGAGTCGGGAAATATTTGATCGGTTATGCCCGCAATGCTCGCGCCTTGACTCACGAAAATTGTTTCTTCAAATTCCAGTACGGCTTCCTCATCCAACCCCAAAAGGGGTATTTGCGGGAGCTGTAGCCAACCCATGCGGCTGCCATCGCCAAGCCAAAAATCATCGGCCAATACCAACATGGCGGTAGACTCTTCATCGGCTAGAACGAAGCGAGGTAGGGTTGTGCGCTTTTCACCTTCTACTCGGGTTGCCGAATTTAAATGCCACCCATACGCAATGGGTGCCTCTGCATCCGGTGGGCTGAGCGTGATGATGGTGTCGGCGTTGTGGGCAGCTTCGCCAAGCGCTGAAATACCGCGGCTGACAAAATCGGTATTGGCGAACCCTGGTGAGTTTTCAATGTTCTGTGACGCGAGCACAAAGGGTTCCATCGAGTGGTAGTTAAAGCTGCCAAGCGATATTAAATTGAAATCAGCTCGATCAGCATCGCTCACTATCACTCGTTTAGAAATTTTTAGCTGTGTAGGGTTTTTTTTGTCGAGTGTGTAGCGCGCCTCCATGGTGGCGCCGCCTTGTTCTAGTTTGACGACAACGCTCACGGCATCGGCGTTTTTTTCTGCTCGAATCGATTGCCCATTGAAGGGTTTGTCACGGCTGCCATCCAGTAAATCCTGAGAGAAGGTGTAGTGATCGTCGTCTCTTTCACAAAAACCAAGGTCAACCAAGGCGCCGCCTTTAGCCGAAAACTCATGCTCATGATCTATGTCTGAAATTGCCGCGCACAATACCCCGTTACTCAAGTGCCAATCGCCGATGCCGCTGATTGCATCGGGTCCGGTCTTGTTAAGTTGTTGCGCAGTATCCGCGGTGATCTGCTGTACGCTTAAATCAGCGGCTTGAGTGCCAAATGACAAAAGTGCGAATGCAAAAGGAAGAATCTTGTTCAATGTCGAGTCTCGTATTTAGAATTACTGCGAAGGCCTATTTGCGAGCGGAATCATTATTCGAGTAGCCGTGCGTTGTTCACCAATCGTGAGGATGAATACGCTGTCGTAATCAGATTCATCGAGGTCTTCGAACTGTTGGTCCTTGATTAATGCATTTGCTAGTCTGGGGATCGTGTTGCTGTGACCGATCACCGCCACCGCCTGGCCCGGATAGAGTTGTTGCCAATCTAATTTTTGTAAGTCGCCCACGGCGTATTTTTGAATTTCTAATGCCGCATTGTTTGCCAGGGGCATGGCGGTTTGCACAGTGCGTTTGGTATCGGTCGAATAAACTGCCACTAAGGGAGCATGCTGAAGCATATCTGCCAATTGCTGAGCTCTCATGCGGCCTGCTTCGGTAAGTTCGGGGTCGACCTTAGTGCTTAAGTCTTTTTCGGTATGACGGATTAAAAATACCGTGGTTGGTTCGTCGGCAAAAACCACAGTAGTATTCGCCAATAGCGCCAGCGTGACTATAAGGCCTAATGTTCTTGTCAGAATGCGAGCATATCTTTGGTCTTGCATTGCACTTCTCCTTTGAAGTCTTTGGCTCTTTACGCGTGTTCATTGAGTTGATGTTTACCCGCATAGAACTGTTTCACTTAAGCCAGTTATTATGCTTCGATTCTAGCATTCACTACCGCCAATGATAGTGTGAACTATCTTGGTATAAATCCGTTAAACTTTGACGATAAATCTACCCGGAGATATTTATGCAAAATCTACCTAAATCAAAATTAATAGGGTCTTTTCGAAAACCGTTTGTCACCGCAGTTTGTCTGCTGATGTTTGGCCATGCTAGCGCCGGCGATTCCCTAGGCGATATGCCAGCGGGCGACTACGATCTTGATTTAACTCACGCCAGCGTAATTTGGAAGGTAAACCATCTTGGGTTCTCTACTTACCCTGGCCGTTTTACCGACTTTGACGTTGATCTTAATCTAAATACGGCGGATTTCGAGAAGAGCACCGTGGCTGTTGATATTAAGGTAGATTCGATTCAAACCGCATATCCCAATCCAGAAAAAGAAGACTTCGATAAAGTGCTGGCAACTGAGTGGCTCAAGAGTGCTGAACACCCGAGCATCACCTTTAGCTCTAGCTCGGTCAGCGCACTTAATGGTGATTCATTTACGATTAGTGGGGATCTAAGCATTGCTGGTAAAACCGCACCGGTTACTCTGAACGCTAAACTGAATAAAGCGGCCGTTAAACATCCGTTTGTTGGTAAGCCAGTGATCGGTTTTTCAGCCACTACCACGGTCGATCGCACACAATGGGGTGTGAGTAAGTTTGCCCCAAGCTTGGGCGCCGACGTAGCAATTGAAATCGAAGGTGAATTTGTTCACGTGGGTGAATGACACACTAGAACGCTGTAACGGCCATTAGGGTGAACGTGTTCGATCTCTGGCGCGGTCTGCTTAGTGCTGGCTTGCTATTGCTTGCTTTTGATACTAGTGCGCAAGAGATCGAAATTTGCCCTTTGCCCACGGAACAAAACGTTAGCTTTTCGGCGGTACAAAAGCTGGCAACCGGCACGCCAGACCAACTCATTGCCTATGGTGATGATCCTTTACAATTTGCCGAGCTTTGGTTGCCTGAACAAATATCCGCCGACTCCAAGATAGATCGCTCGCTGCCCGTCGTGGTTTTAGTTCACGGTGGTTGCTGGCTAAATGAATATGACATTACTCATACGCACGCCCTTAGTTCAGCGCTTCGTACTGCGGGCTATGCGGTCTGGTCCTTAGAATATCGGCGCACCGGTGATAAAGGCGGCGGTTGGCCTGGCAGTTATAACGATGTAGTCGCCGGGCTCAATGCTTTGGTGGTGAACACGAGTACGCGCCTCGATCTTAATAAGATAGCCTTAGTTGGGCATTCGGCGGGTGGCCACCTGGCGCTGCTGGCCGCGAATGAACCAAATCTAAAGCTAGAGCCTTCTATCGTGATCGGTCTGGCGCCGATCGTTGATGTAACCGCGTATTCGCAAGGCGACAACAGTTGTCAACAAGCCGCCGAGCAGTTTTTTTCTGGTCCCGCGCATGAGCTAACTGAGCAATACCGCGCTGCAACTCCGCAGACCGAGGCATTCAGGGCTCCGGTCATTGCTTTGCATGGAAGCTTGGATCAGATTGTCCCCCTCGAACAATCTGCCATGCTCAATCGTCGTTTAGTAGATGGAGCTGGGCATTTTGATTTTATTCACCCGCACACACCAGCCTTTCAAGCTTTGTTGCGTGCCCTAGCTGAACACTTATGACAGGCATACCGGAGTATGTCTTAGACTTGGATCAGCGCGACCCTTTGGCCGCCAAGCGTAGGGAGTTTGTACTACCAAAGAACACGATTTACCTTGATGGTAATTCCTTGGGTGCTTTGCCTCGGAATGTCGTTGCTCGACTCGATGCGGTTGCATCAAGGCAGTGGGGCGAGGACTTAATTCAAAGCTGGAATAAACATGATTGGATAGATTTGCCCAAGCGGGTGGGTGAAAAAATCGCACCCATAATTGGCGCTGCCAGCGAACAAGTGATCTGTTGCGATTCGATTAGCGTCAATTTATTTAAGTTGCTGTGTTCTGGGCTGGAGCTGAACCCGGCTAGGTCGGTTGTGCTGAGTCAGAAAGATAATTTTCCAACCGATTTATACATCGCTGAAGGTGTGCAAAATTTGCTGGGTGAGTCGCGCTGTCAGCTCGAAGTTTGTGCCGCCGATCAGCTTGAATCGAGGTTGGATGAAGATATTGCTGTACTGCTGCTCACCCAGGTTAACTTCCGAACTGGCGAACTACACGACATTCAAGCTTTAACTAATGCTGCCCATGAGAAAGGCATCGTAGTGATATGGGACTTGGCTCACTCAGCAGGTGTTCTGCCGCTCGAGCTCGACGCATGGGGCGTGGATTTTGCTGTGGGTTGCGGATACAAATATCTCAATGGTGGTCCTGGCGCGCCAGCATTTGTCTACGTTGCGCGTAAGCATCAAGAAAAACTCCGACAACCGCTGTCGGGTTGGATGGGGCATAAGCAACCCTTTGAATTTTCTCCGCAGTATCAGCCAGCTCAAGGCGTGGAGCGCTTCTTGTCCAGTACTCCATCGATCTTGGCATTAGCCGCTTTGGATGCGGCCTTGGATGTCTACCAAGATGTTGACATAAAACAGGTTCGCGCCAAGTCTATCGCGATGGCTGAGCTATTCATCTCTCTGGTTAGTGATAAATTGAGCGCGGGTTCATTGACCTTGGTGGCAAGCATGCCTTCCGCTCAGCGTGGCAGTCAGTTGTCGTACTCACATCCGCACGCGTATGCGATGGCCCAGGCTTTGATTGAGCTTGGGGTCATCGTTGATTTTAGGCGACCAGATATTCTTCGATTTGGATTTACTCCGCTTTATACAAGCTTTGTTGAGGTATGGCGGGCCGCGCAAATTTTAGTTGAAGCGGTAGAATCGCGCCTCTTTTTGGATAGCCGCTTTCAACAGCAGCATAAAGTTACTTAATCGCCAGGCCATGTCAGACGAACCACGATTTCAACGCACGATTCGCAGTTTTGTAAAACGCGAAGGCAAAATCACCACTGGGCAAGAGGCGGCAATCGAACGTCTATGGCCACAATTCGGCGTTGACTTTCAAGCGAGCGAGCTTGATATGCAGATTCTGTTTGGTCGTGATCATTTCCGCGTGATGGAAATCGGTTTTGGCAACGGTCTCTCCCTAGTAGAGATGGCCGAAGCGAATCCCGAGCAAGATTTTTTAGGCGTTGAGGTTCATCGCCCAGGTGTTGGTAGTTTGCTCGTGCAAGTAGGTCAGCGTGGCTTAGACAACGTAAGGGTCTCGCAAGAGGATGCGGTTCAAGTTCTAAAGCAACAGGTGCCAGCTCAAAGCCTTGATCGACTGCAGATATTTTTTCCTGATCCCTGGCACAAAAAACGCCATCATAAACGCCGTCTGATTCAGCCAGAATTTTTATCCCTCGCTGTAGCAAAATTGAAATGTGGTGGCCGTATTCACGTGGCCACGGACTGGGAGAACTATGCTGAGCACATACTTGCTACGCTTGAGCAAAATCCAGATCTAAGTAACTGCTACCAGGGTTTCGCTGAAAAGCCCGACTATCGTCCAACCACCAAATATGAAACTCGTGGCCAACGATTGGGTCACGGGGTCTGGGACTTAATATTTCAAAGGAATGATGAAGTAGAGGGCGGCTGATAAGAATGTCAATGCCTGAGAACACCCCTTTGTTTCGGCCGTAAGAGCCATCGCACGAGTCGCGCTAATTTGACATTGGTCAATCTCCAGTAGATAGTGGGGTATGACTCCTATGTGCTTGATTTGAATGACGATTAAAAAGTGTCTTTAATCAAAGACACTTTTTAATCGCGCCGTCGAGTTGTTACTGATGTTTACAATATTTAGGGCTCCACATCACGCTCTATGGCGTAGCATGGTGTCGATCACATCCGCATACAAAAAAGAACGAATCTGATTCGGGAAGGAAACTAATGCGTGCTAACTCAATCGTCTTTGGCCTTGCATCAGAGCGACAGCCTTCGCTGCGCGGTTTGCGCAGTGCTTTCTTTTTATTAACCATCTTCTTCGGCGCGTCTTTTTACACCACCGCTGCGGCGCAGGATCTGATCATCTCTATCAGCAATCCCCCTGCGCAAGTCAATCTCAATGCGGTGGGTCAATCTCAGTTCTACCCGAGTGCGGGAACTCTCGGAGTAGGCGGGCCACCGATCAGTCTGCGCGCAACTGTAACGGCGATCACTGCTGGCGATTCAATCCGTCTATTTACTAGTGGAGACAACCCGGTTGTGCGAACCAACACGGGTTCCATACGCGCTACCGTTTTGTGGGAAGTGTTTGATGCGGTAACTGGCGCACCCGTTAGCGGTAACCCCGATTTTCTGATCACCGACATCGATGGTCGAAACGGTACGCCAATCGAGAGTGTGTCCGCAGCTTGTGCGGGCTTAACCTCGTATACG
>CALJJR010000136.1 GCA_937973905.1 uncultured Arenicella sp. | reverse complement strand
ACTGCTGCAAGATCCGACGGTGTCATTCTCGCAACCCCAACCGGCTCTACGGCCTACGCACTGTCGGCTGGCGGCGCGATTATGCATCCGGGGCTGGACGTCGTTTCAATGGTACCCATCTCTCCGCATACGCTATCGAACCGCCCAATTGGGCTGCCAGCCGGAGCGGTCATTGAACTCAGCATTCATAACCGTACGCAAAATAATGCACATGTATCTTCAGACGGCCTGATTGGCTGCAATTTAGTTGGTGACGAAGTTGTACGGGTAACACGCTCAGAACATGCGGTTAAGCTGGTACACCCAGAGAGCTATAACTATTTTGGCATGCTGCGAGCCAAACTTGGCTGGGGCGGCGCGGCCAAAGACTAAAGCCATGGCATTAAAAGAACTCAATATTCGCAACTTCGCGATTATCAAAAAGCTCGAAATTGAGCTCGATGATGGTCTGACGGTGATCACCGGTGAAACGGGAGCGGGTAAATCCATCGTGCTTGGTGCGTTGAATCTTCTCTTGGGTTCACGTGCAGAATCCAGCATGGTGAGACATGGTGAAGATCAATGCGAGATTTCGGCGCTGTTTGATGTCAGCAAACTCGCCAGCGTTAAAAGTTGGTTACAAGAACGAGACTTACAAGAAGAGTACGAAAGCGCCAATGGCCGTGACAATAAGAGCTACTGCTTAATTCGTCGCATCGTCCGCACCGACAAACCCACCAAGTGCTATATCAATGATCAACCGACGACGCTCGCGAGCCTCAAAGAAATTGGCGCGCTTTTAGTTGATTTGCACGGCCAACATGAACACCAATCGTTATTGCGCAAAACCACCCAGCGGCAAATAATCGACCAGTTTGCTGATCATGACGACGCGCTCCAGGCCATGGCCAGGATGGCCAGCAAAATTCGGCGGCTTGAAAACGAACTGGCTACCGTTACAGGCAGCAATACAGATGCCGGTGACCGGATGGACTTACTATCATTCCAAATCAATGAGCTGGTCGAGGCACAGCTGATTCCCGGTGAGTTTGACTCCTTGGTTAGCGATCAAGCTCGCCTCGCCAATACGGAAGTATTACAAGGCGGCATTCAAACCGCTCTGGATGCATTACACCTCAATGACGAACATAATGTCAGCACAGATTTAGGCAATCAAATCATATCCTTACAAGCATTATCTGAAGTGAATGATGATCTCCTGCCGGTGGTGGAGCAGCTCAATCTGGCGCTAAGCCAAATTGAAGACAGCAAAGCCGAGATGGAGTCAGCTTTAGCGCGCGTAGAATCTGATCCACAACGACTCCAAGAGCTCGATCAACGTATGGAACTGCTAATTAATTTGGCGCGCAAACATCGTTGTACGGAAGCTGAACTGATTGAGCGGCTCGACAAACTCCAGCTCGAATACGCGCGCCTTGAAGGGCTAAAAGCGGCTCCCGAAAAACTGCAGGCGCAAATTGAGCGAGAGAAGGATCAGTACTACGAGTTAGCAGGTGAAATATCCGATCGCCGACAGCAGGTGGCGACCAAACTGTCCGCTTCCATCACGGCGCAAATGCAGGAGCTCGGGATGCGCGGCGGTCGACTCGAAATTCAGGTAGAGCCGCAGATTGCCGACGATATCGTGGTCTCAGAAAATGGCATCGACCACATTGACTACTTAGTCAGCTCTAACCATGGCCTGCCCCTACAAGCGCTTGGCAAGACCGCGTCAGGCGGTGAACTTTCAAGAATCAGCCTGGCTATTCAGGTTATCACCAGCGAGCATGCTCACACGCCAACCTTGGTGTTTGATGAGGTGGATGTCGGTGTAGGCGGCAAAGTTGCCGGGATTGTTGGCGAACGTCTCAGTGAACTTGGTGAGAACGCGCAAGTATTATGCATTACCCATTTGCCGCAAGTAGCTTCACAAGGGCAACATCATTTCACAGTGGATAAAGTCTCTTCTAGTTATGAGACCTACTCGACCTTGCTAATGTTAGACAAAACACAGCGAATTGAGGAAATCGCACGCATGCTTGGCGGCAAAGAAGTGACCGATCAAACTCGTGCACATGCCGCAGAAATGTTGAGCCATTCTCAGGCGCAGATACGCGCCGCCTCGTAGCCCGGTAGTCATGACCGTGAACCAGACGTTCTCATTGCCCAGAGCGGCAAATCAAGCGGATATTCCGGCTATTCAAGGCTTACTTAAGCACTATTCATCCATGGGTGATCTGCTGCCTCGTACTGCCACCGATGTAGAGCAAAATCTCCCCTTCTTCAGAGTCATTGAAGATGAGCTCGGCGTGATCGCCTGCGGTTCACTAGAACACTTTACCCCGGAGCTCGCCGAGGTTCGCAGCCTGATGGTTGATGAGCGCTATAAAAGCCACGGTCTTGGTCGGGAAATAGTAGTCAGTCTAATAGAGCGAGCTCGCCTTAGTGATACCAAGCGAGTCATGGCGTTGACCTATGTACCTGAGTTCTTTCACAGACTCGGTTTTCGGACCGTCGAGAAAGAAATTTTCCCGGAAAAAATATGGGGGATTTGTGTAAACTGTTACAAATTCCATAATTGTGATGAGATCGCTGTTCTCCTCGAGCTTTAATAGCTAATATCCTGCTCGATTACACCGATTCATTTTTACCGCGATGCCTGCTTTGAAATTCTTCCTGTTATCCATCTCGCTCCTAGCACTTACGGCATGTATCAAGCCGTATCAGCCTGACATCCAACAAGGCAATATATTAAACAACAGTGAGATTGGCGAGATTCGCTATGGCATGACCAAACAAGAGGTGCTATTTATTCTCGGCACCCCAATGGTGATTGACCCATTTAATGAAACGCGTTGGGATTATTTTTATTCCAAAACGAACCAGCGTAAAAACCAAACCGAAAAGCGCTTAATCACAGCTGTGTTCGAAGGCGACAAGTTGGTGGAGCTTCGTGGTGATGTCGACTTAAGCAAAGTCACCTCATTGGAGCCAAGCGTTGAAGACATGCAACATGGCGGCACCGTAATCACTGAACCAACGCGAAAAGAAAAAGGCTTTTTGAGCCGCATATTCAGCGATCGAAAAACCGCAAAAGCACGCAAGGAACGCGAGAAGAAAGCCAGCGAGGCGGCAAACCCAAGCGAGTAGTTCGCTAAGTTACAAATCAAGAGCCAAGTCGCGGCTCAATTTAGGCGTAAAAACTTGATCTCTATCTTACAAATGTAGAAATCTAGTTTCGACTTATGCTGACAACGAGTGGCTGTAGTTTGCCCTTAACGGTCAGTCAAATAGGTACAAAAAAGGGAGTCATTCGACTCCCGATTTTACATAGTCGCTGTTATGCGAACTTCGGTGTTGCTTGAAAATTTGGCTAAGGCTAGTCATCAAAAAACCTGCCAGTACAATTCGGGCAGAATGCCAAGAAATTGACTAACTTAGTCAGCGCCGTTTTTGATGTGAACCAGTAGCCGTTACAGACAGATTAACGCTACTGTCTCATTGGCCGCTTTAATGGGGATACAGATCTGCTCTTCTTCAGGGCTCAGATCTGATTGAATAAAAAGAGATGCACTGTTCAAGATAAAATCCGTAGCTCCATTCTTCTGTCCTCCAATCAAAATTACGTCACAATCACTAAGTAGTGTAACTGTGTGTTGTGTTCTCTCGGTTAGCATCGGGCCAACCTCCTTCCAAGTTCCAAGTTGAGGGTTATAGACTTCTGCACTATTGCTAACGGGTGTGTCGACGTCGCTTCCTTCGAACCCGCCCGCAAGCAGTACACTACCATCACAAAGTATAGTTGCCCGAGAAGAACGCCTTGCCGTATTCTGTAGTGGCATAGTAAATCTGGCCGCCTAATTAGAGGTGATATTATCACCTCATCAGTTATTAGGTGAGCAATGAAACGAAGAACAAGAAGAACCTTTA
>CALJJR010000135.1 GCA_937973905.1 uncultured Arenicella sp. | reverse complement strand
GGCGAGACCACAATCAGATCTGGTTCGTTCAGGTTGCGGATGTCATCCAACAATACGGGCGAGCCATATATATTGTCGGTAGGAATATCAAAGAACCCCTGTATTTGATCAGCGTGCAAGTCCATGGTTAGAACTCGGTCTGCACCCGCGGTGCTGATCATAGATGCAATAAGTTTGGCACTGATCGGCACGCGTGAATTTCGCGGGCGTCGATCTTGCCGTGCATAACCGTAATACGGCAAAACCGCGGTTATACGCTTGGCCGACGATCGATTGCAGGCATCAATCATCAGCAATAATTCAATCAAATTTTTATGGCTCGGCGCGCAGGTAGGTTGCACGATAAACACGTCACGACCACGCACGTTTTCAAGCACCTCAATGGCAATTTCACCATCGCTGAATTGTTCAACACGCGCATTTCCGAGAGGCACTTTCAGATAATCGACAACCTGGGCCGAGAGTTCTGGGTTTGCGTTACCGGAAAATATTAATAGATTATCAATAGACACTCATTCTCCCCTTCGCCTGCGAGCGAGGCATGGTTGTTCTTTTTCTTGTGCGCGGGTCTAAAATTCTATTGATGAATGGCTGGGGTGGAAGGATTCGAACCTTCGAATGCCGGAATCAAAATCCGGTGCCTTAACCACTTGGCCACACCCCAGTGTGTCATTTACTCACGTGTTAGCGTGAAGCTCTATGCGATTCGTCAAGCGGCCATAAAAACGCTGGTCGCCCGTCGACTGCAAGATTAAGTTCTCGCTCACAATTGCTCGCAATCACTCTCAATCAATAAGTAGACATCTTTTTAAAGATCTCAAACTCACGCGGGTGAGAGTATATCGCTATCCTGCTTGAGTGTCCGCTACGCTTCCCAAATTCAAGGGAATATTGCAATTATCCTGCGTGCAAAGGGTGAAAATTAAGCCCTCTGGCAACGAAACCGATGCTTTGGGCAGGCAAGCCTTGGAGCAATGTTGCACTTTGTTCAGCTGTTGCGGTATCCGCCAGAGCTGCAAAAACAGTGCCACCAGAGCCACTCAATCTTGGCGGGCCTGTGATTTCAGGAGTTTGCTGCGTGTCAAACCACTCAAAAACGGCATTTACGGCGGGAAACTCGGCTCGCGCAATTGGCTCTAGCTGGTTCTCGCCAACAGCGTAATCAAAGCAATTTTGCTGGAGCGCCGTTTTGAGAGCGCGTATTTTCTTCATCTGAGGCCTTGCTGTCAAACGATTATGTGAAAAAATCTTGGCTGTTGACACTTCCACATTCGGGCTGATTACGAGCCAATTTTTAGCGGCCAAGGAAACCGGAGTTAAGTGCTCGCCAATCCCGGCTCCCCAAGCAGTGCGACCGCGCACAAATAGCGGGACATCTGCGCCTAAACCAAGCGCCAAATCAGCCAGTTGGTTTACGTTGAGCCCGGCCTGCCACAGATGATTTAAGGCGATCAAAACGGTAGCTGCATCAGAGCTTCCGCCCCCAAGACCTCCACCCATGGGGAGCTTTTTATCTAGGCTTATTTCAACCCCCTGTGTGACACCGGTCGATTTCTGCAGTAAACGAGCGGCGCGCAGGCACAAGTCCACTTCTTCAGAAAACCCAAGGTCGTAACTGCGTGACACGGCGCCTTGCTCATTCACCTTAAAGCTCAAGGTGTCGCCATGATCGAGCAGTTGAAAAAGTGTTTCAAGCTCGTGATAGCCATTGTCTCGCTTTCCTACCACATACAAGCACAAGTTGAGCTTGGCGGGTGCTGGCCAACGATTGAGTTCGGCGTAGTGGGCGAGCGTGTCTAGGGCCAGCGCCATGATTTGGTTATCAGCTTGACCGAAACAGCGCCGCGCTGATCTTGTGCAAACTTTTTGTACGCGAACACTTTGCGCGGCAATTCTTGGCCGTCAAACTCGCGCCAATCCTTGAACTCAATTCGCCAGCCGCGTTGTTCCAAGGTACTGAGTTGACCATCGTCACCGAGCTGATAGCGGTATGCGCTAGCAGGCTCTGGTTGCGCAAATAGCCAATATGAGAGTGCGTCGATAGGCAGTGGCCAGCCGACAACGTCTTGAATTAATTTTTCCGGTTTGCGCCCTTGGTAACGCCGCCCTTTGTTATCCGTTAAGGTGGCTATATCGCTGCCATATTCAAGCCTGATAGCGCCGGCACCAAAAGGGCCGAACAACTTCACTCGATTATAGGTCTCGCCGCTTGAATCAGAGCTGCTCTGCCAGTTCAAATTAGCCTGTTCCGACTTTCCGTCGATAACCACACCCACTTTGGCATTCAGCTGCCAGTCGAGTGTGGGGGTTTGATTCTCAAAAACGCTTGCGTCTTTTAGCCATTCCTTAGAATCGCCATTGCTTGGAGGTGCGATGCGAGTCTGGCAAGCGCTGAGTGTGAGAACGACCAACCCAATCGACAGCCAGCGATAAATGTTTCTCATCAAGAATACAATTTAGGAACTTCGTGTTCGTTGAAGTATTTCTGTCCTTCGGCGAAATCCAGCGTACCTTCGTAGATGGCACGCCCCGTGATTACACCTTGTACGCCAGATTCTTCAAGCTTCTGCAACTCAATCAAATCTTGCATATTGGTCACACCGCCAGATGCAATGATGGGAATGCGCACCGACTCTGCTAACTGTTTAGTCGATTCAAGGTTTACCCCTTGCATCATCCCATCACGCGAAATATCCGTATAAATAATGGCGTGCACGCCATCTTCTTCAAAGTGTTGCGCTAAATCGATCACGTCATGCTTTGACAGCTTTGACCAGCCGTCGATCGCCACCTTGCCATCTTTGGCATCAAGACCAATGATGATATGCCGCGGATATTCGATGGCAACGTCGCTCACAAAATGCGGCTCATTGACTGCGCGTGTGCCAATAATAATGTACTGGACGCCAGCATCAAGATAACCCTCAATCGTTCGCTCATCACGAATCCCGCCGCCAATTTGAATCGGCACATTGGGGTGACGCTCAGCGATTTCATGGATGATTTCTGCGTTCGCCGGCTTGCCTGCAAAAGCACCATCCAGATCAACCAGATGCAATCTTTTAGCACCCAGCTCAACCCATTTATCCGCCATCGCAACCGGGCTATCACTGAAAACTGTTGAGTCTTCCATGACGCCCTGTCGTAGACGAACACATTTACCTTCTTTTATATCAATCGCTGGTATTAACAGCATGGTTGTTTCTCTCAGTAGACGACTAAGTTACAAATGCAGGCTGCAAAGCGGTAACTTAGACGGTTATTCCATCCCACCCACAAAAGTTACGAATCAATTGTAGACCATCATCGTGGCTTTTTTCAGGGTGAAATTGCGTGGCAAACACATTTTTATACGCCACCGCGGCAACATATTCATGATGATAGTTTGCACTTCCAACCATCACCGCTGTATTTTCTTCAGTACTCAAATTAGCGCAGTAACTGTGTAAAAAGTAGAAATGAGCATCATTTTTAATACCTTGCCACAGAGGGTGTGATTGTACTTGGCGGACTTGATTCCAGCCCATTTGCGGAATGGAAATTCGTTGTTCCGCTTGCTGCGGATGAAATTGGCGGAAATGGCGCACCTCCCCATTAAACAAACCAAGACCCGCTTGGCCGCCATCTTCCTCGCAGAAACTAAACAAGGCTTGCATGCCAACACAAATACCCAGTACCGGCTTGGTATCTAGAGCATTGATGACTGCAACGCGCAGATTGCGAGCATCCAATTCACGTAGCCAAGAACCAATTGCGCCTTGGCCTGGTAACACCACCTTATCGGCACTTTGCACTTGATCTGCCTCGGAGGTCACCAACACTTCACTGTTGGGAGACACGGTGCGCACAGCTTGTTCGACCGAACGCAAGTTTCCTACGCCCAGGTCAACAATACTTACTTTCATAGCACTAAAGGCTGCCTTTGGTCGACGGAATCACGCCTTGTGACCGCTCGTCATATTCTAACGCCATGCGCAATGCACGGCCGAACGCTTTAAAAATGGTCTCAGCAATGTGGTGCGCATTTTTACCGCGAATATTGTCGATATGCACCGTCATCTTGGCATGATTCACAAAACCGTGAAAAAATTCGTCGAACAGATCGACATCAAAACCACCAATGCGAGCACGACGGTAATCAACGCTGTGCATCAAGGTAGGTCGGCCGGAAAAATCCACCACAACTCTACTGAGCGCCTCGTCCAGTGGCACGTAGGCGTGGCCATAGCGCTTCACGCCCTTCTTATCGCCCAAAGCCTCGGCAAACGCTTGGCCGATGGTGATACCGATATCCTCAGTAGTGTGATGATCATCAATGTGCAAATCACCCTTACAAACAACGTCTAAATCGATCAAACCGTGACGGCCAATTTGATCCATCATGTGTTCAAGAAATGGCACACCGGTGTCAAACGAGGTTTTGCCGGAACCGTCGAGATTTAACTTTACGGAAATTTGAGTCTCGCTGGTATCGCGCACAACTTCGGCGATACGAGCTGGAGGTGAACTGGTCATTGCAAGGCGCGAACACGGTGGACCACGCGGAGTTACTCAAGGAGCGCAGATTTTAGCAAAGTTGCCGCTCGGAAGGCGGTAAATTTGCGCGCTAAACTATTCGAGCGTTGCTTTCACTTTCGCTATGGCAGCCGCTCGGGCTTGGTGCACAGCGTTCTTAATCGCAACGCCATCTGCGTACTGCGCAGCGATGGCCGCACTGTCCACTTGTTTAGCAAACTGTTGAAATTTAACGAACAACTCGGCTTGCGGATAGTCTCGATCTTCGAACCCAGTACGCCCACGCGCATCGGCGATGCAAGCGTCGGCTATCTGCCTGGTGCGCTCATCATCATTTAAGGCACGCGTGTTCTCTAGCATTTTCAACACAGTGGTCGGTTTGAGTTCAGCCATTTTGTGCATGTGCAGGTGGTACTCTGCTACGGCCAACGCCAAACTTAGAAACTTTTTGGGCACTCGCAGGCGTGAGCAAAGCTGCTTGATGATTGGCAAGCCGGCCCGTTCATGCCCCTTGTGTGAAGGCAGTATTTCTTCTGGCGTGACCGCCTTGCCAAGGTCATGCACGAGGGCCGCAAAGCGCACCATGGGGTCTTTGGTTAATGCTGCCGCTTGCTCGATCACCATCATGGTATGTACACCGGTATCTATTTCCGGATGATAAGTGGCTGTCTGCGGGATACCAAATAAGGCATCAATTTCTGGCAGAATTCGCACCAGCGCACCACAGTCACGAAGCGTTTGGAAAAAGATTTGCGGCGCATCAGTATCGAGTGCCTTGCGCATTTCAGCCCAAACTCGCTCTGCAACCAAAGCGTCAACTTCGCCGTTATCAACCATCGCAGCCATCAATTGCTGCGTCTCCGGCGCTACGTTAAACTTAAAGCGCGCAGCGAATCGAGCCACACGTAACACTCGAACCGGATCTTCAAGGAATGCGTCAGATACATGACGAATAACCCCTTGCTGCAAGTCAGCCATGCCATTGAACGGATCAATTAAATTGCCGGCACGGTCTTGTGCCATCGCATTGATCGTAATATCGCGGCGAGCTAAATCCTCTTGCAAGGTAATCTCTTGCGAGGTGTTGAATTGAAAACCTTGATAGCCACGCGCGGTCTTTCGTTCGGTACGCGCTAGGGCGTATTCTTCGCCCGACTGCCGTTCGATAAAAACTGGGAAGTCGTTACCCACGGGTAGAAAACCCAGTTCGGTCATCTGCTCGGGCGTCGAGCCTACTACCACCCAGTCTCGATCGGCCACCGGCAAGCCAAGCGCGGCATCTCTTACTGCCCCGCCAACAAGATAAGCGTTCAGATTTTTGCCATCACTTGATGCCATACTTCTTACGGTAGGCGCGCATATTCAGTAGGTTCTCTTCCTGATCTGGCTGCTGCTTTAGGTATTCGATCAGATTTGAAAGCGTGGCAATTGCCACCACCGGAATTCCAAATTCGGCCTCAATTTCTTGAATAGCCGAGGTCTCCGTAAGCTCACCCCCTTTTTGACCCAACTCCTGCCGATCAAGTGCAAGAAATACCGCACTGGGTTTCGCACCCGCGGCAGCAATAATGTCAAACGACTCACGGATAGCAGTGCCAGCGGTAATAACGTCATCAATGATGGCAATTCGACCACTCAGCTCAGCGCCAACTAATGAGCCACCTTCACCATGATCTTTGATTTCCTTACGATTAAACGCAAAGGGAACTTGCTTACCGGAATTCTCTGAAACTGCCATCGCTGCGCTGCAGGCTAACGTTATGCCCTTATAAGCAGGGCCAAATAAAACATCGAATTCGAGTTCGGAGTTTTCAATGCTTTTAGCAAAGTAGCGACTAAATTGCAGCATGCAGGCACCGGTGTTAAATAAGCCGGTGTTAAAAAAGTAGGGACTGGTTCGGCCCGACTTCAAAGTGAACTCGCCAAAACGCAAAACGCCGGTCTCGATTGCAAATTCGATAAACTGTTCCTGATACGGGAGCATATTTCTAAATTGGAGGTTGTGTGGCAATTGAAGGCTTGCCATTTTTTGGCCTATCATACTGCATGCTAAAAGAACGAGTACGCGCTTTTTTGACACCTAGCGTGTTGACCTTAGTCGCCTTTTTTGCTGCAGATTTGGCTGCGCAAAGCGGCGAAGGGGGGCAATTATTTGGCGATTGGGTTGTGCATTGTGACACCCAATCTGCGCGACAAAGCAGCTGCAAAATGTCGCAGATGGCAGTTGTTGAAACCACTTCTGAACCACTTTTGCGAATCAATATTCGTTACCAGCCGGGAATCGAAAACATGCTGATTCAGTTTGTTGTGCCTCTGGGTGTTTCGCTGAAACATACTCCGCAACTCTACTTGGACCGAAGACCCGCTGGCCCTGTAGCATTGGATATGTGCTTACAAGATGGTTGCTACAGCACCTTCAATCTCAACACTGACTTGCTCGAACGTTTATTAAGCATGTATGAAGGTGAGTTAAAGTTACATGCCGGCAATGGCGAAGCAGTACAGATCCCGATCTCTGGCAATGGATCGCGTGCTGCATTTAGTGCCATGCAAACCATGGCCAGAGCTTTGGCCAAAACCTCAACGCCTTAATAAGGTTTCATTTCCCCGCTGACTCACAGCTGGCATACTTGCACTTTGCAGTGAAGCACTCCTGAGTTAGCACATGAAAATTATTTCTCTAAATCTAAACGGTATTCGCGCGGCCGCTCGAAAAGGGCTCTACGAATGGTTACCCAAGGTCGACGCCGACGTTATTTGCTTACAAGAACTTAAAGCTCAACCAGACCAAATCGAAGGTTTGCCCTATCACCCCGAGGGCTATCACACGTATTTTCACGCCGCTGAAAAGAAGGGCTACAGCGGCGTTGGAATATACTGCAAGCAAAAGCCAGACAGAGTGCAAGTCGGCTTGGGTAAAGGCTTTCACGATTTCGATAATGAAGGCCGCTACTTGCAGGCTGATTTTGGCGACCTCAGCGTAGTTTCTTTGTACATGCCTTCGGGAAGTTCAAAAGACGAGCGCCAAGAGTTCAAAATCGATGTGATGGAGCGCTTTGAGAAAAAACTCAAAGCCATGGCGAAGTCGAAGCGGCAATGGGTAATCTGCGGTGACTGGAATATCGCGCACAAAAAGCGTGACATTAAAAACTGGCGGGGCAATCAAAAGAACTCCGGCTTTTTGCCCGAGGAGCGACAATGGTTGGATTGGCTATTTGGTGAGAAAGAAGCAGAGACCGATGTGCCTCCTCGCGGCGATGCTGGTTTTGTGGATGCTTTTCGCGTGATCAATGATGAAGATGAACAATACACCTGGTGGTCTAACCGAGGCCAAGCGTGGGCCAACAATACCGGATGGCGAATTGATTACCATGTCATCACGAGCAACCTGCGTGACAAAGTAGTAACCGGATCCGACCTAATTTACAAAGACGAACGATTCTCAGATCACGCGCCGCTCATCTTGGAATATGACCTCTAGGCGATGGGTTGCCATTATTAAACTCTGCACCCTAGCCACGTCATTGCGAGCGCAGAACGCATGGCAATCTCCGCAACCGTGAGTACCGACTTACAAGGCACCCCCTGGTGGCGAGAGAAGTCCGTTTGGGTAATGTTGTTCCTCGGCTTCTCAGCCGGGATACCCATTTTACTGATCTTCGGAACCCTCTCACTGTGGCTGCGTGAAGCTGGCGTTAGCCGCTCAACTGCTACATTTTTTTCTTGGGCAATTCTTGGCTATTCCTTCAAGTTCGTATGGGCACCGCTGGTCGACAACCTGCCCATTCCGCTGCTGACCCGGAGGCTGGGTCGACGGCGAAGTTGGATTATATTTTCTCAACTTGCTGTGATTGCGGCCATTTTGTTGATGGCGAATACCGACCCTCAACTCAACCTTACCGCCATGGCGATCGCCGCGGTTTGCCTTGGTTTTGCTTCTGCAACGCAAGATATTGTGATCGATGCGTACCGTATTGAAACAGCGCCTCCAAAATTGCAAGCCATGCTGGCCACCACCTATATTTCTGGGTATCGAATTGGCATGATTATGGCTGGCGCAATCGCTTTGTCGTTGGCCGAGGGGTTTGGCAGCACCAGCGAAACCTACAGTTATCTTGCTTGGCAGAAAACATATTGGGTAATGGCGGCCGCCATGCTCGTTGGCGTTGTCACAACGCTATTGATTCGTGAACCAGAGGTAGGCGTCCGCAAAGCGAGTTACCCAAATAGAGACTATCTCTATTTCACGGCAGTGTTCGCAGTGTCAGTATTGGCATTGATTGGCACGCTTTTATTGAGCCCGTCAACGCCCAAGTGGTTTACCGGCGGCACTCAATCGTTGTTTCAGTTTGCTTACTCCAGCATCGTATTATTCGCTGGCTTAGGGGCTGCCTACCTAGTAGCGACGGCCAGCAGTAGAACAGGCTTGATCAACCAAGCCATGGTCAATGAGAGCTACAAAGAACCTGTGTTCGACTTTTTCGATCGATACGGCAAGCTCGCTGTCTGGCTCCTGTTACTGATTTTGTTCTACCGCATATCCGATATTGTGCTCGGCGTCATCGCCAACGTCTTCTACCAAGACATGGGCTACAGCAAATCACAAATCGGCGCCATGTCTAAAGCCTTTGGTTTAGTGATTTCGATATTCGGCAGTTTTATGAGCGGTATCATTGCTTTACGCTATGGCGTATTGAAGACACTCCAAGGCGCCGCTGTGTTTGTGGTTGCCACCAATCTGCTGTTTATTTGGTTAACCTCGGTGGGCCAAGCCCACACCAACCTATCATTGACGCTACCGTTGTTTGGCACGGTCAACTTCCCGCTCGAATTAGCGCTGGTGATCGCCTTTGATAATTTTGCGCAAGGATTTTCTACGGTGGCGTTTATTGCTTGGATGTCCAGCCTTACCAATATTTCTTTCACAGCAACTCAGTACGCAATCTTCAGTTCGATCATGACTTTGTTCCCGAAAATCATCGGCGGGTATTCAGGCACACTGGTCGACACTTTTGGCTATGCAAATTTTTTCTTATTTGCAAGCCTACTCGGTGTGCCGGTTATTTTTCTAATTTACTTTTTGCGTAGTCGTTTGGAGCTTCAGAATGCATCTACCTGAGTTTGACAATCGCTTCACGCGCGAGTTGCCGGGCGACCCTGTCACCGGCACACAAAGGCGCCAAGTGCACAATGCTTGCTACTCATTGGTAGACCCTAGCAAGGTTAGCGCGCCAAGCTTGATCTCATATTCTAGCGAGGTTGCCGATTTGTTCGATTGGCAAGACAGCGATTGCGAATCACAAAAATTCCTCAACGCCATGAGCGGCAACGAACTGCTGGAGGGTATGCAATCCTACTCCATGTGTTATGGCGGCCACCAATTTGGTAATTGGGCTGGGCAATTGGGTGATGGGCGCGCCATCAATCTAGGCGAAGCGCTTAATTCGAAAGGCGAACATTGGGTACTGCAATTAAAAGGGGCAGGAGAGACGCCCTATTCTCGTACCGCCGACGGTTTAGCCGTATTGCGTTCATCAGTGCGAGAATATCTGTGTAGCGAAGCCATGTACCATTTGGGTGTGCCTACGACAAGGGCGCTGAGCCTAGTCACGACCGGCGAACAAGTCATGCGTGACATGCTCTACGATGGCCGTCCAGAGTACGAGCCCGGCGCGATAGTCTGCAGAGTGGCACCCAGCTTTATCCGTTTCGGTAACTTTCAGATTTTTGCCTCGCGCAAGGAATACGCGGAGCTAAAACAACTTACAGACTTCACTATTCGGCATCATTTTCCTGAACTCAATGATGAACACACACCGGCCAGTAAAAGTAGCTATAGCGCATTCTTTCAACGTGTTTGCGAGCTAACTGCAACAATGATTGTCGATTGGATGCGAGTGGGTTTTGTGCATGGTGTTATGAACACCGACAACATGTCGATTCTTGGCCTCACTATCGACTACGGCCCCTATGGCTGGCTCGATAATTACGACCCTGAGTGGACGCCAAACACGACAGACGCTGGCCAGAAACGTTATCGCTACAGCCAACAACCGAATATCGCACTGTGGAATTTGTATCAACTGGCGAATGCTCTTTACCCCTTGATTGAAGACGCCAAGCCGCTGGAAGAAGCGCTGGCGCATTTTCAATCTCAATACCAGCAGCAATCACAAGCCATGATGGCTGCAAAGTTGGGCTTGTCAAAATTTCAGGATAGCGACCAAACCTTATTTTCTGATCTCGAATCGGTGCTGACCGCAGTCGAGACAGACATGACGATTTTTTATCGGGCTCTAGCCTCAGAACAACTGAGTTACGAATCACTAAAATCGGCTTGGTATGAACCAGAATCTCACAACGATGAATTTAAGCAAAGCGTAAAGGTATGGTTGGAGCGCTACTCTAAGCGGCTTGAACAAGAACCACGTCCAGCAGCTGAGCGTTGCAACGCGATGAACTTAGTAAACCCGAAATATATATTCCGCAACTACCTTGCACAGCAAGCCATTGATAAGGCAACAGCGGGCGACCACAGCATGATTAACGAACTGCTCGAACTCTATCGGCGCCCCTACGAGGAGCAAGCCGAGTTTGGACACTATGCTGAGAAACGCCCCGATTGGGCAAAGTCTAAAGTAGGGTGCTCGATGCTGAGTTGCAGTAGTTAAGCACGGACACAAATCTAGGAGACACTATGAATCAGGAATCCATTGTAATCACCGTTACTGCCGAAGACCGACCGGGGGTGGTACAAGCCTTGTCGGATACAGCGCTCGCTCATCAAGCCAACTGGCTCGAAAGCAGCTTGTCGCATTTGTGTGGCCAGTTTGCGGGCATTGTTCGACTGAAAGTTGATGGTCGAAAGAAGGCTGCCTTATTAACAGCCCTGGAAGATCTTGCTTCGCAGGGGATACTCGTGACACAACACGGTGAACATGCAGCGGCCAGTGATATTTCACGGGAAACAGTGGCCCTCTATGTCGAAGCAAACGACCGACCTGGAATCGTTGAAGAAATCACCTCGGCGCTCGCCACGGCGTCCGTCAATGTCGAGCAACTGGAGACGTGGCGAGAAAGTGCTTCGATGGCAGGCTACGACTTATTCATCGCGCAGCTGGCCGTCAGCCTGCCAGAAAATGTCAGCAGTGAAAAACTCGAACAGGTCTTGGAGAGCGTCTCTGACGATCTAATGGTCTCACTAGTTGACGATTAGAGTCATGCGCTAGAAATATTTGTCCGTGATGCCACTAATCATAATGATGGTGATCATAATGGGCGCAACATAGCGAATCATTAGCAGAAGAAAGTTCGCTAGGCCACGGGACTCGTCGCCGAGTTCTCCTTCCACCAATTTTCGGTCTAAACGCCAGCCCACAAAAATCACTACGATCAAGGCTGACAGCGGCAGCAAAATCGGCGCAGTAAAACCACCATCCAAGAAATCCATAAATTTTAGGCTGTATAAAGAACCAAGCCCGAACAACATGGCCGCAATTCCAATCAGAATGGCGGCTTTGGCTTTTGACATCCCGAATTGCTCTTTTATATAAGCTGCGGCTGGTTCAAGAAACGCAACCGCCGTGGTCATTGCGGCAAAAAAGGCCATCGAGAAGAACGCCGCACCAATCCAAGTGCCACCAGTGGTCTCTGAAAGCGCCGTTGGTAATGTTTGAAAGAACAAGCCAGCGCCAGCTTGAAAGTCTAAGCCGAACTTAAACACGATCGGAAAAATAGCGAACCCCGCAATCAAGGCAACAAGGGTGTCGCACACGCCAATGATGACAGCAGATTCAGGAATATTAACTTGCTTGGTCAGATAGCTGCCGTAAGTGGCGATCATGGCCATGCCGATCCCTAAGGAGAAAAACGCCTGCCCTAAAGCACTGGTAGCGACTTCAGGAGTAATCTTGGAAAAATCAGGGCTGAACATAAAAGCAATTGCCTTTTGGGTACCGCCAGACTCCCAACCTGAAATTACGCTGATGATGCTTAGTAAGACGAGCAAGACCAAAAAGGTTGGCATTAAAATTTTGGCAGCCATTTCAATACCGCGATTCACGCCACGGGCAACCAACCAGATGGTGATGGCAAAGATCGCCAAATACCACGGCATCAACTGGCCAGGGCTGGCGACCAATGCATCAAATTGACCCGCGATTTCGACCGGCGTCTGGCCGGCAAAAGCACCAAATAGAAACTTTGGAATATAGGCCACGACCCAAGCCGCGACCACTGCGTAAAAACTGAGAATCAAAAAACTACTGATTACGCCGAGCCAAATGCCAAGACTCCATGATTTACTCAAGTTATTGCGCTCGGCCAACTCTTCAGCACTCTTTATCGCACTGGACGCTCGCCCACCGCGACCAATCAAAAGTTCCGCCATGATGATGGGAATCCCAATAAACGCCACTCACATCAGATACAGGGCGATGAAAGCAGCACCCCCATTTGAGCCGGCTTCGGCGGAGAATCGCCAGAGGTTTCCAAGGCCAACCGCGCTGCCAACAGAGGCCAAAATAAACGCGGATCTTGAGGTCCAGTTAACGGTCGCTCCGTCTGGGGATGATTGCATGGAGGTCTCCTTTTGTTCTTGTGATCGTTTTTATTGATTTGTGGTTGATAAAATATATTAATCGAATAATTATTCAAGAACTAAAATATTTATCGTCAAATTAGAACTAGCAGAGTGAAGCTTACGCTAAAACAATTGGAAACGTTCGTCTGGGTTGCAGATCTGGGGAGCTTTCGGCAGGCAGCGGACAGATTGAACACCACGCAGCCGAATATATCTTCACGTATTTCAACGCTCGAGGACGTACTCGGAGTTACTTTGATGGAGCGGGATGCGGGTTCAGTGAGACTGACAACTCGCGGACATCAGCTGCTGGATCGTGCGCGCAACGTGGTGCGCAGCATGGATGATTTTATCGAAGCTTCCGAAAACGTGAGCCTTCTTGACGGTGTTATAAAAATAGGGGTCACGGAAATGATCGTTAGTACATGGCTGGAGCCTTTTTTGGCAACACTCAAAGAAAGATACCCGAGCGCGATGGTTGAACTACAAGTCGACCTGTCGGTGAATCTCGAGACCGAGCTAGCGCAACACAATATCGACATCGCGTTTCAAAGCGGCCCATTTCAGACCAAAAGTACCGGCAATGACTTTTTAGGATCGTTTCCCATCACTTGGGTCACAGCACCAAAGATTAAAGACCAGCTGCCGCGTGAGGTCTGTATTGAACATATGACCGAACACCCAATTATTGCGCATGCGCGCAACACTAAACACTTCGGTGAGATCGAGGCGCATTTTGCGAATCGCTCAAAATTCAAGCCACGCATCATTCAATGCAACAATCTATCCGCGAGTGCACAGATGGCGATGGATGGTTTTGGTATTGCACCAATGTTAACGCCAATGGTTGAAGAACAAGTTGAAAAGGGTAGTTTGGCCGTCGTGAACTACGACTGGCGCCCAAGTAATCTCGATTTCTTTGCCCGCTACGACGAAAAAAGAGCATCAAGCCTCACACTCGCCGCTGCCGAGATCGCGTCACAAGTGTCGAACCAATATGCACGTAAATACGTAGACTGATTGGCACATCATAAAAACGCCTTATCTATCCGATCGAATAAATTAATTAGACGTAAACGTCGTTACTCATAAATACTGTGGAGATGTCCAAACGCATGTGGCCTCGCGTTTTGGACTCAAGCTGTTGTTGCAAATACGCAATGACCCTTAACTCTTTACTTCAGCACTACAGATATGAAAAGCACAGCAATCCGCATGGGGGTCGATATCGGTGGCACGTTTACCGATGTTGTTCTTGAGAAAGCCGATCAGCAGTTTTCCACCAAAGTTCTCACTACCTATGCCGCTCCGGAAGATGCCATCATTGATGCCATGCAGCAGGTTTGTGAAAAAGCGGGTATCCGAGCCGAGCAAATTGATCAGATCATTCACGGCACCACGCTTGCGACCAACGCACTAATTGAACGGCGCGGCGCTAAAACTGCATTGATAACCACCGAGGGCTTTCGGGATGTTATTGAAATGCGCACCGAGTCTCGGTTTGAACAATACGACTTGAATCTAAAACTTCCAGAGCCGCTGTTACCACGTCAACAAAGGTACACATTGAAAGAACGTGTGGCCGCGTCGGGTGATATTTTAATCCCGCTTGAAATGAGCGACGTAGAATCACTGGTGGCGGAGATTAAGCAAGCAGGCTACAACAGTGTTGCGGTTGGATTTCTGCATTCCTATCTCAACGATCAGCACGAACGTCTAGTGCATGATGTATTGGCACGGGAAATGCCCGACGCGATGATTTCACTGTCGAGTGAAGTATCTCCACAGATGCGTGAATACGAGCGTTTCAATACAACGGTGGCGAACGCATATATTAAACCCTTAATGAAAAGCTACTTGGGTCGACTTAAAGATCGATTAAGCGAACAAGGAGTGGGTTGCGACATTTTCATGGTGCACTCTGGCGGCGGCATTATCGCACTGGAAAGTGCGGCCGAATTCCCAGTTCGATTAGTCGAATCCGGCCCGGCAGGCGGCGCAGTGTTTGCTGCTCATATTGCGGCTCGCTATGGCCTTGATAAAGTTTTGTCATTCGATATGGGCGGCACCACGGCTAAGATTTGTTTGATCAACGATCAAACGCCGCAAACGAGCCGAGTGTTTGAAGTAGCACGCACTTACCGTTTCAAAAAAGGCTCTGGCATGCCGATCTCCATCCCTGTCATCGACATGGTTGAAATCGGTGCCGGCGGCGGTTCATTAGCGCATGTTGACTCAATGCGGCAAATCCGTGTTGGACCAGAATCTGCCGGATCCGAACCAGGCCCTGCTTGCTACGGTCGCGGGGGTGAACGTCCGGCCGTGACTGATGCCGACTTGCTACTCGGCAAACTCGACCCGAATAATTTTGCCGGTGGCTCGATACAACTCAATGCGCAAGATTCAGAACAAGCACTATTGAAGGAACTCGGCAGCAAACTCGACATGGATGCAGCCACCGCTGCTTATGGTTTAGTCGAAGTTGTTGACGAAAATATGGCCAATGCGGCACGCGTGCATGCGGTCGAAAACGGTGAAGATTTATCAGAATACACAATGATCGCTTTTGGTGGTGCTGCACCGTTGCACGCCGGCCGTTTATGCGAAAAACTCGGTATTGATCGCTTATTGGTTCCCACCGGTGCCGGTGTGGGTTCGGCCATCGGTTTTCTACGTGCGCCATTCAGTTTCGAAGCCAATCGCAGCGTTTATATGCGGCTATCATCGTTTGATGCCGAACTCACCAAGTCGCTATTGAATGAGCTAGCCACAGAAGCCACGCAGTTTGTACGAACATGCGATGCCCAAGCTGCAATTTCCAGCGAATATAGGGTGTACATGCGTTACTGCGGGCAAGGCTGGGAGATCCCAATCTCACTCACCAAAGAACAAGCGTTAGCACCTGATGCCGAAACATTTCTTGCGCTGTTTGAGCATGACTATTCGGCATTATTTGGTCGCACGGTCGAAGGTATGGATGTAGAAATCACCGTATGGTCAGTGAACGCAAGCACACCTGTGGATGATGTAGAACCCGTGGCAGTTGCATCTGATACCAGCGCGGCAAATATCGATGGCGAGCGCGCTATTTTCGACCCGGCTTTAGGCGAGCTTACACAGGCGTCGGTAATCCTGCGCGAAGACATGCTAAATGGGCAAACCGTTGTAGGGCCTGCAGCGATAGTGGAAGACGAAACCACCATCATTTTGCCCGCCAGTCGACAGGCCGTTAAACAACCCGACGGCTGTATTGATATGACGGTAAGTGAGCAAAAATCAAACAGCGAGCTTGCCGCCGCGTAATGAGAACCCGAACATGAGTACCAACGAGACAGCTAAGCCTGCCAAAAACGTCAGCGTTTTAAACCAGGTCATGTGGAACCGCTTGATATCCGTTGTCGAGGAACAAGCGCAGGCCTTGATCCGCACTGCTTTTTCAACTTCGGTGCGCGAAGCAGGAGATTTATCAGCGGGTGTCTATGACACGCATGGCCGCATGTTGGCGCAAGCGGTGACCGGCACGCCGGGGCACGTAAACTCGATGGCAGAAGCCGTGTCTCACTTTATACGCCGCATCGGTCGCGACAATATTTACGCAGGCGATGTCTACATCACTAATGACCCTTGGGAAGGCACTGGGCATTTACATGACATTACCGTGGTCAGCCCGTCATTTCATAACGGAGTATTAGTGGGTTTCTTTGGCTGCACAGCACACGTCGTCGATATCGGCGGCCGAGGTTTTAATGCCGATGCCGCATCCGTCTATGAAGAAGGCTTGTACATTCCTATCATGAAGTTTGCACATCAGGGCACCGTCGACCACTCGTTCGTCAATATCGTGCGCGCCAATGTCCGAGAACCTGATCAAGTGGTAGGCGACATTTTTGCCCTCGCCACTTGTAATGAAACAGGGCATAAGCGACTGATGGAAATGATGGACGAATTTGAACTCGTTGATCTCAATGGGATCGCCGATTTCATTCTCACCAACTCACGCATCGCGACTTTGGAAAAAATAGCCGCGTTACCGCGCGCGACAGCGCAAGGTGAAATGACCATCGACGGTTATGACTCGCCGATTAAAATCGTTGCTCAAGTTGGCATTGAGGAAGACCGAGTAGTGTGTGACTTTGCAGGCACCTCAGGCATCGACAAGAAAGGCATCAATGTGCCTTTGGTGTATACCCAAGCCTACGCTTGTTACGCCCTGAAGTGCGCAATCGCTCCGGAAGTACCAAATAACGCGGCGTCGTTAGCGCCCTTTGAAATAACCGCGCCGGTTGGCTCAATCTTAAATGCTCAACACCCCGCGCCGGTTGCTCTGCGCCATGTTATCGGCCATATGTTGCCCGACACCGTGTACAACGCGCTCGACAAAATTTTACCTAACACAGTACCTGCTGAGGGTGCTGGTAGTTTGTGTAATTTTCAGATGTCAGTTCGCCCGCGTACTGACACCAAAGCACCTGAATATGCGCAACGCGGTGAAGTGCTTACCTTTAATTCAGGTGGAGCTGGAGCTCGCCCTGATTTGGATGGTATGGATGCCACAGCTTTCCCTTCAGGGGTGATGACCATGCCCGTTGAAGCAACTGAACACGCGGGCCCGGTTGTTATCTGGCGTAAAGAGCTACGGCCCGATAGCGGTGGCGCAGGCAAGCATCGTGGTGGTTTGGGCCAATGTATGGAAGTTAGCGCGAGCGAAGGGCATGAATTCGACTTTTCGGCCATGTTCGACCGCGTCGACCACCCCGCGCGTGGGCGCCAGGGCGGTGGTGACGGTGCACCCACTGTGGTGCAGCGCGATGACGGCGTGACGATGCGCGGCAAGGGCAAACAGTTTGTCCCGCATGGCACTCGTGTGCAGTTATTCTTCCCCGGTGGTGCTGGTTATGGCCCTAGCAGCGAACGTGATAAGGCGTTGGTATGCCGTGATTTAGCTAGAGGCTATATTTCCGAACAGTCAGCCAGCGATGAGTATGGCCTGAGCCAAGCCGAAATTGATACCGTATTAAACGCAGTCAAGAAGGGAGAAGCGATCAGTGAGTAGCGTCAAATCATTTAAAACTCCGAAGAAGACCTCCTACGACGTTGTTATTATCGGCGGAGCTAAACTCGGCTCTTCGGTGGCTTGGTTTTTAGGCTCCAACCCAGACTTTGATGGCTCTCTCTTGGTTGTAGAACGCGACCCCACCTATCATATGTCATCAACGTCGCATACCAATAGCTGTATGCGACAGCAATTTTCTAATGAGATCAACATTCGTATCTCGCAGTTTGCAGCGGAATTCGTAAATAACTTCCAAGATTTCTTTGCTAACGACCCACGCGTGCCAGAGATTTATTTCCAAAGTTACGGCTACATGTATCTGGCCGATAACGAAGAATTTGCAGCCACCTTGCGAGAGGCGCAACAATTGCAAGCGAGCTGTGGTGCCGGAACCAAGATCATGAGCACCGAGGAAATAAAACGGGATTATCCGTTCTATCAGCTCGACGATATCGTCTGTGGCAGCCACAATTTAATTGATGAAGGCTACTATGACGGCAACACTGTTTTCGATTGGTGGAAACGGTCTGCGCAAGAGCATGGTGCTGAATACCTCGCCAATGAGGTAACCGCGATGACGCTCAATGATGCTGGCACGCAGGTTACCAGCATAACTCTCGCTACCGGCGAACAAATCAGTTGCGGTAAGGTAGTGAATTGCTCGGGACCACGCGCCACACGCACCTCAGAAATGGCCGGCATTAAACTGCCGGTTGAGCCGCGCAAACGCTATACATACATATTCGATGCCGAACATCCGCTCGATCGTGATCTACCGCTAACAATCGATCCAAGCGGTGTGCATATGCGTTCTGAGGGCCATTATTATTTAGCTGGATGTCCGCCAGACATTGATCCCGCAGTTGACTACGATGATTTTGTTGAAGACCACAGTCTGTGGATGGAAAAGGTGTGGCCAGCAATAGCCACTCGCATACCGCAATTCGAAGCCATCAAGGTGATCAACTCATGGGTCGGGCACTATGACTTCAATACCTTCGATCAGAATGTGATTTTGGGCGCTCATACCGAAGTAGAAAACTTCGTATTCGTGAACGGCTTTTCCGGCCACGGTTTTCAGCAGGCCCCGGCCATTGGCCGTGGGACTGCAGAACTGATCACCTACGGTGAGTACCGCTCGCTTGATTTATCGCCCTTTAACTTTGAGCGCATTGTTAAAAACGAACCGTTTGTTGAGCGAGCAGTTATCTGATGAAACTAAAACGCAATGGCTTCAAAGCCGGCCTCGCCAACGGCACGCAACAAATCGGCTTGTGGATGAGTATGGCTAGCAATGTCAGCACTGAAGTGATTGCGCCAAGCGGATACGACTGGGCACTGATCGATATGGAACATTCGCCGAATGATCTCGCTTCAGTGCTCGCGCAATTGCAGGTGCTGGCCGCGTACCCGACCAGCGCCCTGGTACGTCCGGCCTGGAACGACCCCGTAATGGTAAAAGGCTTGCTCGATCTTGGTGCGCGGGGGCTAATCTTCCCGATGATTCAGACACCAGAAGAGGCGGCTTTAGCTGTTGCAGCTACGCGCTATCCACCCGATGGCATTCGAGGGGTCGCAGGTTCAACCAGGGCGACTCGGTTTGGCCGCGTCGAAAACTATGCCAAGCAATGCGAACAAGACATCTGCGTAATTGTGCAATTGGAAACTGCTGCAGCGGTGGCGCGGGCTGAAGAAATAGCCGCAGTGGATGGCGTGGATGCGGTGTTTTTTGGCCCTGCCGATATCGCAGCTGATATCGGCAAAGTTGGCCAGCCACTATCAAACGACGTTTGGGACATTATTTCTCCTGCGGTGACCAAGCTGGTCAAACAAGAAGTTCCGGTTGGTTCTTTTGTGTTGGATGCGAACTTCAGCATTCAATTATTTCAACAAGGCTTCAGCTTTGTTGCTTGCGGGATGGATACATCACTACTCGCAAAAGCCTCTGACGCCCTGTTGTCCAAAGTTAGAAACGCCATTGAGCAATAGTTATGCAGATTCTCTCCTCTCGTTTATCGCCGGTTAAGCCTTCAGCGTCCGCTTGGGTCAGTCAAGCAGCACGAGAACTAAAGGCCCAAGGCCATGACGTGATCGATATGGGGTTGGGTGAACCAGATTTTGATACCCCTGAGCACATTGTCGAGGCCGCGTACGCGGCCGCCAAAGCCGGCGAAACCAAGTATCCGCCCAATGACGGTACTGCGGCGATGAAGCGTGCAGTCGCTGATAAATTTAGCCGCGACAACGGAGTTGATTTTGATGCCAAGGAGATTCTGGTTAGCAACGGCGCTAAGCAAATAATTTTCAACGCACTGATGGCGAGCTTAGAAGCCGATTCTGAAGTTCTGTTATGCGCGCCCTACTTCGGTCAGTACAAAGATATGGTGCTCATATTAGGCGGTCAGCCTAAAGAAGTGCCATGCTCCGCAGACAATGCGTTTTTAATGACACCGCAAGATTTGGAAGCTGCGATAACGCCACAGACCAAGTGGGTCATTCTCAATTCGCCTTCTAATCCGGCCGGTGCAACTTACACAAAACAAGAGTTGCAAGCTCTAGCTGCAGTGCTTTTAAAGCACCCGCACGTGCTGGTGATGGCCGATGAGATCTACGAACATATTGTGTTCGATGACTTCGAATTCATCTCCTTCGCGCAAGCCTGCCCTCAACTAAAACATCGCACCTTGATCGTTAACGGGGTCTCCAAAGCCTATGCCATGACCGGTTGGCGAATAGGCTACTGTGGAGGGCCGCAAGAGCTGGTAGCAGGTATGAACAAGGTGCAATCGCAAATTTCCTCCGGCGCATGTTCGGTGGCACAAGCCGCTGCCGCCGCAGCGCTCATTGGCCCACAAACATCGGTCGAGGAATTTCGACTGGCGTTTGAACGACGTCGCAACTTGGTTGTTGACAGAGTTAGCGGCATTCCAGGGCTAAGCTTAGATCCGCCGCGCGGTGCTTTTTACGCCTTCGTTGGTTGTACAAAACTGATTGGCCGAAACACGCCCGATGGCACTACTTTAAGCAGTGACGTTGATGTTACCGAGTACTTACTCAAAGACGCGAAGATTGCAGCCGTGCCCGGCTCAGCCTATGGTCTATCGCCTTTCTTTCGCCTCTCTACAGCCACATCAGATCAAATTTTAATGACGGCGATGGATCGGCTAGCTGCCAGCGTCGCAAAACTATATAGGTAAAACTTCACCATGAAAAAACTGGTACTCACTGGCGCTGCTGGGCGTTTGGGTTCATATTTACGTGAGCCACTCAGCAAAATGGCCGACACCTTAGTAAGCACCGATCTCGCCGACGATATCGGTAAGTTGTACCCGGGCGAGGAGTATATAAAGGCTGATCTAACCAGTTTGGACGAAATGATTGCCGTCACACAGGGTGCCGACATGGTGATACATTTTGGCGCGATTGGGGATGAAGCCCCGTTTGAAACAATCCTTGGCCCCAATATTGTGGGCGCTTATAACGTTTGGGAAGCAGCTCACCGCAACGGTATTCGCCGAGTGGTGTACGCCAGTTCCGTGCATGCAATTGGCATGCACGATCGTACCGCCGGCATTGGCTTAGACGCACCGCATAAACCTGACACCTTTTATGGTCTGGCCAAATGTTTCGCTGAAGATTTAGCCAGCCTCTACTGGGATAAGCGCGGGGTCGAATCGGTTTGCATGCGTATCTTTTCTTGCGCGCAAGTCACTAATGCTCGCGCACTCGGTACATGGTTGTCTTACAACGACCTCATTCACTTGGTCGAACAGTCCATCACCACGCCAGTCACCAAATTCACCGTTGTGTGGGGCATATCCAATAACGATCGTTGCCCAGTCGATAACTCTAAGGCTGATTTTCTTGGCTATCGGCCAAAAGATAATGCCGAGCAATTTGCTGAGCAAATTTTGGCTGACACACCACCGCTTGACCTCCACGATACGGAGCATCTATATCTGGGTGGCCCGTTCGCATCAGTGGAACTGGGTAACAGCGGCACCGCAAGCATGAACATTATTGACGACACTAAAGAGGTATAAGCATCCATGACCAATCAACAAAAAGTAGCCTTATTTACTGGCGCTGGTAGCTGCATTGGGGCTGATCTTGTCAGAAAGCTTACCGAAAATATTGACAACACTCGGTCGGCTGCGCGGCAAGGCTACAGAGATAAATAAAATGAACCAAATTGTCGGCCATTTGATTAATGGCGAAATAAATACGCAGGCTGATCGAACACTCGACGTTTTCAACCCAGCCAGTGGCCAAGTTTCGAAACGGGTCGCAGTCGCTAACCAGGGTACGGTTGAAGAAGCGATTCGGGCTGCGCAAGCGGCCTTCCCAGCTTGGCGTGATACCTCACCTCTCAAACGCGCACGGATTATGTATCGTTTCAAAGAGTTACTAGAGGCCAACGCAGACGAAATTTGCCGTCTTATCGGTGAAGAGCACGGCAAAATTGTGCACGATGCACGTGGCGAACTGCAACGTGGCATTGAGAACGTTGAATTCGCTTGCGGAGCTCCAGAACTCCTCAAGGGCGAGCACAGTAAAAACGTCGGCCCGGGCATCGATTCGTGGAGCGAATTTCAGCCGCTTGGAATCGTCGCCGGAATCACGCCGTTTAATTTTCCCGTCATGGTGCCGTTGTGGATGTACCCGTCGGCGCTGGTGTGCGGCAACTGCTTTATTCTAAAGCCATCTGAACGCGACCCAAGTTCAGCTCTGTTCGTCGCACAACTGCTCAAGGATGCTGGACTCCCCGACGGAGTAATGAGTGTGGTTAATGGTGACCGCGAAACAGTGGATATTTTATTAGAGCATCCACAAACCAAGGCCATCAGCTTTGTTGGTTCAACACCGATAGCGGAGCACATATACAAGACTGCTAACGCGCATGGTAAACGCTGCCAGGCTCTAGGAGGCGCTAAAAACCACGCCATTGTGATGCCAGACGCGGATCTGGACAATGCCGTTAGCCAGCTTGTTGGAGCCGCCTTTGGTTCCTCAGGAGAGCGCTGCATGGCTTTGTCAGTTGCGGTGGCAGTAGGCGATGCCACGGCAGATTCACTGATTGAAAAAATGCGGGCACAAATGCAAGACCTTAAAGTCGGTGAAGCAAGCAATGCCGATAATGACTTTGGCCCACTTATCACGCAACAACATCATGATCGGGTGAGCAGATTGATCGCCGGCGCCGAACGACAAGGTGCGGAATTAGTGGTCGATGGTCGCGCCCTTTCGATTGAAGGTCACGAAGACGGTTACTTTATGGGTGGCAGCTTGATTGACCGCGTGACACCGGAGATGACTTGCTACGCCGAAGAAATATTTGGCCCAGTGTTACTCGTATTACGGGTAGAGTCCATGCAAGAAGCGATGCAGCTCATCGATGACCATGAATACGGGAATGGCTCCTGTATCTTCACTCGCGATGGTGAAGCGGCTCGCTATTTCTCAGACAATATTCAGGTTGGCATGGTTGGGATCAATATCCCGCTACCTGTGCCCGTTGCATACCACTCCTTTGGTGGCTGGAAAAGATCACTGTTTGGTGATCTGCATGCCTATGGCCCGGATTCTATTCGTTTCTACACCAAACGTAAAACCATCACCCAACGCTGGCCATCGAGCAAGGTGCGGGAAGGCACACAATTTTCAATGCCAACGCTAGACTAACTACGCTGCCCGCCTGTGCTGCCACCAAAACGCTAAACCCTGTGCGCTTAGCGTTGAATCAAGTTGTACCCAGTGTTCGATGGTTGCATCATCGATGTTATTCAATTCGTTTTGAGCACGCCTGACCGCATATTGCTTTAAGCTCGCCGCCAAAACTGCTTCAAAGTCGTCACCCCGTTCGGCCGCCTGCCCGGTGAGCATCACGTAGTCGTCAATCTGCTCATGTAGACCAGCTATATTCTGCGCGTTTGGTTGCAGTGCGCTGTAGTGCGTGTAATACAAGGTTTCAGGTTGACGAGCCATCACCTTATCGATGGATGCATGCAGGGCATCGGGGTTGAACTGCACTGGGGTAGTCGTGGGCATCACGAAGGCATGGTCGCCATCGCGCAAGGCTTGATAAGCGATGCCAAGCGTATCACCCGTAAACACGCTGTTGGTCTTGTGATCTAAGACACAGAAGTGGTGATTGGCGTGGCCTGGAGAATCAATAAATTCAAAGTGACGAGCGCCCATCGACAATCGATCTCCATCGCCGGGAGAAATAATTCGCTCTGCCGATATCGATGTAATCTCACCATACAGCTTGCGAAATTCGGCTTCACCATAGACTGCAATCGTGCCGGCAATTAGCTTACCGGGCTCAGCCATATGTCTTGCTCCCTTCGCGTGCACTACCAAAGTGGCATTGTCACATAAGGCCATCAAGGCGCTCGCACCACCAGCGTGATCTAAATGTATATGCGTTAGAATGATGAACCGCACGGCGTCAAATCCGAGCCCCATGGCATCCAGCGCAGAGCTAATTTGGGGAACGGAGAATTGCGTACCGGTATCCACGATGGCAAGCTCGTCACCCTCTCTAATTAAATGGATTGCAGCCAATTCGGGTTCGTAATAGAGCGCATCGACTGTGAAAACATCACTGCCTTTGACAAATTCTTGCATTTTGGGAGATTTTTGTTGTAAGGAATTTTTAATACGCGGGTTCTTTTAGGAGTGTAACATCGAATATCGAACGATTTACCCTCGATACTAAGCAAGCTTTTAACAAAATTTTTACCTTTCGGGACATAACCATGAAAACTAAAAACATCATTGAACATTCACAAAAGACATTAGGTTCGGCTGTTGCAACATCTGTATTAGCTGCGGCATTGATGGCTGCTCCTACAGTCGCCACGGCTGCTTCAAGCGAGCGCTGCGCTGATATTGTTAAAGGTGGTAAAAACACGTGTGCATCTAAGTCTCTCGGCATTTCTTGCCAGGGCAACGCTAAAGAAGACAATATGGTCGGCGCTTGGATCAAGGTCCCAGCTGGCACCTGCGGCAACATTGTTAACATCTGTGCCGGAACCGCTGAAGCTCCTGAAGGCACGAGTGAGCGTAAATTGACAAAAGCATGTTCGAAAGTTGCTGAGCAAGAAGGTGAAGTTGCTGGCGGACGGTTGGTTGATAAGTACGGTGAGAGCATCTAGTCCCCCCCTAGACTCTTTCCCTAAGGAAGGCGGCTTCGGCCGCCTTTTTTTATGCATCTTTTTTTACTCGCGGCATTTGCTCATGACATCCACCACTTATGACCGAATTTCTTCCGCGGCTCTCGCCAGCAAAGTCGAAATAAAGTAAGGTTTTGAGCCAAACTCTTGCAGCAAAAAGTCGCTGTATCCGGTCTTAAACACCAGCGCGAGCTAATTACTTACATCTCTATGAAATCAGGTCTCGGCATCCGCCCAGAGTTATTCGAATCAGTACTCAATGAAAAGCCAGGACTCGGCTTTTTGGAAGCGCATTCAGAAAATTATTTTCAGCCATCCATTGGCCGGGCACAACTAATGGAGCTGCGCGACCACTACCCAATCAGCCTGCATGGTGTCGGTTTGTCTTTGGGCCGCGCTGACAAACTCGACCAAAACCATCTATCAGATTTGAAAAGGCTGGTGGATGATATTGAACCAATAATCGTTTCTGAGCACCTAGCCTGGAGCGCTTATTCACATCGACACTTGCCGGATTTACTGCCACTACCGTTAACAGAAGAAGCGTTTGAAACCGTATGTACTCACATTGCTGAAATGCAGGATTATCTTCAGCGTCAGATTCTATTGGAGAATCCATCAAACTACTTGTTGTTCGATGAATACCAGATTGATGAGCCCGAGTTCATGAACGCGATCGCCAATGAAACAGGTTGCGGCTTGCTACTGGACATCAACAATATTCACGTTAGCGCCACGAATCTGGGCCGCGAATCCAGTAAATATCTGCGCGCGATTGATTCGTCGCATATCAAACAATACCACTTAGCTGGCTATATTGAGATGCAGGTTGGCGAAGAGAACTTGCTGATTGATACTCATAATCAACCTGTGTACCCAGAGGTTTGGCACTTATATGACCTTGCACTCAAACTGCATGGTACGCGCCCAACAATATTTGAATGGGACAGCGACTTTCCTGCCTTCGAAGTACTGATTGAGGAATGTGAAAAAGCCGATAAGGCCCAAGCATCAGTGATCGAAACCATTGCTAATGCGGAAACAATCGACAATAGCCCACCTAAATGGGCTAAGCCGAGTATTCATTCATTGGCCGAGTTACAAAGCCAGTTTCTTGACCAGGTTATTGGCAGAGACGAACTACTGGGGAACGCGGCACCCGAACACGCCCCTCGCGTATGGGTATATCAAAACAACACATTTGGAGCCACTCTCGATTATCTAAGTGAAGTTTACCCAGCCACCAAAGGTGTCGTGGGCGAGCAATTCTTTCGACAAATGTGCCAACAGTATGTGCAAGATCACCCGCCAGAGAAAGGAAATATCTATTACTTTGGTGGCGACTTTGCCTCAGTACTACCTCATTTCGAAGGCCTGCAAGGCATGCCTTATTTACAAGACCTACTCGCCTACGAATGGGCACAACATTGCGCTTATTTCGCAGAAACTGGCTCCATGCTAAACCCCGTTGATATCCCGCAAGAAGAGCTGCTGCAACTATCGATTAGGTTTAACAACAGCGTGTGGTTTAAACAATGCGATTTCCCCATTCATGAAATTCATCGTCAGTCTCTCCCCAGCTATGCTGAGGAGATCAAGATTGACCTTGGCCAAAGTCAAGATTCCCTGTTAGTCTTTAAGCAGGGGTATACAGTCTACAATCAAATTATTAGTAATGAACATGCCATATTTCTTGCCGAGATCTCAGAGAGTGAAAATTTGTTGCAAGCGATTGAGCAATTAAGCGGGTCTCTATTACCAGAAGTACTATCTTCCGCCCTGGCTTTAATTTTCCAGCATGGGCTGTTAGTCCAAACCAACTAATAACACACAAAAAGAAATACTATACGGAGCTCACCATGATGAATTTATACAGTGCATTCAGCAATTTTTGCGCTACTGCGTTCGCGCCACTTGCCAATTTAGCAGCGCGCATTTACATGGGCTACAGCATCTTTTTTGTTTCCGGTCTGGCGAAGCTCGATGACTTTGAAGGGACCGTCGAGCTATTTGAAGAAGACTGGATTATTCCTTTGCTGCCACCAACACCAGCTGCCTATCTAGCAACCGCAGGAGAATTGGTACTGCCTATTCTTCTGATTCTAGGTTTGTTCACCAGAATTGGCGCACTCGGCCTATTCATCATGACCATAGTAATCCAGGTTTATGCCATTCAAGATCCACAACATTATATTTGGATGTTGGTACTTGGCATGTTGGTTGGTTATGGCGGTGATAAATTGTCAATCGACAACTTTCTGTTTAAGAACAAACGCTAACATTTGAAGCAGGTTGTAGGACGTTACGCGCCGAGCCCCACAGGCGCACAGCATTTAGGCAACCTTCGCACCGCTCTCCTCGCTTGGTTACAGGCGAGGTTGCTCGGTGGAATCTTTCTCGTTCGCATGGAAGACCTCGACACTCCTCGTGTCGTAAGCGGTAGCGATCAACAAATCTTAGACGACCTCCATTGGCTTGGAATAGACTGGGATGGGCCAATTCTCTATCAGTCAAGCCGACGCGCAGCCTACGAGCTGGCAATTCAAACCTTAGCCGCTGAACAACTTGTTTACCCATGTTTTTGTTCGCGTAAAGAACTGCGCGAAACCGCCAGCGCTCCACATGGCAAAACTCATGTTTATCCCGGTAACTGCGCCAGTCTCAATGATGCTGAACGCAGAGAACGCGCAACGAAGAAAACCCCTGCCCTACGTCTGCGCGTTCAGGATCATGAGATCAAATACTCAGATGGCGTACTCGGTCAGCAAAACGAATGCTTGTCAGCTGACGTGGGAGATTTTGTGATCAAAAGAGCAGATGACTTGCATGCCTATCAGCTCGCCGTGGTAGTGGATGATCTTGAGCAAAACATCAGCCATGTTTTAAGAGGCGCTGATTTGTCGGATAGCACTGGTCGACAGTTGTATCTGGCAAGTCTTCTAAGGCCACAACGAGAGCCAATCGAATACTGGCACGTGCCTCTAGTGCTCGATGCAAGCGGCGAACGAATGGCGAAACGAGATGGTTCATTTTCAGTAGATAGTTGGCGTGCTGAAGGCAAAAATGCGGCGGATCTAATCGGCAAGTTCGCTTGCGAGCTGGGCCTCATTGATTGTGCGCAACCATTGAGTGCTCAGGAACTTTTAACGGAGCTGAGCCACGACGCCTTGCAGGTGCGTTTACAGGCCCATCGATAGCACCGACGTGATCTCAGAACAACAGGTTTTGGCGCTCCTAGATTCAGCAGGATATGCTGGCCAAAATCTCACCCCCACGCCTCGCTCTGGCGGCGATATTCATCACAGCTTTTCTCTTGTTGATAGAGAAACTCAAGAACCAAAGTTCTTCGTAAAAGTAAATCATTCAGAACACTCTAGGGTATTGGCGGGGGAATATTTCTCTCTACAACAGTTTGAGCAGTTGCTCCCTTGCGCCTACCCGAAGCCGCTCAACTTTATTGCCAGTGACGAAATCTGCCTATTGTTGATATCACACCACACTCTGGGACCGATGCCTGCAGAGGCAGCAGCATCCCTCGGCGAACTGCTGGCAAAACAACATCAAATCACGCATTCAGAATTTGGTTGGCAGCGAAATAACCATATCGGTTTGAATCTACAGCACAACGATTGGACCCAAGATTGGCAGACGTTTTACTGGCATCAACGACTGCTCCCACAACTCAATCAAGCAATAAAAAATGGGCTGTCTAGAAAAGAGCAGCTCCAGATTTCTTCTATTGGGGCAAATCTAGATATGTATTTTGGCGATTATGCGCCTGAGCCTTGTTTGCTGCATGGCGACCTGTGGGCGGGTAATGCCAGCTTCGACTCTGATTTACAGCGCCCGCTCTTATATGACCCTGCTCCATACTTCGGTGACCGCGAAACTGACCTGGCAATGACAGAATTGTTTGGCGAGTTCTCTCGATCGTTTTACGAGGCTTATAACGCTACTTTGCCTCTCCATGCCGATGCGGAGCGACGCAAACCGCTGTACCATCTCTATCACGCTTTAAATCACTTCAATTTATTTGGCGCCAGTTACTTAACACTTGTTCGCGATCAAGTGAAGAGACTCGATGATTTTTAACAAGATGTCTATAAAATGAGCAAATTCTAGGTTTTTTTCACCGCTTGGGATTGCAGGGAATGATCGAAACAGGTACTTTTAATCGCTGCAGAGATGTCCCATAGGATGCTGCGGAAAAGTTTTATACAGAGAAGATGTCGACTTCTCTTTGCAAGAATACCAAGGGGAAAGAAAAGCAAGGCTGTATTGGGTTTTCAGGGGGTACCGGTTTGCGTACGCAAACATAGTGGATGCTCAGGGATAATCACCGTACTCGCCTGCTATAAGTTTGCCTCGAATTTAAAACAACTCCAACCCGTGTTTTAGATTCGAGTCATTGGGGGGTATAAATCCCTTATTTTTAAACCTTCTGGAGATCCCAACCCCTCCAGAAGGTTTTTTTTATTCCGGGTTAGTCCTCGTTGTCACCGACTATCTAGGACTCGACTTTTATGTCTGTTCTTTTCGCCGCAGGCGCTTTTCTGTGATGGGCCGCGCGATCACCGATTATCCAGGACTCGACTTTTATGTCTGTTTGATTCGCCGCGGGCGCTATTCCGGGTTAGTCCTCGCTATCACCGATTATCCAGGACTCGACTTTTATGTCTGTTTGATTCGCCGCGGGCGCTATTCCGCAATGGTTCGCATTAACAGCAACCATCGAGGTTTCGCGGCTCTATCTACTAATAATCGTAGTCGTCGTCTTCGACGCCTACACCAGCTAGGGTTTCACCGAATTCCGTTTTGGCTGCGTCTTTGCCACGCAGTTTGATCGCTAAACGTAGATCGTTTTCAGACTCTGCATTTTTTATTGCGTCTTCATAGGTGATGAGATCGTGCTCATGCAGTGAGAACAACGACTGGTCAAAAGTCTGCATGCCCCATTCAGTTGAACGCTCGATCGCAGAGCGAATCTCGTCAATGCGGTGATCCTTAATCATATCGGCAATCATTGGGCTGTTAATCATGACTTCCACAGCTGGCACCCGACCCTCTTTACCTTTTATCGGCAACAAGCGCTGGGAAACCAGCCCATATAAATTCAGCGATAGATCCATCGCCAATTGGTCACGCCGATCAGAAGGAAAGAAGTTGAATATCCGATCAAGTGCTTGATACGAGTTGTTCGCGTGCAAGGTTGCGATACATAAATGACCGGTTTCAGAAAACACAATCGCCGCGTCCATGGTTTCTCTGGTACGAATCTCACCAATTTGAATCACATCGGGCGCTTGCCGCATCGCATTGATCAAAGCAATTTCGAATGAGTCGGTATCAACCCCTACTTCACGTTGGGTGATAATCGATTTTTTATGTGTATGCAGGTATTCGATTGGATCTTCGATCGTAACAATGTGGTCTTGCGCATTGCGGTTACGGTAATCAACCAAGGCCGCCATCGAGGTACTCTTACCAGTACCGGTACCACCTACAAAGATCAACAGACCACGCTTGCGCATGATCATTTTTTTCAGCACCGCTGGAATCATCAATTCTTCAACGGTTGGAATTTGCGTTTTAATGGCGCGTAAGACCATGCCGACATTGTCTTGTTGAATAAAAACGTTGACGCGGAATCGACCGATTTGTTTTGGGTGGATAGCGAAATTACATTCTTTCTCGCCTTCAAAAATCCGCCGCTGCTCCTCATTCATAATGCTGTAGCAAAGCTCTTGCGAATCTTTTCCCGTTAGCGGATCGCCTGCAATTGGGAAAATTTTGCCATCGACTTTAAAACTGGGGGTGGCGTTCGCGGTAATGAATAGATCAGATGCATTCTTAACCATCATCGCGCGCAATAGGTCGGCCATTTTGTACATAGAGGTTCTCCTCGGCGAGTCGTAAAACTCGGACTACATAAATTTAGATTTGTCGACCGCGCGACGACGCGCATCACCCGACGTAATCAATCTGTCGCGCACTAGATTCTCTAAACACTGATCCAGAGTTTGCATGCCTTCTGACTGACCGGTTTGGATCATTGAATACATTTGCGCAATCTTGTCCTCACGAATCAAGTTTCGAATTGCAGGTGTACCAATCATAATTTCGTGCGCCGCGATTCGTCCGCCGCCAACGCGCTTAAGTAAGGTTTGCGCAATAACTGCTTGGATCGATTCTGACAACATAGATCGAACCATCGATTTTTCTTCGGCGGGGAATACATCAACAATACGATCGATGGTTTTTGGCGCTGATGTGGTGTGCAAAGTACCCATTACCAAGTGACCCGTTTCGGCAGCAGTCATCGCCAAACGAATGGTCTCAAGATCTCGAAGCTCGCCAACCAAGATCACATCAGGGTCTTCACGTAAGGCGGACCGTAAGGCGTTTTCAAACGAGTGCGTATTTTCGTGCAGCTCACGTTGATTGATCAGAGACTTTTTGCTTTGATGCACAAATTCGATTGGATCTTCAACCGTCAAGATATGCATGCGGCTCTTCTCGTTGATGAAATCAACCATCGCGGCGAGAGTCGTGGATTTACCAGAGCCCGTTGGGCCGGTTACTAACACCAAACCTCGCGGTTTTTGGCAAATCTCTTTAAACACTAACGGAGCATCGAGATCTTCCAAGCTCAATACCACCGACGGAATCGTTCTGAACACCGCCGCTGGGCCACGATCTTGATTAAACGCGTTAACCCTAAAGCGTGCGACATTAGGTATCTCAAACGAAAAATCCACTTCGAGATTTTCTTCGTAGGTTTTGCGTTGATTGTCGTTCATGATGTCGAGAATCATCTTTAAGACCGTCTCATCATCCAACGTGGGCAGATTTATCCGCTTCATGTCCCCATCAACGCGAATCATCGGAGGTAAGCCCGCCGATAAATGCAAATCGGATGCTTTGTTTTTCTGCGCAAAAGCCAATAGCTCGGCGATATCCATACTTCTCTACCTTGGTTTTATTATTCTACGTACTCTTTTCTAAAGTTAGCTCTCACAACGGCTCTTCACGTTAGTTGATCGCCAATACAGACTTTATTCAATTCTTTAACTTAGACGCTAGACTCGGAATGCTATAGTTGAGTCATGTGCTCTTGCTTAGGAGTATTTTTGCAGTGCAATCAATAAGCTACGCACACACAGTTAAACTTTTTCTTAAGTATAACCAGAAAATCACGATGAATGACAACGATTACGCGGCGCAGCGGCTCTCTGCCATGCAAGCGCGGATCAATTCTGCTGCCAGCAACGCGGGCCGCCAACGTCATGAGGTTGCGTTGGTTGGCGCCGCAAAGCAACAACCTGTCGAAATGGTTGGCGCCTTCCTTGACGCCGGCCTCAACCATATTGGCCATAACTACTTACAAGAAGCCATCGCCATGAAAGAGCAATTGCCAGATCAGCACGCTCAGTGGCATTACATAGGCCAAATTCAGTCAAATAAGACCGCATTGATCGCGCAACATTTTGATTGGGTACATAGTGTTGATCGCTTAAAAATTGCCAATCGTCTCGCACAGCAATGCCCGACTGGTAAGCAGATACAAATCTTGATACAAATCAACATAGACGACGAGGCGAGCAAAGCCGGTATTACCACTTACGAGGCTGCTGACGTGTGCCGGCAAATTAGCGAATTGCCAAACCTAAAGTTGCGCGGCTTCATGATTATTCCAAAAGCCAGAACGGATGTTAGCCAGCAGCGCAAGCCATTTGCAGCGGCCCGCGAATTACTCGCGCATTGCAATCAGCAACATGAGCTCGGCTTAGACACTCTGTCAATGGGCATGTCGAGTGATTTGGAAGCGGCGATAGCAGAGGGCAGCACTATGGTTCGCATCGGCTCTGATCTTTTTGGTACGCGTAATTAGTTGGTGCCGAGCCGCTAGCCACATACAATAGAACCCTTACGCAGACACGCAAAAATCTTCTCATGCAAAACTCAATCGGCTTCATCGGCGGTGGGCATATGACGGCCGCCATAGTTGGTGGCCTCAAAAATAACGGATACGAGCAAATCATGGTATCCAATCGCGGCCAAGAAAAACTGGCTACATTAGTTGATCGTTATGGGGTGACAGCGGCCAGGAGTAATGAAGAGCTTGTGAGTGACTGCGACATCGTAATCTTATCGGTGAAACCACAAATATTGGAAGCGGTGCTAGAACCCCTAAAAGGGCCGTTTATCGAACGCAAGCCTCTCGTCATCTCGGTTGCCGCTGGAATTCGATGCGCTTCTCTACGCGCTTGGTGTGGAGATGACACCAGTATTGTGCGTAGCATGCCAAATACGCCTTCGGTGATTGGCGAAGGAGTGACAGGATTGTTTGCCTTCGATGGCGTTAGTGAGAACCAAAAATCACTCGTCAACGGCATTTTTCAAGCCATAGGCGAAATCGCATGGGTAGAGAACGAATCGGACTTGGATTTAGTAACGGCCCTGTCCGGTAGCGGCCCAGCATACTTTATGCTGTTCGTTCAAAGCATGATCGAAGCGGCAGTCAAGCGCGGCATGTCTGCGTCTGCGGCCAAGACCCTGGCTTTACAAACAGCGCGCGGCACCGCCGGCATGATCGCCCACAGCGAGAAAGAACTTCCACAGATGATCGAAGATATGCTGTTGCCGGGCGGAACAACCGAACAGGCAGTAGCCGCTTTACGTCAACATGGTGTACCCTCAGCTATCGAAGCAGCAGTTGCCGCAGCGAGCGAACGCGCTGCACAGCTCGCCGATGAACTTGGCGCCTAGTAAAAACACAACGACTCCCTTATGAATTACCTTATTAACGCCAGTAGCTATTTGGTAGAAGCACTTGTTGGGCTCGCACTATATGTAGTGCTGCTCCGGTTTTGGATGCAATGGGTGCGGGCTAATTTTCGCAATCAAGTGGGGCATTTTTTGATCACTACTACCAATCCTGTTGTTGTGCCTTTGCGGCGTGTTTTGCCAAGTATCGGCCTAGTCGATACTGCCACTATTGTGCTCGCGCTCTTAATTGCTGCACTCAAAACTACGCTTCTGGTTTTAATTCAGGGTGGCGTGCCGCCAATTCTAAACTTAGTGGTTTTCTCAATCTTCGAGGTACTAAGGTGCAGCGTATATCTGTTTTTTGCCGCAATAATCGTGAGCATCATCGCCAGTTGGATTAACCCATACTCAGCGCACCCTTTGGTGACCGTTGCGCAGTCAATCGCGCAGCCCATCATGGCGCCATTTCAAAGGCTCATTCCACCGATTGCTGGTTTGGACATCTCGCCCATCTTTGTAATTATCTTGCTCCAGCTTGGTTTGCAATTTTTAAATCAAACCTGCCCTTGGTTATACCAGTGTTTTATTTAATGACATTCACCGACCTGCAAGAAGTCGGTAAGAATTAATTCCGTCATGTCTTCTGCACCTTTAAATGCAGGCTCGGTCGGAGATGTGTCACCAAGCACAATCCGCTTCGACCAACGGCTGCAATTGGAAAGTGGCGGCGTGCTCGATGGCTATGATCTGACCTATGAGACCTACGGGAAATTAAACGCCAATGCCGACAACGCGATCCTAATTTGTCACGCACTGAGTGGCGATCACCATGCGGCAGGCACTCATGCCAACAAAGAAAAGTCACTAGGTTGGTGGGACACTTTAATCGGCCCTGGCAAGCCAGTAGACACGCGGAAATTTTTCGTGGTTTGCAGCAACAATATTGGTGGCTGCAATGGCAGCACTGGGCCAGCGAGCATCAACCCAAAAACCAAGCAACCCTTTGGTCCCGACTTCCCAATTGTGACGGTCTGCGACTGGGTAACCAGTCAATGCCAGCTGGCGGATCATCTAGGCATAAAAACTTGGGCTGCAGCCGTAGGCGGGAGCCTTGGCGGTATGCAGGTTCTTGAATGGTCGATTCGACACCCAGAGCGAATACAACATGCACTCATCATCGCCTCAGCGGCCAAGTTAAGCGCCCAAAACATTGGCTTTAACGACGTAGCTCGGCAAGCTATCCGCACTGACCCAGATTTTCATGACGGAAATTATTACCAGCATGATGTGACCCCCGCACGTGGTTTGCGCATAGCGCGCATGCTTGGGCATATGACGTATCTCTCTGATGATCTAATGGCGCAAAAATTTGGTCGCTCCTTACGAGAAAAACAACGATTGGAGTACGCCTACAACCCAGAATTCGAAGTCGAGAGTTACTTACGTTATCAAGGCCAACGCTTCGTCAACACCTTCGATGCAAACACTTATTTGCTAATGACCAAAGCGCTGGATTATTTTGACCCAGCGTCAGCACATGACGGGAATCTTGCCGCCGCGCTTGCATCAGCAACAGCAAATTTTTTGGTGGTTTCTTTCACCAGCGATTGGCGCTTCATACCCGAACGATCGCAGGAGATTGTGCGTGCTTTGCATACCAACAACTTAAATGTGAGCTACGCCGAAATCGAATCGCCCTTTGGTCATGATTCGTTTTTGCTAGAACATCC